>PFUL01000095.1 GCA_002790095.1 Elusimicrobia bacterium CG_4_9_14_3_um_filter_62_55 | reverse complement strand
CCGATCACGGCGACCAAGGAAAGCCCGTCGGGGCTGAACGCGGTCCCGAACACTTCGCCGTTAATGTTCGTCGGAATCCGGAGAAGGACCTTCCAGGTGCTCACGCTCCAGAAGACGAGCTCCGCGCGCGGGCCGTCCGGCGTGGGACGGACGCCGGCCGACACGAGAACGCGGCCGTTGCGGCTGAAGCCTCCGCAGAAAAAACCGACTTCCGCGTCCTGGAGAGTCTTGATCACGCCTCCCGTCGCGGGGTCGAGGACGTCGATCTGGCCGCGCGTGCGCTGGGGGGAACGGAACCCGATCGCCGCGAGCATCTTTCCGTCCGGAGAAAACGAGAGCGCCCGGATTTCCGCCGAGTCCGGCCAGGACAGCGCCGCGTTCTCGTCATTGCGGCGTTTTTGTTCCAGCGGCCAAATAAGCACGCGGGTTCCCATGACGCCCGCGAAATACTTCGTTTTAGGATCGAAGGCGAGGGCGCCGGTCGACGGCGCCTTATCCTCGAAGCGGCGCCATGGCTGGCCGGTTTCCATGTCCCAGAGCGCGATGTCGCTGCCGTCTCCGGACGCGATCGTGTCTCCGTCCGGTCCGACGGCGAGGGTTTCCGGGGTTCCGCTCCACCCCGCTTCGAGCACCAGATGCATGCGGCGTTCGCGCGTGTCCCAAATCTTCACGCGGTCGGGGCCCCCGTCCGGTCCGCGCGCGGCGGCGTAGCGCCCCTCGGCGCTGAACGCGACGGCCTTCACGTCGTCGGTAAAGGTGAAATGATCCCGGTCGCCGGGCTCCGGGGGCTTCTCGTCTTTCGCCTTGGACGGTTCCGTCTTGGTTTCCTTGCCGGGTTTCTTTTCCTTCTTTTCGGGTTCGGGCTTTTCCCTTTCTTTCTCTCTTTCTCTCTTGTCCGAGTCGCTTTTGCCCGAGCTTCTAAAGGGACGCAGAACCCCGGCCTGGCCCCAGGCCGACTGTGCCGCGAACGAAAAGGCGAACGCCAAAGCGAGAGGCTTCATCGTTTCAGAAGTGTACGGAGGACGCCGGAGGCTGTCAAGCACACGACGATGTCGCTATTATATGAAAATATTCCCCTATAACTTTTGATTCTAATAGTTGGATATGCTATTATCGCTTGTAATTACACATTAAGCCGATCCACCATGAAAATTTATCGGGCAACGGAGTCGCTTGGAGACGGCATCTCGAAGGAATTATCCGCATGCGTCCACCCGGTGCTTAGCTGCCTCCCCTTCAGGATCACGCCGGAACCCGTGGATTTGGGCCTCACCGCCGGGCGGCGAAACACCGCAGGGGCCGCATGCTGAGCGTTTGCCTCACTTTTCTTCTTCTCGGCGCTCTGATCAGCGCCATCGCCTGCCGACGACCCGGGATTGCGTCCGCGGTATTTATAGCTTCCCTGGTCACCGGCTGTCTGGCCGGCCTGGCAGCTGTCGCAAAGAGCATTTGGGCGCCGACCGGCTCCCTCGATACTTTCGGTGAATGGTCCCTACCCTCGGCACGCCTGGCTTTTTCCCTAGACGGACTGTCCGCCTTTTTCCTTCTTATCGTGCTCGTCGTCTGCTTGCTGTCAGGACTCTACGGCGAGGGTTACATCCGCCGCTCCGAGGGCCTGGCCCGAAGCAAGTCGGTTAGGCCCTTGTTCCTTCTGTTTACGGCATCCATGGCCGCAGTCGTCTGCGCGAAGAACGCCGTTCTTTTCCTGTTCGCCTGGGAAGTGATGGCCTTGGCCAGCTTCTTTCTCGTCGTCGTCGAAGACGAGCATGCCGAGGTGCGGCGCGCGGGATTCCTGTATCTCGCCTGCACCCATACCGCGACCTTGGCCCTGCTGCTCCTCTTCTCGGTGCTGGGGCATGCCGCCGGGACTTTGGACTTCGACGGAATCCGCAGCGTCATGCCTTCCGATGGGAAGCAGTCAGGGTTGCTGCTGGCGCTCGCATTCATCGGATTCGGCATGAAGGCGGGCATCGCTCCCCTGCACGTCTGGCTGCAGGAGGCGCACCCGGCCGCGCCCAGCCATGCGTCGGCCGTCATGTCCGGGGTACTCCTCAAGGTGGGGATTTACGGGTTTCTCCGGCTGATCTGGATGCTGAGGTCGGTGCCGGACTTTTGGGCGGTCGTTTTGATACTGGCCGGATTGGTCTCCGGCGTGGGCGGCGTTCTCTTTGCCCTCGCGCAGCATGATTTGAAGCGGCTGCTCGCCTACCACAGCGTCGAGAACATCGGCATCATCGCGCTGGGGCTCGGCTTGGGCTGTCTGGGCCTTTCACGTCATCGGCCGGAACTCGCGCTCCTGGGATTTGCGGGCGCGATCCTCCACACGCTCAATCACGCCCTCTTTAAATCGCTTCTCTTCCTTGGCAGCGGGGCCTTCTATCAGGCCCTGGGCACGCGGAATATCGAGGCTGGAGGCGGTCTGCTCAGGGCGATGCCTTGGACTTCGGCGCTGTCTTTGGTCGCAGCTGCGGCGATCTCGGGGATACCACCCCTCAACGGGTTCATCAGCGAGTGGCTTGTTTATATGGCCTCGGCCTCGGCCTTGCCCTTAGACAGCGGCGGGGCAACGCTCGCCGCCGCCTCGATCGGGGGGCTGGCCCTAATCGGGGGTCTCGCGCTGGCTTGCTTCACCAAAGCGTATGGGACTCTGTGTTTGGGCGCGCCCAGGACCGATGCCGCAAGAGCGGCTCAAGACGCCCCTGCCGCGATGATCCTTCCCATGGCGGCGCTGGCGGCGCTCTGCGCCTTCATCGGCCTTTACCCTGTTCCGGCGCTTTCGCTTGTCGAAAGGGCGGCGGCCGTAGTCTGCGATGTCCCGCTGGATTCAGCCCGCCTCGCATTGGCCGGTTCTGCCATGAACGCCCGGAGGATCGGGCTTATTGGATTCGGCGTCATCGCCGTCGGAGGCGCCCTAGCCCTCGTGCGGCTGGTGTTGCTCGGCGGGCGCGTGTCCCTGGGAAGGACCTGGGGGTGCGGCTTCACGGCGCCCACGCCGCGCATGCAGTACACCGCCTCGTCTTTCGCCCAGCCGCTGACGGGCGCTTTCGAACTCGTGCTCGGCACCCATATGCGCCACCAGTCCCCGGTCGGCTACTGGCCCGGGCAGGCTGAGTTTTCGACCCACACGGACGATCGGGTCCTGGACGGCTTCTTGAGGCCCGTGAGTTCGGCGATCGTGAGCTTGTTGGCGTGGGCCAAGCGCCGGCGCAGCCGGCTGCAACACTACATGCTGGCCGTGGCGCTGTTCCTGCTCGTGCTGTTGGCATGGAAACTTTAGCCCTATGGATATAAGCTTACGCGACGCCGCGAGGATGCTCAAGGTCTCCGAATCCACGATTTCACGATGGATCAACAAGGAACGCCTGCAGGCCTTCGTGATCGACGGCCGCTATTGGTTCAACCGCGTCGACCTGCTGGAATGGGCGAATCAGCGGAAAATTCCGGCGGCGGCGCTTTACCACGCATCCGAGTCCCAGGGTTCCGCATACCAGCTCGATTCTCTCCTGGAAGGCAACATCCACTACGACGTTCCAGGCGAGGACAAGAAGACCGTGATGGCCGAGGTGGCGCAACGGCTCCCGTTGGCGAGCCCGCGCGACAAGGCTTTGGCGGCGCAGGCGCTTTGGGACCGGGAGGCGAAAGGAGCGACGATCATCGACAGCATCGCCATCCCGCATGCGCGCAGCCCCCTTGTTTTCGGCGTGGACCGGCCCGTCGTGTCCCTTTGTTTTCTAAAGAAGCCGGTGGCGTTCGACTCGCAGGACGCAGCCCAGGTTCGAGTCGTCTGGACCTTGGTGAGCCCCTCCGTCCGAGCGCACCTCGCTCTGCTGGCCAAGGTCGCCTCCGTCCTGCATGACGCCGAGTTCCGGCGTCTGCTCGACCAGCCCGCTCCCGCGACGGAGATCCTCGCCCGCATGAGGCAAATCCCGTGATCTTTCTACTGACCTCCGTCCTCACATTAGGCTTCGCGACGGTCCTTCCCGGCGTCTTTTCCCGCTCCTCGCGGCGGGGATGGATGAATAGTCGCGCCTGCTCGGCGTCGTCGGCTTGATGGGCGCGGGCGTGTGGATCTTGAGCGCGTTGTTCTGGCTTCTGCGGCGCTCGCTTCTCGCCCGCCGTCAGGTCGCTTACGGCCCGACATGGGGTTGCCTGTATGTCTCGGTCTTTCTCATGGTCAGCCTCTTATGGAAACTCTAAAGTTCATCGCATCCTATCTCACGATTGTGCTGCTGGCGCCGCCTGTCATGCTCGGGATCATCAATAAGACGAAGGCCGCGGTCGCAGGCCGCAAGGGTCCGCCGGTCTTGCAGCCGCTTCACGACACGATCAAGCTCCTGGGCAAAGGGGCGGTCTATAGCGAGACGACGACCTGGATGTTCCGCCTAGGCCCCGTTGTCTCGCTGGCCGCCGTGATCGCGGCAGCCTCTTTGGTGCCGCTGGCCGGCGCGCCGCTGGTTTCCTTTAACGGCGATGCGATCCTGTTCGCCTATCTGTTTGCGCTGGGCCGCTTCGTCACGGTCACCGCGGCCCTGGACACCGGCTCGAGCTTCGAGGGCATGGGCGCTAGCCGCGAAGTTGCTTTTTCCAGCCTCGCCGAGCCGGCGCTGATCCTGGCTTTCGCCGGCCTGGCCTATCGCGCCGGCGAGTTCTCTTTGGTTCGAATGTTCGCGCCCCACGGCGGTCTCAACTCCGCGGCGAGCACGATCCTGGCCCTCGGCAGCTTGTTCGTGGTGCTGCTGGCGGAGAACTCCAGGATTCCCGTCGATGATCCAAACACGCACCTCGAGCTGACGATGATCCATGAGGTGATGGTCCTGGATCACGGCGGGCCGGACTTGGCGTTCATCCTTCATGGCGCGGGGCTGAAACTCGTGCTGATGGCGGGCCTCCTGGTGCGGCTGATATTGCCCGAGCTGCCGATGCTCGGCTCCGCCGGGTCGCTCCTGCTTGGGTTGGCCGCCGCGGCGGTGCTGATCGGCCTCGTCGAGTCGAGCATGGCGCGGCTGCGGCTGGTCAGAGTGCCTCAACTGCTGGTGGCCGCGATCTGCGCCGCGACGTTCGGGCTAATCCTGACCTTGAGATAGCGACATGGAACAACTCTCCCAACTGCTGCTTGCCTTCATCGTCTTCTTGAGCCTCTATCTCCTGGGCTCCTCCTCGCTGACGGGCTGCATTAAGATCGTGGCGCTGCAAGGGATGTGCCTGGGGGTCTTGCCCTTGACCATCCACGCGGAAGGCTTCCACCCCCGCGCCCTCCTGCTCGCCGCCGGGATGTTCGTCTTGAAGGGCATCGTGATCCCGCGTATTCTCAAGTACGCGATCCGTGAGGTCAAGATCCGGCGCGAGTTGGAGCCGATAGTGGGCTATGCTCCGTCGCTGCTGCTCGGAGCGGCCCTTGTCGGCGTGTCCTTCGTTCTCGCTGAGCGGCTGCCCGTGCCGGCCGGCCTTCGGACCAGCCTGTTGATTCCCATCTCGCTGGCTACCGTCATGATGGGAATGCTGATGATGATCAGCCGGATCAAGGCCGTGACTCAGGTCATCGGTTATCTCGTATTCGAGAACGGCATCTATCTCTTCGGCCTGGCGATCTCCTACGAGGTCCCTTGGCTCATCGAGATGGGCGTACTGCTGGACGTCTTCGTCGCCGTGTTCGTCATGGGGATCGTCATCGACCACATCGCGCGGGCCTTCGACTCCATCAGCACCGAGAAGATGACGAGGTTGAACGACTAGCATGTCGATCTACCTGATCCTCCTGGGCGCGCCTCTCGCCGCGGGCCTCGCGGCGCTCGTCATCGGCAGCGACAAGTATCGGCCTTGGGTCCTCCCCTTCGGCTGCGTCGTCCATGCCGCGGCTGTGGCCGCCTGCTGGCGGAGCCTCCCTCCGGCCTCCTCCTCCGGCTGGTTCTACATCGATTCGATCGACCTGCTGGTCCTGGGCCTGTCGAGCGCGTTGTTTTTGATCTGCTCCGTCTACTGCCTGGAGTATTTGCGGCTGCGCAAGGATAGGCCTAACCGCCTCTTCACGGCATGCTTCTCCTTCATCCTGGCCGCCGTGACGCTCGTATGCGTGAGCCGCCATATGGGACTCCTTTGGGTCGGCATGGAAGCGGCGACGCTGGCCGCGGCTCCTCTTGTTCACTTCGACCACAATGAACGCTCCCTGGAGGCCACCTGGAAGTACCTCATGATGGGCTCCCTCGGCATCGGACTCGCCCTCCTCGGAACCTTCTTCCTCGCCCTCTCGGCCCTCCTCCAGGGGGGCACCGGCGACCCGCTCGTCATCGACACACTCTTGTCGGGAGCCCGGACGCTGTCGGTGCCTTGGCTCAAGGGGGCGTTCATTTTCCTGTTGGTGGGCTACGGAACGAAGATGGGCTTGGCGCCGCTTCATTCGTGGAAGCCGGACACCTACGGCGAGTCGCCCGGCGTGGCAGGCGTGATCCTGGCGGGAGTCCTCACCAGCACGGCCTTTCTCGGAATACTGCGGGCCTTCCAGATATGCGCCGCGGCAGGCCTCGCCGATTTCGCGCGCGATCTGCTCGTCTTGATAGGACTCTTGTCCATCGCGACGGCGGCCGCGTTCATCATAGGCCAGCGCGACTTCAAGAGGATGCTGGCTTACTCCAGCGTCGAACATATGGGCATAGCGGCCCTCGGCGTCGGGCTGGGCCCGGCGGGGACCTTCGCGGCGCTGCTCCACCTCATCAACAACGGTCTGACCAAGGGCGTCCTATTCCTGACAGCCGGCAATATCCACCGCGCCTTCGGCGGAAAGACCATGGACCACGCGCACGGCGCGCTGCGCCGCGTACCGATCTCCGCGACGCTCTTTCTGCTGGGCTTCGTGGCGATCACGGGCTCTCCGCCCTTCGCCCCGTTTGTGAGCGAGTTCTCCATCCTGCGCGCGGCCGTCAACGGCAACCGTTTTGGCGTCGCTTTAGGTTTCGTCGCCTTTCTTGCCGTCATCTTCATCGGCATGGCCACCACCGTCCTCTCGGTCGTCTACGGCTTGCCGCCGGGCAAGGAATCCGATCATTCCGCGGAAGCCGATTCCCCACTGATGGTTGCGGCGCCCCTTGCGCTCATGGCGGCCGTCGTCTTCTTCGGCTTGTGGCTGCCGGGCTGGCTCACCGCCGTCCTCGGCGACGCGGCGAAACTGCTCAACGGAGGCGCGTCATGAGCGAGTCTATGCGAGAAAATGACCGCGGCCATCGCCGTGCGAGGCGGCTATGAGCCTGACCTCGCGCTTCGCGTCGATCAGAAACGGCGACTCGGTCGATTTCTCGAAAGTCCCGGTTGTGCCCATCGAGGACTTCCGCTCCAGCATACTCAAGATGGCCGCGGCCAAGCACCGCCTCTGCGCTTTGTTTTCCCAGGCAACAGACGATCGGGCACCTGCCGGCCTGCTCGCGGTGCTGGCGGACGACATCGGCGGCAGACTCTATCTCGCGGCCTCTCAGCCCGCGGCAAGCTACCCAACGCTCACGCCCGAGCTGCCGCAGGCGCATCTCTTCGAGCGCGAGATTCACGAGTCTTCGGGCGTGCTCCCCGAAGGGCATCCCTGGCTCAAGCCGGTCCGTCGCGCCTTGGCGGACAAGACCCCGTTCTTCCAGGAACAGGGTGAAGAGGTGCACGAGGTGGCGGTGGGCCCGATCCACGCCGGGATCATCGAGCCGGGGCACTTCCGGTTCCAGTGCCATGGGGAGACGGTGCACCACCTCGAGATTCAGCTCGGCTATCAGCACCGCGGAGCGGAGCGGTTGCTGAGCGCGGGGCCGGACCGCCGGTCGATGGCGGTCGCCGAGTCCATCTGCGGTGATACGGCCATCGCCCATGCCTGGGCGCATTGCATGATCCGAGAGGCGCTTGCCGGAGCGTCGGTGAGCCTGCGGGACGAGGCGTTGCGGGCCGTCGTCTTGGAGGTCGAGCGGCTCTCAAATCACATCGGAGACCTCGGCGCGATCAGCAACGACATCGGCTACCTGCCGGCGACGGCGTATTTCGGCCGCATGCGCGGCGACTTCCTGAACATGCTGATGCTGGTGTCCGGAAACCGCTATGGGAAAGGCATGCTCCAGCCGGGCGGCGCGGCCTTTGACATCCCGGACGGCATGCGGGCGCAGATGATCGAGACGGTGAGGCGCTCGGTGACGCAGGTCAAAGAGGTCGCGGACATGTTTTTCGGCGAGCCCTCGGTCATCTCCCGTCTAGAAGAAACAGGAACTGTATCTATGAAGGTTTGCGAGGATCTCGGCTTAGTGGGGGTTTGTGCCCGGGCCGCCGGATTGGATCGCGATGTGCGCCAGGACCATCCGTTCGGGCTTTATCGCTTCAGGCATATTCCCGTCATCAAGCTCGACTCCGGCGACGTCTTCGCCCGCGCGATGGTGAGATTCTTGGAGGCGCAGCGATCGCTTGAGTTCCTGAACGCGCTCTTGGAGAATCTTCCGGAAGCAAGCGCGGGAAGCCCCTGTGGGACACCGGCGGGCAACCGGCTGTCGGTATCGCTGATCGAAGGCTGGCGCGGCGAGGTCTGCCACGTGGCCAAGACCGGGCGGGACGGCCGCTTCGAGTGGTATAAGGTCATCGATCCGTCCTTCCACAACTGGATCGGATTGGCGATGGCCTTGCGCGGAGGAGAGATCTCCGATTTTCCTCTTAGCAACAAGAGCTTCAATCTTTCGTATGCCGGGCACGATTTATAGGCGGACTGACGACAATGATCGACATCATCAAAAACCGCATCAAGCAAGGGTACCGGACCTCCAAATTCCCCGAGGAGGACCCCGGGTTGCCCGAACGATTCCGCGGTCGTCCGGTGATCCAGCCTGAGCTGTGCGGGTCCGGTTGCGCCGCCTGCGTCGAGGCCTGCCCGACAGCGGCGCTCGAAAAGGGGAAGAACGGATTGCTCACCCTCGATCTCGGCCGCTGCCTCTTCTGCACCGAGTGCACCGCGGCCTGTCCGGAGGGCGCCGTCAGCTTCACCAAGGACCATCGCCTGGCGGCCAGCCGAAGAGAGGATCTGCTCGTGACCGGTAATGAGGCGAAGCTGGCCGAGACCCTGGGCGAGGAGATGAAACGGCTCTTCGGACGATCGCTGAAGCTGCGTCAGGTGAGCGCCGGCGGCTGCAGCGCCTGCGAGGCCGAACTGACCGCGCTCGGCAACGTCGTCTTCGACCTGGGGCGCTTTGGGATACAGTTTGTGGCCTCACCCCGTCACGCCGACGGCTTGGTGATTACGGGGCCGGTGACGCGCAACATGAGCGAGGCGCTTCGAATCGCCTACGAGGCTGTTCCATCTCCGCGCCTGGTGATCGCCGTCGGCGCCTGCGGCATCAGCGGGGGACCGTTTATCGGATCCGAAGACCACCTCGGCGGGGCGGCCTCCGTGGTTCCCGTCGACCTCTTTATTCCGGGCTGTCCACCGCACCCTGTTACGATGCTGGACGGCCTTCTCCGGCTCTTAGGGCGGCTGAAGGAGGATAGGGTAGGAGGACAGGACCGCCGCGTAGTTCCGGATTAAAGATCATCCGCCGCGACCACAGGCGCGTGATGCGCGGGAGCGGCCTCATGCTTGATGCCTGCCATAAGATTATTCGCCTTCCGACCGTCCGGACGACGGCTCCTCTTTCGTCTGAGACCCGCCCGAACTGAACCATTTTCCGCATTTTCCGCATCCATACTGCGTGCCCGCAGGAGTGAGCCGGATCTTGTTGGGACGAGACTGGCATTCTGGACAGACGAGGTTCCGCTTTGACATGGTCGTTGACAACCCTAACGCCTTAAAATCCTCTTGAGCTTGTCCCAAAAGCACTTAAGCTCATCGTCCGAGGCGAGCCGCGACGCGTTGCCCCTTGGCGACCTGCGTCAAGGAGATCAGGGGATGCCGAGTTTCCTTCATGGTGACGACGACGTCGAAGGCCTTAACATTGTGACCGCGCATATCAGGATCGCTATGTTCGCGCCAGGTGCGCCAACATCTCCGTGCTTTCGCTAAGCTTCTTACGGAGAATTTCCGCGATCAGGCGCAGGACATTGAAGACATCACGATCGCGGATGGAGTAGTAGACCATCACCTTCTCCTGACGCGAGATAAGGATCCCGGCTTGCCGCAGGATGGCAAGATGCTTCGAAAGTCCCGACTGTTCCACTCCCAATTCCTTGACCATCTCTCCAACGGAAGCTTCCTTCCCCTTCAAATACTCAATGATCTCAAGACGAATGGGATGGGCCAGAGATTTCAAGAAGTCCGCTTTGATCTTGAAGACTAACTCTTCTTGATTCGACATAATATTGCTACTTGATTATATTGCCAGGATAGCATAAAGAAAGTCCGGGGGCAAATGCTGTGCTTTGCGCCCGAGAAGTGGTTAGACCCGGGCCCCGCCGACGCTTCCAGGACGGTCACTCTGCTGACGTCAGGCGATGCGCGGAGCTGCGCCGGAACATCCAGGCCATCGTCACGCCTTTTAGACTGAAGTTCCCCGCCGGTTTGCAAAGGATTCCATTTAAATTTCAGGCGATTTGCAAAAATTAAACTTCGCCGTTCTGCCTACACCGCGATCCTCTCCAGCAACTCGTAGGCGCGCCGCTGCTTGGCATCCGGCGTGGTGACGACCTCGAAGGTGGGCGCGCTGGGACCCATGTTCCGCACGCGGCAAAGGTTGCGCACGATCTGGCTCAGACGCGCCAGCAAGGTCTGAAAGCTGTGGACCTCGCTGCCGTCATCGAGAACCCTCGCATGGACCTTGCGCAGCGCCGCCTCCGAACGCTTGGCCGGCGCCACCGGGTCGCGCGTTTTCTTCGCATCCTGATCCTCGTCGCAAAACAGGAGCTCCCGCCAGGCCTCGCGCATGTGCCACTCCACATAGCAGGCCAGCATGCACAGAAAGATATGCGCTCGGACCCGGTCCTCCGTACGATGCCGGATTGGACGGGTCTGGAGGTCGACGGTCTTGAGCGAACGGTAGGCCTGCTCGATCTGGGTGAGTTTTTTGTAGTGGCGCACCGTGTCTTCCGCCGAGGAGCGCTTCTCGCCCAGGCTCGTGCGGATCACGTAGATCCCGTCCAGCGCGGTCTCGGCCGCGACCTTCTTCTCATCGACGTGGAAGTCGAAGAAGCCGTCCCGGATGTCGAGCACGATGTGCTTGGCCATCTTGTACTTGTCGATGACCTTCCCGACTCGCACACCAATCTCATCTTTCCCCGCGCCCTTGAGCTTGCCCCGCTCGACCATGCCGCGGACTTTCTGCAACTCCCGGCGCGTCGCCTCGAGCAGGGAGCGGCGCTTATGGCCGCGCAGCTTGCGCAGTTCGGGGTTCATGCAGGCGATCAGGCGTTCGCCCGGGTAGTCGGGATGCGTGAGCTCGAAGAGGTCGCGCTTGTCGAACAGTTCCATCTGAAGGGCCCCGCCTTCGACGAGATTCTTGATCCCTTCCGTCCTCAGCGCCGTGATCCAGTCCACGCCGTCGGTCTCTTTGATCTCGTCGATCTGCTTCTGGG
>PFUL01000026.1 GCA_002790095.1 Elusimicrobia bacterium CG_4_9_14_3_um_filter_62_55 | reverse complement strand
TCTTCCAGGCCTACTGCCTGAGCGAGCAGGTGTCGATGCGCGACAACAAGACGCCTCTGAAAACCATCATCGGCGAGGCCGCGAAGGCCGCCGGGGGCTCGATCGAAATCAAGCGCTTCGCCCGGTACACCCTCGGCGGAGAATGAGCCCCCGGGCCGCGAAAAAGGGCTATAAGCGGGTCCTCCTGAAGCTTTCAGGAGAGGCTCTTTCGGGAACGGCGCGCCGCGGGATCATCGATCCGGGCGCGCTGACCCATATCTGCGCGGAGGTGAAGAAGGCCCACGCGCTGAAGGTGGAGATCGCCATCGTCATCGGCGCCGGAAACATCTGGCGCGGGGCGCAGGATCGCGGCGGCGCGATCCAGCGCGTGACGGCCGACTACATGGGCATGCTCGCGACGATCATCAACGCGCTCGCGCTGCAGGATTCGCTCGAGAGCATGGACATCGCCACGCGCGTGCAGACGGCGATCGAGATCCCGAAGCTCTCGGAGGCGTACATCCGCCGCCGCGCGATCCGCCATCTCGAGAAGGGCCGCATCGTCATCTTCGCGGCCGGCACCGGGAACCCGTATTTCTCGACGGACACCGCGGCTGCGCTGCGCGCCGTCGAGATCGAGGCCGACGTGGTGCTCAAGGCGACGAAGGTCGACGGGGTCTACGACGACGATCCGGTGCGCAATAAGAAGGCCAAGCTCTACAAGCGGCTGCGGTACATGGACGCGATCAAGCGTCGTCTGCGCGTGATGGACGCGACGGCGATCACGCTGTGCATGGAAAACAAGATGCCCTTGGTCGTTTTCAATCTCGCGACGCGCGGGAACATCGCGAAGGCCGTCAGCGGCGTGCGCGTCGGGACGATCCTCGAAGAATAAGCTTGCTCAGGGAGAGACAACGATGTCAGAAAAGGACAAAGCCGAAGCGTCGATGCAGGAACGGATCGCGAAGCTGAAAGACGATTTGTCGGGCGTGCGGACCGGGCGGGCGAACCCCGCGATGGTCGATCACATCAAGGTCGAGTACTACGGATCGATGGTGCCGATCAAGCAGGTCGCGGCGGTCTCCGTGCCCGAACCCCGGACGCTGGAACTGCGCCCCTGGGACGCGAACGCCTTGGACCCGCTCGATAAGGCCCTGCAAAAGAGCGACCTCGGCGTCCCCACCCAGAACGACGGCAAGGTGATCCGTCTCAATTTCCCCACCATGACCGAGGAGCGCCGCAAGGATCTCTCCAAGCAGGTCGGCAAGATCGGCGAGGAGTACCGCGTGTCGATCCGCTCGGACCGCAAGGACGCCATGGACGCGATCAAGAAGCGCGCCAAGGCCGAGAATCTCCCCGAAGACCAGGTGAAGGCCTTCGAAGGCGCCATCCAGAAGCTCACCGACAAGTTCGTCGCCGACGTGGACGCCTTGATCGAAGAGAAGCAGAAGGAAGTGACGACGGTCTAAGCGGCGTCGATCCTGGGCCGCAGGTCGAGCGCGCGCAGCACCCGAAACAGGCTGCGCCATTGGGGGTTTCCCTTCTTGGAGAGCATGCGGTGCAGGCTTTCTCGCTGGAGAGTCGCGTCCCGCGCGACCTTGCTCATGCCGCGCGCCCGGGCGACCGTCGCTAAAGCGCTGAGCAGAAGCGAAGGGTCGTTTTGCTCGCAGGCGATTTCGAGCGCGGCGTTTAGGTAGGCGGCCGCGCGCCGGGGGCGGCTGCGGAAGTCCTTGATCATCTCGGCCTCGTGCGAGGCGGCCGGATTTCGTTTGTTCATGTCATTCGCTCCAGATAATCCTCTCGATAGCGCTTGGCGAGGCGGACGTCTCGGCGCTGTGAGCCTTTGTCGCCGCCGCAGAGCAGCAGAAGCAATCTTTTTCCAACCTGGGAAAAGTAAACGCGATAGCCCGGACCGACATCGATCTTAAGCTCCCAGACGCCCCTTCCAACGGATCGCAGCCCTCCGGCCCGACCGAAGCGCAGCCTTTCCAGGTACACCAAGATGCGCGCGGCCGACGCGGCGTCCAAGGCTTCGATCCACTCCGACACGGGAACTCGCCCGTTCCGGGTACGGTAGCGCCAAAGTGAGAATATCTTATCGTCCATAGTGTAACTTAAAAGTCATAGATCACAACCCCCCCTGCCTGCTCGTACGATCGGGGAGACCCAAGAGTTCCCGATTCCGACTCCGTAAAACGCATTCTCGGAAAAACCCTGAGCCGCGGGTTTGATAGAATAACTCCGGTGCCGCTCCCCGAACTCGATTTAAAGCGCCTCCCCCGCCATGTGGCGATCATCATGGACGGCAACGGCCGCTGGGCGAAAGCCCGCGGACTGCCGCGCGCGGCCGGCCATAAGGCCGGCGTGGATTCGGTGCGCGAGGCGGTGCGCAGCTGCGGCGAACTCGGCATCGAGGCGCTGACGCTGTACTCGTTCTCGACGGAGAACTGGCTGCGCCCAAAAGAGGAAGTGGACACCTTGATGGACCTGCTCGCGTGGGCGCTCAAGGAAGAGACTCCGGAACTCGACAAGAACAACGTCCGCCTCCGGGCCTCCGGGCGGCTTCAGGGGCTGCCGGAAAGCGTGCGCGCGCAGCTCGACGAGTCCATGGCGTTTCTCGACAAGAACACCGGCCTGGTGCTCAATCTCGCGCTGAACTACGGCTCGCGCGCCGAGATCGTCGACGCGGTGAACGGCTTGCTCCGCGACGGAGTGAAGGAGGTTTCCGAAGAGGAGATTTCCGGGCGTCTCTACACGGCGGGCCTGCCCGATCCCGATCTTTTGATCCGCACCTCCGGCGAGATGCGCATCTCCAATTTTCTGCTCTGGCAGATCGCCTACGCGGAGCTCGTCGTCACGCAGACGAACTGGCCGGACTTCCGCAAGACCCACCTGCATGAAGCGATCGCCCAGTTCCAAGGGCGCAGCCGGCGCTTCGGAGGCCTCTAGTGCTTCTCCCCCGAGTCCTGACCGCGCTGGTCGGCATTCCGTTTTTACTGTTCGTGATTTATCTGGGCGGCGTGCCCTTCGGCGCGCTGATCGTCGGCATGACGATGCTGGCGCTGCACGAGTACGCGACGGTGCTGTGGCTGGGCGGCAGGGGCGTGCAGCGCGTACTCGTGGTGCTGGGCGGCGGCGCGGTGGCGGCCGCGGCGGCGCTGGGCGGGACCTTGCCGCGCGCGGACGCGCTGGTGCCGATGACGATCACGGCGGTGGTGTTCGCGGCGATGCTGCGCGAACTGCTGCGCAAGGAGCATTCGCTCGACCGGGCCGCGCTCACGGTGTTCGGCGCGATGTTCGTCGGCTGGACGCTCGGGCATTTGGCGCTGCTGCGCGAACTGCGCCCCGACGGACGCGCGTGGACTTTTCTCTTGTTCGCCGCGGTGTGGACCTCGGACAGCGCGGCGTACTTCACCGGGATGGCGATCGGCAAACGGCGGCTCGCGCCGGTGATCAGCCCGAAGAAAAGCTGGGAAGGCCTCGTCGGCGGCGTGCTGGGCGCGTTCGCCGCGGTGTTCATCGCGCGAAAAACCTTCATGGGCGCGCAGCTTCCCGTGCCGCTCGCCGTCGGGCTCTCTTTGCTCATCGGCATCGGCGGGCAGGCCTCCGATTTGTCGCAGTCCTTGATCAAGCGCGCGGCCGGCGTGAAGGACTCGGCGTCTTTGCTGCCGGGGCACGGCGGGATCTTCGACCGCATGGACGCGTTTTTGCTCTTGGCCCCCGCGGTGTACTACCTGCTGCTGTTTACTTCGGCGTCCTGATCGAAATGCTACAATGAGAATTCGATGCCTCAGAACATAGTCATCCTCGGGTCCACCGGCTCGATCGGCCAGAACGCCCTGCGCGTGGTGCGCGAGATGCCCGACGCGTTCAGGGTGGTGGGCCTCGCCGTCAATTCGAATGTCCGCGAATTGGAGCTTCAGGCCAAGGAGTTTTCCCCCGCGATGGTCGCCGTCTTCGATCCGATGGCCGCCAAGCGCGTTAAAGGCAAAATCAAAGGCGCCCGCCTGCTCGAACCCGGCATCGAGGGGCTTTGCGAGATGGCCGCGCATGCGGACGTCGATTTGGTGCTTACCTCCTTGGTCGGCGGCATCGGCTTCGCGCCGTTGTTGGCCGCGCTGAAGGCCGGCAAGACGGTCGCCTTGGCCAACAAAGAGCCGATGGTGATGGCGGGCGAGCAGTTCATGAACGAGGCGGACCGCTGGGGCGGGATGATCCTTCCCGTGGATTCCGAACCCTCGGCGATTTTTCAGGCCTTCGGCAGCCGCACGATTCCCAAGGGCGGCCTGCGCGGCTACGCGAAGACGGCCAAGCGCGTGATCCTCACGGCTTCAGGCGGCCCCTTCTATAAGCGGAAGGGTTCGCTCGACTCCGTTACGCCGGAAGAGGCGCTGAACCATCCGACCTGGAAGATGGGGCGCAAGATCACCGTCGACAGCGCGTCCTTGATGAACAAGGGCTTCGAGGCCATCGAGATCAAGAACCTGTTTGGGCTCGAATTGCGCCAGCTCGAGATCGTGATCCACCATCAGTCGATCATCCACGGCGCGGTGGAATTTCACGACGGTTCGATGATCGCGCAGTTGTCCGCACCCGACATGGCGCTGCCGATTCAGTACGCGATGACCTGGCCCGAGCGCACGAAGAGCGTGATTGAGAGCCTCGATTTGTTCGCGACCGAGAAGCTGACCTTTGCGAAGCCCGATTTCCAGCGCTTTCAGTGCCTGGCCCTGGCGATGGAGGCCGCACGCACCGGCGGCGGCATGCCCGCGGTGCTCAACGCCGCCGACGAGATCGGCGTCGACGAGTTCCTGGCCGGAAAAATCCGCTTTACCGACATCCCACGCGTGATCGAAGAGACGATGAAGGCTTATAGCGCCGGCGGCTCTCTCCCGACCTTCGGTGAGATCGTCGAGATCGACCAATGGGCGCGCACGAAAGCGTCCGAGATCGCCGGAACCTTAAAGGCGGCCGCATGATCCTGAGCGCGTTTGCCGTTCTCCTTACTTTCGGACTCGTGATCTTCCTGCACGAATTCGGGCACTTCCTCGTCTGCGTTAAGCTCGGCGTTCGCGTCGAGCGCTTCGCGTTCGGCTTCGGCCCGGAACTGATCGGCTTCACGCGCGGCGACACGCGGTATTCGATCTGCGCGATCCCCTTGGGCGGCTTCGTGAAGCCCGCGGGCGAATCTCTCGATGACGCGACGGGCGATCCCGATGAGTATTTCTCGCGCTCCCCCTGGGAGCGCCTGGCGATCGTCGCCGCCGGTCCGGCGATGAACTACATCCTCGCCTTCGTCATGTTCTTTCTCGTCGTATTCTTCCGCGGCATGCCGGAGCCCTCGACCGAACCGGTGCTCGGCGATTTCGCCCCCGATTTCCCCGCCGTGACGGCCGGCCTGCAGAAGGGCGACCGGATCGTGAAGGCCGACGATTTGGAGATCACCCTCTGGGAGGATTTGGCCCAGTACATCCACAAACACCCCGGCGTGCCGGTGAACATTCAATACGCGCGCGCGGGCGAGATGAAGGCGGTGACGTTGACCCCGCGTCTGGATTCCGCCTCGGGACGCGGCTTGATCGGCATCGTGCCGGTGATCGACTATCAACGCGTCGGCTTCGGCGGATCGATTCTGGAGGCGCTGCATCAGTGCTGGTACTGGACCGCCTACACCGTCGAGCAGTTGGCCCAGAAGATCTACAAGCGCGAACGTCCCGATCTCGCCGGACCGGTGGGCATCGTGCAGATGGTTTCCAGGGCGGCGCATTCCGGTCTCGAGGATTTGGTGTTTTTGATCGGGCTGATTTCAGTCGCCATCGGCTTCTTCAATATCCTGCCGATCCCGCTGCTCGACGGAGGACACGGAATCCTTTACCTGTGGGAAGGGATCAGCCGCCGGAAACTGACGACTCAGATCGTCGGCGCGGCCAACTCGGTCGGGCTGGTGTTTTTGCTTTCGCTTCTCATCTTCGCGACCTTCAACGACGTGATGCGCATCCGGGACGCCCGCCGCGCGAAGAAGGCCGCCGCCGAAAAGCCCGTCGCCGAACAAGCGGCCCGCTAGTCCGATCGGGAACTTTTTCGGCATGTCGTTCGTATGGCGGGTATGGGACGACAGGACCGCCCTCGACGATTCCGCTGGATCACCCGCCGCATCGGGCGCAAGCGAATCCGGGTTTCAGACCTTGAGCGTATACCGGATTTCGACGAGCGTCCGGGTTCCTTTCAGGTTTTCCCCGACCCGGAGGGAGAGGGTTTGAAACTCTCCCATCTCCAGCGGCGCGCCGAACGCGGGAGCGGCCTTGGCGGCCCTTCGTAGTCGTTGCGCCATCTCCTGCAGCCCGTCCCGCGCGGGACTGGAATCCGAGATCGCCTCCAGCAGCAGCGCCGCGCGCTGATACCAGGACGGCGTGTGGTCGAGGCGCCGCGGGCGCCGCGGCAATTCAAAGATGAAGACGGTTTCCACCCGTTCGCAGCGCAGTTGAAACACGCTGAGCTTCACGCGTCCGCGCAGATGCGCCACTTCGCGCGACCGGCTTTTAGTCATCGGCTTGAAATAGGTTTGCAGGATGTCGGGATTGGCCTTGCTGAGAATGGCCTTAGGAGTCCCCTTTTGACAATTCGAGGCCGGTTCTCCGATCGGATAGCGAATCTGCGGCTCGGCGCAGGCGGCGAACAAGGCGATCGCCGCGAAAAACCGTTTCATCGCGCCAGGATATCATTTACTGGGGTCAGACCCCGGTAAAATAAGGCCGGCTGAAGTGCCGAGGCGGAGGACAAAAAATACCACTAAATTAATGCTTTCTTTGAATTCAGAAAAAATGCAGTGGAAAACGGACGAAACAGGGGCTATGCTGGACCGTCGGACGGAGGCCCCGATGAACGCAGTCCACTCGATTCTCATCGCCGCGATTCTGGCCGCTCCCGCATGCCTGAGCGCCGCGCCGGACGGGTGGATCCCCGAAATCGGCGGCGGCGTCGAAGCCTCCCATGTCGACTTCGATCCGGGCGATTCTCCGGACGGGACCTGCAAGGAGCCGGCGGCCGACCACCAGGCGAAATCCAACTGCAAAGGGAAGCTCTCGTGGGACGCGAAGCAGTGCAAGCATGTCTGCAGCGACAAGAAGGGAAAGGTTCTCGAGAAGAAGCCTCCGAAGCCGAAGAAGCCCAAGAAGGCCAAAAAAAAGAAGGACGACGGGAATAGTCCGCACGAAGTGGCCGGGGACGTCGATTTCTCCTGCAAGAATCCGCCGGCCGCGACCGAGTCGGCGAAATCCACCTGCCCGGGCAGCCTGGTGTGGTCTGAAAAGTCATGCAAGCATGTTTGCCGAGCTCCGGAAGTGGACTGCAGCGGACTGAATTCGAAGAATTGCAAAAGCAAGAAGAAGAAGGCCAAGCAGCAATTCAACAAAGCCATGCAGAAAAGCGGGCAGGCCGAAAAGAAGCCCGCTAAGAAGCTGAAAGTGAAGACCGGCTTCGGTGCCTTGCGCGATCAGAAATAGCGATCAGCGCTTGAAAAACCCAAAAACTTAAAAACCTGGGACCAAGTCGCTATGTAGTAAAATGGCGATTATGAGATTGAGTTCCTATTTGCTTCCGACGTTGCGACAGGCGCCTTCGGACGCCGACAATGCGTCCGCGCAGTTGATGCAGCGGGCGGGGATGATCCGCAAGGTAAGTTCCGGCATCTACGATTGGCTCCCGATGGGGCTGCGGGCGCTGCGCAAGGTCGAGAAGGTGGTGCGCGAGGAGATGGACCGCGCCGGGGCGCAGGAAGTGTCGCTGCCGGTGATTCAGCCCAAAGAGCTTTGGATGGAGACGGGGCGCTGGCCGGTGTACGGCAAGGAATTGCTGCGCATCAAGGACCGCAAGGACGCGGAGTTCTGCTTCGCGCCGACGGCCGAGGAAGTGATCACCGATCTCGTGCGCCGCGAGGTCCGTTCCTGGCGCCAATTGCCGCTCTGCCTCTACCAGATCGGGCTTAAGTTCCGAGACGAGATCCGTCCGCGCTTCGGCGTGATGCGCGCGCGCGAGTTTTTGATGAAGGATGCGTACTCGTTTCACGCCGACGACGAGGACGCGTCGAAGTACTACGAGGTGATGAAAGCGGCGTATACGCGCATCTTCGAGCGCTTCGGGCTTAAGTTCTCGGCGGTCGAAGCGCAATCGGGCGCGATCGGCGGATCGTTCTCGCACGAGTTCATGGTGCACGCGGATACCGGCGAGGAGACGATCGTCGCCTGCGCGGACTGCGGCTACGCGGCGAACATCGAGCGCGCGGAGACCCAGGCCAACCCGCCTGAGAAATCGGAATTCGCGCCCGGCGAGCTGGAGGAAGTCGAGACGCCCGGGAAGACCAGCGTCGAGGACGTCGCGAAGTTCATGAAGATGAACAAGAAGCGCTTTCTCAAAACGCAGCTCTACATGGCCGGCGGCAAGCCGGTGATGGCGCTGGTGCGCGGCGACCACGAACTCAACGAGGCGAAATTGGCGGGCGTTTTAGGCGGCGTGGAGATGCATCGCGCGAGCGAGGAAGAGTACGAGATCATCGCCGGCTGCGCGGTGGGCTTCGCCGGACCGGTCGGACTCCCCCGCTACAAGACGCGCGAAGGGACAATGGAGGACGTGCGCATCCTCGCAGATTATTCGGTCGAGGGGCTCGTCAACGCCGCCTCCGGCGCGAACAAGAAGGATTTTCATCTGAAGGGCATCAACATGGGACGCGATTTCGCGCCCGAAGCCGTCTGCGACCTGCGGATGACGCGCGAAGACGACCCGTGCCCGCGCTGTTCCGGTACGAACACGAAGTTCACCAAGGGCATCGAGGTCGGGCATGTCTTCAAACTCGGAACGAAGTACAGCGAGAAGCTGAAGGCCGAGTATCTCGACGCCCATCAGCAGTCCCGGACGATGGTGATGGGCTGCTACGGAATCGGCGTTTCCCGGGTGGTGGCCGCCGCGATCGAGCAGGGGCACGACGACTGGGGCATTATCTGGCCCAAGGAGATCGCGCCTTTTACGGCGGCCGTCCTGTGCCTGGACGCCGATGACCCGGCGGTGAAGGCCGAGGCCGACAAGCTCTACGACGCCTGCCTGGCCGCCGGCATCGACGCCCTGTACGACGACCGGGACGAACGCCCCGGGGTCAAGTTCAAGGACATCGACCTGATCGGGATTCCGTTTCGGGTGGTGGTGAGCAAGAAAACCGTCGCGGCCGGTTCCGTGGAGTTCAAACGGCGGGCGTCCAAGGAGACCGAACTGTGGCCCCTAAGCGAGGCTTTCGAGCGATTGAAGGCCGTTCTCGAAAATTAGTCAACTGCGGACCAACAGTCCCGGTTCTGCGTAGGCCGAATTCCCCTTTCGCGTTCTTGGATCCGCACTACACTATCTCCTACCCGTGTAATCGCCGGGATCGGCCGGCGAGGATTCACGGTCTCCGACCTTAATCGGACGACACCCAGGGGAGCCTTCGGGAAGCCGTGCATCATCGAGGCTCGTTTAGTTTTGGGTTCGACAAAATGAGAAGAACACTGAAGATATTTGGGATTCTGCTTTTCTGCGGCGGGATCGTCTATGGAGCCTTTTATTTCTTTGTCGCCGCTCATGCCGCGACGACCTGCGAACTCCCGTGCGGGGACCTCGGCGTCGATCCGACGCGAAGATATGGCGAGCCGATCCGCCCAAGTTGTTCGCCCCTCAAGCTGGAATTGGATTTGGCGGACGCGACGCCTCCCGCACTTTCCCGGTACACCCTTTGGCATCAACTGACCCTCAAGAATGAAAGTTGCAGCATCCTAACAGTGGACGCTCTTCCGTTTCGAGAGGGTCGGAATGCGTATGGAGGACCCAAGATCGAGTACCGGGTTTGGGGCCCTGACGGCAAGCCGATTTTATCTTCAAGTTCTCCGTTGCCGTACGCGGGTTCTATCGAGGCGTATGCCTACGACCTCGAGGCGAATCCCAAACTCAAAGACCTGAGTACGGTCGATGTCTCCGGTGCTCTCCCGTATAGGCTTGCGCCGGGCGAAGAAATCTTGGGGAATCCCGAAATCTACTCTCCCCATCAGGATAACGATCATGATTGGCCGCCCCTGGAAGAGGAGCTTCCCGGTCGCAAGTATGCCGAACTCCGACGCAAACTCGAGGCGGTTAAGAGAGAACGGATCTCGAAGGGGCTTTTGGGAGTCCGCTTGGCCGGTCCCTATCCGGGGTACCGCGTGCTCGATGGGTTCGTCCTCCCGCGTCCCGGCCGCTACAAGATTCAAGCCGTCTATTCCGGGGTAGTTTACGCGGAGCAACCTAAATCCTGGCATCGCGACCTTCCCTTCCCCGCGGACATTATTGCGGGGAATATTCTCCGTTCACGCGGAGTCCTCTGGCGCGACGGCGTCGAACTCTCGATATCATCCGAATCGGATGTTCGCGAATTCGAGGTCGTACGATGACGCGGCGAATGAAGGTGGCTCTATCGGTATTGCTGACGGCTTCCTACGCGGCGGCTTTGTGGACCGACGTGCCGGTAGATTGGGATTTTCTACCAACGCCTCGACGCGCATCCCAATCCGCGAGGGCGATCATCAAGAAGGAAATCTCCGGAGCGGAATCCGCGCTGACCGGGTATTTGAAAGCTGCTCAGCGGACCGCGAAAACGCAAGGAGCGATCGGGAGGGAATGCGGTTCGAATCGGCTGACGCAATTTGTTTTATCGAAATTTTGATTCGGGCTGCATTGAGCGCTATGAGAATTTAGAGCTTGAGAAGCGGGCGGAACGCGTTGAGAGAGCAAAAGTCAACCTCAAATATAACGGGATCATTCGTCTGACGATAGAGGCGTACGGATTGGAACCTATCACGCCGGATCCTTCTCCCTCCGGCAACGGCGTCTCCCGGAAGCGTTGGGGGAAACGGAACTCCCGTCCCGGTATCGATGAAAGGAGTTCGAAGGGCAACTCCCGGAGTCGGGCATCGGCGATTCTCTCAGCGATCTGGAGATCTTGAAGGAATCCGGAGAGAGCGATTTCGCGAAAGCGACGGTCCAGCAGACGCAAGATCTGTTGGTGCAGATCCGCTCGGAAAGGGAGGATTCACTCCGGCGCCGGGAGGCGGAGAAAGCTGCGAATGCGGATGTCGCCCGCAGTGATCGTCCCAATGTAGTGAACATTGACCGGTGGGGTGCGGCTCCATCTCCAGGTGCCGTTGCCGCCGTTCGCCCCCTTCCAATGCCAGCCGCTCCCGTTGTCCGTGCGGTTCCTGTTAAGAGCCGGTATGGGGAAATCGCTCGGCTCGCACGCACCGCGTGCCAAAGTCCCGCGGATCTTACGGAAACGGACTTTCAGGAAACTTGGCGCTTCGTTCAGGGGATTGTCGAGGACAAGAATGCCTACAAACGCTTCTCCTTTCGAAGCGCATGCGAACGGGGGACCTTCAATTTGATGATGGAGAGAGCGGCTTTGCACGAGAATTACTCGCGGGCGAACCTCGCGATGGAAGTTCGGCGCTACCATCCCGCCCCTCCCGGAGTCTACGCACCGCCCCCCGAACCCCCGTCGCGCCAACCAGATCCGCCGAAAACGAACCCGTGTTGGCCGAATGACTGCGTCCATAACCGCTCCTGGTAGCGGGCGTTCTCGCTTGACCGCCTGACTCCGGGATTGCTATAATTTAAACAGAAATTCCGTCGGAGCGGCGGCCGTTGTACGCCGCTCTTTTTTTTACGAGGGTCTGACCCCAGTACAAAATGCCGGATCTGCGATTGATTGAAGAAACCGTCGAGAACGCCCTCGCTCAGGACGCGTACGAACTCGTCGATATGAAATACCTCCAGGAGGGCGGACGCTGGATTTTGCGCTTCTTCGTCGACAAGCACGGAGGGGTGACCCTCGACGATTGTCAGCGGATTTCGGAGAAGGTCGGGTCGATTCTGGACGCGACCGACATGATGACGCACTCGTACTGTCTCGAGGTGTCCTCGCCGGGAGTGGATCGGATTTTGAAGAAAGCGAAGGATTTTAAACGATTTTCGGGGCAGCGCGTGAAGGTGCGCCTGAAGACGGCCGTCGACGGCCGACGCAGGTTTCAGGGCTATCTCCAAGGCATGGAGAACGACGGGCTGCTGCTCGAGAACGGGGGGTCCACGATCCGCCTGCCGCTGGCGGCCGTGGAGGAAGCCCGTCTCGACCCCGAGCTTGAGGTCTAAGAGGATATCATGGCGAAAGGCGAATTGATCGTTGCGTTGGAGCAAATCGAACGGGAGAAGGGCGTCAAGAAGGAAGATGTCCTGATCATGGTGGAAGGCGCCATTGCGAGCGCGCTGCGCAAGCACGTGGGCCGCTCTGCGAACGTGATCTGCAAGATCGACCGGGACTCGGCGAATATCCAGGCCTGGATCCGCAAGCTTGTGGTCGAGACGATCGAAGAGCCCGAACTGCAGTGCACCGTCGAAGAGGCGAAGGCCGTCAAGAAGACGCCCAAGATCGGCGAAGAGGTCGACTTCGTGGTGGACGCGAAGGAGTTCGCCCGCATCGCCGCGCAGACCGCCAAGCAGGTGCTGATCCAAAAGATCCGCGAGATCGAACGCGAGAACCTCTACGAAGAGTACAAGCCGAAGGAAGGCGAGATGGTCTCCGGTTCGGTGCACCGCTTCATGGAGCGCAACCTGATCGTGGATCTCGGCAAGGCCGAGGCGATCCTGCCGGTGCGCGAGCAGATCCGCCGCGAGCGCTACTCGGTCGGAGACCGCATCCGCGCGATGATTTTGAAGGTGGACAAGGCGCAGCGCGGCCCGCAGGTCGTGCTCTCGCGCTCGACGCCGATGTTCATGCGCCGCATGTTCGAGATGGAAGTGCCCGAGGTCAACGAGGGCGTCGTGGAGATCGTGGAGATCGTCCGCGACCCGGGTTTCCGGGCGAAGGTGGTGGTCCGATCGCACAATCCGAAGGTGGACGCCGTCGGCGCGTGCGTGGGCATTCGAGGATCGCGCATCCGCTCGATCATGAACGAACTTTCCGGCGAGCGCATCGACTTGATCGCCTGGTCTCCGGAAACGACGGTGTTCATCGGCAACTCGATCGCGCCGGGCAAGGCGAACTCCGTGCGCGTCATCGACGCCGAGCAGAAGCAGGCGGAGATCATCGTCGCCAACGACCAGCTTGCGCTGACGATCGGCCGCGACGGCCAGAACATCCGCTTGGCCTGCCGCTTGACGGGCTGGAGCCTCAACGTGAAGTCCGAACAGCAGAAGGCCGAGGCGCAGGAAGCGGCCGAAGCCGCGAAGCGCCAGACCTTGAGCGTACTGGAGGGCATCGGCGAGAAGACCGCCGAGGTGCTCATCAAGAGCGGCCTGACCGACATCTACCGCATCGCGACCTTCACCCCGGACCAGTTAATGGCGTTCCAGGGAATCGGAGAGAAGACCGCCGAGAAGATCATCGAGAGCGCCAAGGCCTACGCGGCCGAGCACCCGAAGCAGGAAGCCCCGGCGAAGCCCGCCGAGGACGCGCCGCAGGCCGAGCAGAAGGCCGAGGCTTAAGCCGTTTTATCGACGCAGACGCATCAGACGCGACCCGAGGATTTGAAGATGACCGCTAAAAAGACAACCAAGAAAGTCACCAAGAAAGCCGCCAAGAAAGCCAATCTGGAATCGGCGGAAAAAACGACCGCGAAGAAGGCGACGAAAAGGAAGGCGGCCAAGAAAGCGGTCGGGGGAACCTCGGTCAAGACGGCGAAAGCCGACACGCGAACGGAGAAGGAAGAGGGCTCGATCGCCCCGACCAGCGCTGGTTTGGTTGACGCGTTCTCCCGTTTCCGCGCTCCCAAACGCCGCACGACGACGGGAACGCCCGTCGTGGCGCGTTTGGCCCCCGGCGCCTCTCTCCCTCGTCCCAAGGTCGAAGAAAAGAAACCGGCGACTCCCGCGCCCGTGTTGAAATCCCCGGCGGCGGATATTCCCGGGGTGGAGACTTCTTTGGCGTCGTCTAGCGCGCCCGAAGCGGCCCCGGCGCCCGAAGCGCCATCGGCCCCGCCGGCCCCGGTCGCGAAGACCGAGCCCGCCTCGCCGCCCGCTCCAGCCGAAGCGGCTCCGGCGCAGCCCGCGGCTGAAAGCTCCGCCGCGGCGCCCGACGCCCCGACGGAAACGCCGAAGGCGACCTATCAGATGCCTTCGGCGTCGCCGAAGGCCACCTATTCGATGCCTCCCTCCGCGCAGCGGCCGCCCTCCTTGAACCGCCCGGGCGGCGGTCCCCCCAAGAAGCATAAAGGTCCCGGACGCCGGGCGCGCCGCCGCGCGGAGCGCGTGGCGCTGCAGAGCGGCGGCCAGGCCGACGGGGAATCCTCCGCCCCCGGCGCGGAGGCGGCCGAAGGCGAATTGCGGCCGCTCGAGGTGACGACCTTGGTCACCGTGCGCGAACTCGCCGAGAAGATGTCGGTGCAGCACACGGAAGTCATCAAGAAGCTTATGTCGATGGGCACGTTCATGACCATCAACCAGCGCATCGACGGAGAAACCGCCACCTTGATCGCCAGCGAGTTTGGATTCGATCTGACCGTGAAGGCACTGCACATGGAAGAGGAAATCGCGGGGATGACCGACGTCGAGGTGACGGAGAAACCCGAGGATCTCATGCCGCGCTCGCCCGTTGTGACGGTGATGGGCCACGTCGATCACGGAAAGACCAGCCTGCTCGACGCGATCCGCGAGGCGAACGTCGTCGCCGGCGAGTCGGGCGGGATCACCCAGCACATCGGCGCGTACAAGGTCCGCACCAAGCGCGGAGAGATCGTGTTTCTGGATACCCCGGGTCACGAGGCCTTCACCGCGATGCGTTCGCGCGGCGCGAAGATCACCGACCTAGTGGTGCTCGTGGTTTCCGCGGCCGACGGCGTGATGCCGCAGACCCTCGAGGCGATGGACCACGCGAAGGAAGCGCGCGTCCCGATTATCGTGGCGGTCAACAAGATCGACCTCCCGACCGCGAACCCGCAAAAGATCCGTCAGGAACTCGCCCAGCGCGGGCTCAACCCCGAAGAGTGGGGCGGCGACACGATCTACATCGACATTTCGGCGAAGAAGAAATTGAACATCGACAAGCTGCTCGAGACGATGGCCCTTCAGGCCGAAATGCTCGAGCTCAAGGCCAACCCCAATCGTCCCGGCGTCGGCGTCGTCGTCGAAGCGCAGATGGACAAGAAGCGCGGCGCGGTGGCCACCGTTCTGGTTCAAAAGGGAACCGTCCGCGTCGGCGACTCGTTCGTGATGGGTCTCGGCGGCGGAAAGGTGAAGGCCTTGCTCGACGAACACGGCGAGCGGCTGAAGGAAGCGGGCCCGGCGACTCCGGTCGAGGTCCTGGGCCTCACCGGCCTCACCCCCCACGCGGGCGATACCTTTACCGTCGTTGAGAACGAGCGCATGGCGCGCGACATCATCGAGAAGCGAAACCGGATCCAGCGCGAAGAGGCGCTCGCTCACAAGAAGCACGTGTCTTTGCTCAACGTCCACTCCACGCACGCGAAGGAACTCGGCCTCATCCTCAAGGCCGACGTGCAGGGCTCGATCGAGGTACTCAAGGATTCCATCGAGAAGATGTCCAACAACGAGATTCAGGTCCGCGTGATCCACGCGGGTCTGGGCAACGTGAACGAAAGCGACATCCTGCTCGCCGCGGCGTCCAACGCGGTCGTGCTGACCTTCCACGTGAAGGCCGACTCGCGCGCGAAGGACCTCGCGGAGTCGAGCGCCGTGGAAATTCGGAGCTACGACGTCATCTATGACCTCGTCGCGGACGTGAAGGCGGCGCTCGAAGGACTGCTGGAACCCGAGATCGTCGACGTCTCGGTCGGAAAGGTCGAGGTGCGGCAGGTTTTCAGGATCCGCGGCAGCCAGGTCGCGGGCTCCTACGTGCTCGAGGGCAAGGTCGTGCGCGGCGCGAAGGTGAAGATCTTCCGCGGCGGCGAGGCGGTCGGCGAGGGCAAGCTCGAGACGCTCAAGCGCTTTAAGGACGACGTGAAGGAAGTCGAGCGCGGCATGGAGTGCGGCATCGAGATTCCGGCGTTTAAGGGCTGGAAGGAAGGCGACATCCTCGAGGTCTTCGTCGAAGAGAAGCGCATGCGGCGGCTCGAGGCCGCCTCGTAATAGGATCCGATGGCCTCCAATCGCGGCATCCGCCTGCGGGAGCTTTTCCTGCAGGAGCTCACCTCGGCTCTGCGCGACGTGAAGGACCCCGGACTTTCGGGGTTCTTGACGATCACGGACCTCGAATTGGCGAAGGATAAAAAGACCGCGCGGGTGTACTTTTCGGTACTCGGAACCCCCGAGGACCTCAAGAAAACCGAACGGGCGCTGGAGCGTTCCTCCGCCTTTCTGCGCCAGACGATCCGCGCCCGCCTGCGCCTGCGGACGGTGCCTCATTTCGTGTTCGTGTTCGACGACACCCCGTCCCGGGCGAACCGGATCGAGCGCCTGATCGACGACTTAAATCGCGGCGAGCACACCCCGCGCCCCGCTCCCGAACTGGAGGAAAAGATGCTCGGTTCGATCGCCTCCCGGGAAGGGAAAAAACGGCGCAAGCGCGGGCGATGACGCAAGCCGCCCCGGCGGTCCCTCTTTCCGGACTGCTTCTCGTCGACAAGCCGGCGGGCTTTACCTCTCATGACGCGGTCGCCGTCACGCGGCGTCTGCTCCCCAAGAAAACCAAGGTCGGTCACGCAGGCACGCTCGATCCGACGGCCACCGGCCTTTTGATCCTCCTCATCGGGCGCGCGACCCGTCAGGCGAACGCGTTGTTGAAGCTCCCGAAGGTGTACGCGGGAACCGCTCGTCTGGGCGTGGAGACCGAGACTGAGGATTTGGAAGGGGCGGTGCTTCGGGAAGCCCCGGTGCCCGCGCTCAGCCGCGAGGGGCTGCAGGCCCTGTTTAACCGATTCCTCGGCGAGGTCGAGATGCCCGTGCCGAAGTTTTCCGCGGTCAAGCACAACGGGAAGGCGCTGTATAAATACGCCCGGGGCGGCCTCGCGGTTCCCGAAAAGAGGCGCGTCTCCCGGATCGACTCCTGGACGCTCACCGACTGGACGCCCCCTGAGGTTTCCTTCCGCGTTCGCTGCGGCAGCGGCACCTATGTCCGGTCCTTGGCGTCTCTGATCGGCCGGGAACTCGGATGCGGCGGCACGCTCAGCGCGCTGCGCCGCGAATCGATCGGCGAGTACCGAGTCGAAGACGCCGTGGGCGTCGACCGCGTGAAGGAATTCTCCTGCGGGGATGAGGCGACGCGCTTTCTCGCCGAGCGTCTGCTTGCGATCGATGCCTGAGAAGAAATACCTCGTCACGATCGGAACCTTCGACGGGGTGCATCTCGGGCATCAGAAGCTGATCCGCTGGGCCATGAACCGCGCCCGCGCCTTGAAGATGCGCTCGCGCGTCGTGTTCTTCGTTTCCCCTCCGCGTTTCTTTTTTCGGCCCTCCCTAAAGGTTCCGCTGCTCACCACCGGACCCGAGCGGCGGGCCTTCCTCCACGGACTCGGGGTGGACCGCGTCGAGGTGCTGCGCTTCGGTTCGCGTTGGGCCGAGATGCCGCACGAGCGGTTTTTCGAGGACTACGTGATCAAGCGCTGGAAGGCGGGCGGCATTCTCGTCGGCAAGGACTTCGCCTTCGGCAAGGGGCGCAAGGGGGATCTCCCGTACCTGCAGCGAGAGACCGCGGCGCGCGGCATGCACTTGAGCGTTTTGCCGCTGGTGCGCGTGGGCGGAAAGAAGATCTCCTCGTCTGGCATCCGGTCTCTTTTGGCCAAGGGCGACGCCGAGCGCGCGGCGCGGATGCTGGGACGGCCCTACGCGCTGACCGGAACGGCCGCGCGCGGCCGCGGGCTGGGACGGAAGCTCGGCTTTCCGACGGCGAATTTGCGCCTCCCGGCGGAGGTTCTGACCCCTCCCGGGGTGTTCCTCGTCCGCGTTGCGGGCGGGCCGCTGCGCGGACCGCGCGACGCGGTCTGCAACGTGGGCCTGCGCCCGACGGTGAACCGACGCGGACGCCGTCTCGTCGTCGAGGTGCATGTCCCCGGCTTCTCCGGCGATCTTTACGGCGCGCGCCTGAAACTCGAATTTATCCGGCGGCTTCGGGGCGAGAGAAAATTCGCTTCCCTCGAAGCGCTGAAGCGGCAGATCGGAAGGGATATCCAAGCGATGCGAGGGAGGAGCGCCTGATGGCCATTCACTTGAAATACACCTATTTCGCGAAGGAGGCGTCTGAAGCGGCGACCTTCAACAGGATGATCGTCGAAGCCCTGCAAAGCCGCGTGTCGCGAGGCGTTTTGGTGACGCCCGAAGCGCACCGCGAATCGGCGCGCGGTCCCGAGTATTGGGACGCAGAAGTGAGGATTCAGTTCGCGAACGGGAATTCGGACGCCGCCGACGAGTCGGCCGAAGCCCGAAGACTCGCGGACGCGATGGGCGCGCCGTGGGAGAAGATGGAGGACGGCTCGCGCGTGCTGGCGCCGGGGACCGGGGGCTTCTCCAGCGACTTTTCGCTGATGACGCGGGCGGAGATGAAGCTGGAGGAGCGGAAGTCGTTTCTTGGAAAGTTGTTCGGGTAACGGCGGGTCTAAAAAACGGCACGTTTACGCGCCTTGGGCGCGTGGCTCGCGGTTTTTTGCTTCGCAAAAAACGCGCGAGCTCGAAAGGCAGCGGCAACGGCGCTGAAACGGCATGGCCCTCCCGGGCGAACGCGCCTCCACGCTGAAAAGTAAATCCCGGAGGGATTCAACGGCAGGGTTAAAGGCGCGTGATGCGCGGGAGCGGCGCAAAATCGAATATTTTGAAAAGTTCTGAAAATTAAAACGCTTTTTACATATCTCGCGATATGTAAAAAATATATATTTTATATGGGTTTCCTCGAAAATCCGATTTCCTTCGGCATGATTGCGCCCCGTTGAGGGCGCGGGTCTAAACGGTGGGAACTTTAGATGCCTGCACCCTCTGCAGGAGTTGTTTTCGGTCGGGTTGTGAAGTTTCGAGGATGAGTCGCAGGCTCGAAGCCAAAAACGCCCGAGCTCGACGGATGACGGCGCTGATACCGCCGCTCCCGCGCATCACGCGCCTTTAACATTGTCGTTGAATCCCTTCGGGATTCAATTTTTAGCGTGGAGGCGCGTTCGCGCGGGAGCGCCGAGCCGTTTCCGTTGGAGCTCGGAGATTTGCGAAGCAAATCTTCGAGCCACGCGCCCGAAGCGCGTAAACGTTCCGTTCATATTGGGTCTGCGCATGGATTACGCGAGGGGCGAACTGTCTCTCTCGGCTAATGGCCTAAGTGATACGGTTCGCCGCCGAGGATGGTCCACGCCCGGTACAACTGCTCCGCGGCGACGACGGCGGCGAGTTCGTGGGGCATCGTCATGGGGCCGAAGGACCAGCAGAGCGCGGGGAGGATGCCCCCTTGGGCGAGTCCGTCGGGACCGCCGACGCGAATCGAGAGGGACTTCGCCCCGCCGTCCCGGGCGCCGCGCAGGCGCTCGGCGAGGGCCTCGGAGGACAGGGTCTTTCCGCGCGGGTCGCAGGTCCAGACGATCCCGTCCTCGGCGGGGCTTCCGGTGGTCTCGAACGCGCAATAGCGGGCGATGCGGGACGCGTACTCACGGTACAGCTCGCCCGCGCCGGGCAACCGGAAGGCTTTGCGCGCGGGGGCTCCGGGCTTGAGCCATTCGAGACGCATGGCGACGGTCAGCGCCATTACTCCCCTTCGACGCTGGGCATGGCGCCGCACAGGCATTGCGCGAGTTTGAGGGCCTGCTCGCGGCTGAGCGGCAGGCGGGCGTGATACTCCTTGGCGGCGCTGAGCAGCCCTCGCATGAAGCGGTCGTAGCGCTCCTGGGAGACGGCGCCGGCGGCGAAGTCGGGGCAGGAGGGCTCGGGAAGCGGGGAGGAGCTCTCGGGCGGCGCGGCAGGGCGTCCGGCGTTTTGGGCGGCGGCTCCGCAGACGCAGGAGGCGTAGCGGTCGGCCGAATAAACCATGTGGGGCTGTCCTGCGCCGTAGCGCATCCAGGCGTAGCGCTTGAACGCGAGGATGGACTGGCGCGAGTCGCACTGGAGGGGGCGCGCGGGCATGGGGAGGGCGTCGGAAAGGGAGCGCTCTGCGCTTCGCGAGCGGCCGCGCGCGAGCGGGCGGCTGACTCGGACCGGGCGCCCGTCGGATTTGGGCATGCTCAGCCGCTTGGCCGGGCGGGCCTGCGCGGACGAGGTTTGCGTGTCCTCAGGCGGAGGCGGCAGGAAGCGCTCGTAGTTCTGATAGCCCCACCAGAGCGCGGCGGCGATCACTGCGACGGCGACGAATCTTCCGAAGGCGCCGCCGCCGTCTCCGGAATCGAGCACCTGTTCGACGGTGGTCTTAAGCAAGGCGGGCGGCGCGCCGCCCGGCAATTTGCCGACGGCGCGTTTGCTTTTGCGCGCGAGGGAAACGCGGTCGCGGCAGGCGGGGCAGTCGGGCAGATGGGACTCGAAGGAAGCGGTTTCCTGGAGCTCCATTTCCCCGGAGTGATACAGCAGCACCCGCGCGCAGGAAGCCTCAGCCAACGGAATCCTCCAGGCGGGGCCGGAGGGCGTCGAGAGCGGCGCCCATGCGCTCCAGCGCGGATTCGAGCGGGATCCTCAAGGTTTCGGCGATCTCCGCGTATTGGAGTTGGCCGCACTCGCGCAGCAGGTAGATTTCCCGGCAATCGGGGGCGAGCGCTTCGATGGCATCGCCGAGGGTTTCGCCCGCGGCGGGAGCGGCCGGGCGGGCTTTTCCGGCGGCGCGTTCGCGCGCGATGGAGAAGATCCAGCGGGCCGCCTGGGCGCGGCCCGCGTAGTTTCCGGCGCGCCGGAAAACCGCACGCCAGGTCTCGACGAACAACCCGGGGGCGGCTTCCGGCCCGCAGAGAAAGGACAGAAACGCGTACAGCGGCGCCTGAAACCGCGCGACCAGTTCCGCCAGCGCTTGCGGCCGCCGGCGGCAGACGGCGATCAGGACGTCGGGGTCTAGTTCCGTCACGCCGTAGACTGTAGCGCTTCTAAGGGGCGTCCGCGAGGCGCTCGACGACGAGGTTCCCGGCGTCGTCGATGCTCAGCGCGAGTTGGATGCCGTCAACGCTGCGCGTCACCTTGCGGGTCCGGTCCACGCCTTCGGCGCCGACCCGGTGGAAGGCGACGTCCCCGTTTTGCGCTTTTAGAAAAGAGAAGGAGCGCATCCCGGCGCCGCGAAACAAGTCCACCTGGAACACCATCCGCCAATCCGGGCCGAGCGCGGGCATCAAGACGGCGGCGTCGAACACCGCGAGGCGAAGGCCCCGAAGCGGAACGCGGATCACGCCCAGCGGGCTGTCGTCGGCGGCGAAGACCAGGGCCTCGCCGGCCTCGTCGAAGGTCACGGTGTAGTCCCGTCCGCCGAAGGCGCGCTTCCACGGATGCTTCGCGAGCACCGAGAGCAGATTCGCGGCTTCGAACTCGTGCGGGTTTTTGACGCCGACTTCGAGAAGGGAGATCGCCCACTCTTCGGAGCGGGTGGTCTGGATCGCGAGGTGATACTGTTTGTCCCCCAACGGGAGAACGGTTCGCGTCAGTCGGAAGGTATCGAGGGTCTTGAGCATCGGGACCTTCACCTCGGCCGGGCGGAGGCCCACCGGCGCCAAAAGGCGAAGCGGCTGGATCGCGGGAAGCGAGAAGCCGCCGAGTGCGTGGGCCGGGACGGCCCAGGCGAGCAAGAGAGCGGCGCAGACGGTATGTTTCATCGAGGTTCCTCCATCGAGTTCACGGACGGCTTTGGGTTCGGGAAAATAGGCGAGGGCGGCGGCGACGGCCAGACCGGTGAGCGTTCCGTCGACCAGAGAGCCGAGCGTCGGGAGCCAGCCGTGCGGGGGCGCGTCCGGGATGAAGCGGCGCATCAGAAGGTTGAGCCCATAGGCGGCGGCCAGGCCGGTCAGCGCGGCGAAGACCGCGCGGCGGCGGCGCACCGAGAGGCCGACGGCGGCGGTTCCCGCCAGCGAGGCGGCGGCGTAGACGCTCAGGACGAGATAGAACCATTTCAGCGTCGGCGGATCCGCGGGGCCCTCTCCCCACGCGAACACCCGCGTCGCGACGGCCATGGGGAGGTAAATGATCAAGGCGGAAATTCCCCCGGCGATCGCCGCGGCGCGCGCGCGGGAGCCGCCGGGCGCGAGCGCGGCGGCCAGCGCGGCGTAGAAGAGCGCGGTCGCGACCAAAAGGCTGAAGAACGGCGGGCCGTGCGGCCCCTTGAACCAGACCGACGCGTCGCCGGTCAGCTTGAAGGCGGCGACGATCAGCACGTGGCCCAGCACGGCGCCGGAGAAGCCGCCTAAGGCCCCGAGGCCGATGAAGGCCGGGGCGTTAGAATCCTTGGTCAAAGGCTTTCTCGTCGTGCTGCGTCATCATGAGGGCGTTTTCCATCATCTTGGATTCGATTTCCAGGTCCTCGGAATCCCTTTTCGCACGGGCGGCGTAGACCTCGATGCGCTTTTCGGCGACCGCGAATTCCGGTCTGGACCGGCGCATGTTCGACACCCGTCCGAAGACGCGGCTCAAAATCTCGGCCGCGTTTTTCATTTCCCCGTAGAAGCTGCGGGCCGCTTCCGCGAGACGGCGTTGAGACTTTTCCAATTCGATTTTTCCGGTTTTCTCCCGCGCCTTTTCGAGCATGCGCGAGGATTTTTGCAGATCCCGGGACCGGTCCCGGCTCGGGTAGGACGCGCGCAGCGGGATCAGGGCTTGGGGGTCGGCTTTGGGAAGCGTCAGCGAGAGTCCCCTCGCGGCGTTTCGAAACGCGCGCTGCTTTTGGGCGAGCATCTGCGCGCAAAGGTGCAGGTCGTCGGCGTCCTCTTCGAGCGAGCCGGGCTTCACGGCGCTTGTGACCATTCCCTTCAAGTCCTGGACCGCGGCCCGGACGCCCGCCTCCCCCGCCATCATCAAGGACGCGAGATGCCGGGCGCTTTCCGACGCGTCGTCCCGGCTGCGGGCCATCGCGTTGGAAAGATTGGATTCCCTCGCGTCGCGCATTTCCTTGAGAAGATCGGGATCGGTGATTTGGTCGGGCGTGTTGGATTTGGCGGCGTACGCTCCGGACGCGAGCAGAGAGGACAGCAGGACGGCGATGGCCGGTCTCATGGGGATTCCTCCAGAAGATTGTTGAGTCCGAAAAAGAGTTCCAAGCGGGAGATCTCGGTTTTCAGCGCCTCGGCGTCCTCGTCGACGGCGCTAAGACGGGCGGCGACCCGGTCGCGTCCCGCCCGGTCCAAGGCGCTCGTCGCGTCCGACGGCGCTCCCAGCGAGCGGCGCGTGCGCGCGGTGACGGCGCTTGCGGCGGCGAGCAGTCCGCGGGCGTCGGTCAGGACGCGGGTTTGGCGTTCGTCGGTTCGCAGCGGCCCGCGGGCGGCGACGATTTTCGCGACGGCGCCGCGCGCGCGGCCGAGCGCTTGGCGGTTGGCGTCCGCGTCGTACTGCGCGCGAAGCCTGCGAATGTCGGCGATTTTTCCGGCGATGGAATCGGGAACGCCCTCCGCGGCGGCCTGCACCTCGGGGGAGTTTTCCAGGCGCTTCTTGGTTTTGTCGAGCGGATCGGTGAGCGCGCTGATCGCCTCCGCGGAACGCCTAAACAGGGCGACGGCTTTCGACCAGGAATCGAAATCGGAGGCGGCGGCGTCTTTCCCCCGCGCGCGGCCCCACCCGTTGAAGTCCCATTCCAGGGTTTTCAAGTGGCCCTGGATGGAGGTCGTCAGCAGGTGAATGGAGGTCAGCGCGGAGCGCACGTCGGCGTGCGCGCGGGAGATCAACGCGGATTCGGACGGGCGGGCGGCGCGCGCGGACGAGCCGAAACCGCACCCGACGGCGAGCGCGAGCGCGACCGCCCGGCCCGTCACGACTTGATTTGCCGGTTCAGTTGATTGAGGCGGTCGTTGACCGACGGGATTCCAAGCATCTCTTTCTCGAACGAGAGCAAGGTATGCTCCAGCACGGGGAGCTTCAACTGATACCGCTTCTCGGTCGGGTTGAACTCGAACTGCGTCCCGTACACCTGCCCCTGGTTGAGGCTCATGAGATAGCGGTCGAGCGAGGCGGCCAGAAGCCAGCGCGAGGTCCGGTGGCCGTGGATCGCCGCGAGCGTGGCCAAACGGTGGGCCGTCAAAAAATCCTGAGGTTCGTCGCCGTGCTGGAAGATGACGGCGGCGTGATAGAGGTCGTTTTTCGTTTTGATCTCGCCGAGCTCCATCATCATGCTGACGTTCTGGCGGCGGGCCTTGTCGGCCTTGCGCAGGGCGTCGACGGCGTCTTGCGACTCGTAAACCTTCTCGCGGTCCTTTTGATCCGCTTGAAAAATTTCCTCGAGTTTAAGGTTGTCCGTTTCTGGGGGCATTAATCTCCGCCGGTCTTGGCGCTGATTAGTTTTAGCATACCCCAGGCGCCCAGCAAAAGCCCGCCGAGGAATAAGAGCGGAGGAAAGAAGATCCCGCCGACCGTCGCGGCGAGGCCGCCGGCGAGCATCAGCTTCGGCGCCCAGGAGCGCCAATCGCCGCCCTTTTTCGGGGCGTCGGTGGAACCGTCTTCCCCTGGTTTGTCGGCGACCGGCGTGTAGGTGACGACGTTTAAATTGGGGATGCGGCGGCCGACGAAGTGGTAGGAGGGGTCGCCGTCTTTATCGGGCGCGTCCTTCTCGACCGGCTTCGTGAGCGGAACGTCCTTTCCCTCTCCGGCGCCGGGCACTTCGACGAATCCGATCGGCTTGAGCGTGATCACGTGAAAGGGAACTTCAAGACTGCCGTCGAACGCCGCGCCGGCGTTGTCTTTCGTCATCGCGCGCTCGCCCGCCGCGGCCAAGGCGACGTCGCGGGAGGCTTCCTGGCGGAGCAACTGCAAAGTGGGGGAGTGTGCCGGAGTTAAGGCGAATGCGGAACTAGCGAGCAAACAGGCGGCGGCGGAAACGAGGAGGGCGGCGTTCATACCCTCATTATACCAAAGCCTCTCTAAAATTCCTCTGAAAAAATAGGCCCTTCGACCCCCTATTCGGGGGCCCGAGAGGCTCGGTAGTCGCGGGGGATTTCGAAGTCCGAGTCCGGCAAGGTGGTTTCGGCTTCCAGGCCGTGGAGTTCGGTGTAAATCTCGTAAAACGGCGATTGAACGGCTTCCCGGCGGCGCCGCCGCTCCGCGTCCGCCGCTCGGCGCACGGCGTCGTCCTGCGCCTCGACGAGGGTCTGCAAAATGGAGCGCAATTCCCCTTCGAAATCGGGATACACCTCCCTCGGCTTCGCGCTTTCGACGGACAAAAACCGTTCGTCGACCGGCTGGGAGACCTTCTGCAGGCCGCCCCGATCGCGTGCTTTGAGCTGTCCGAACGGAAATCGACTTTTGCGGATCATCGAATTGATGCTTCGTTCGGTCCGGCGCCAATCGATCCGGATGAATTGGGGTTTGGGCGCCGCAGCCTTGCGCGGCGCGACGAGTTGGGTGGAATCCCCGGTCCGTTCCGGGACCTGCGGCGGCGCGGCCTCCGGCGGTGCCGGAGCGGGAGCAGGCTGGGGTCGGGGAATATCGGGGATCGGAGCTTCCGAAACGGAGGGCCACCAACTGACCGAAGACGCGACGGGATAGTTCGGCATCTCCCGGTAGCGGTCCCGGATCTGTTCGACCGCGACGCGCAGGTCGTCCTCGTGCACCCGCAGATACGCCGCGGCCTCCTTGACTTGATAGCGTTCGTAGTCGAGCGGAGACAGAGGACTCCCCGAGCTCTTGCGGTAGTCGTTTTCGAACGCGATCAGCGCCATCAGGGGCTTCCCGAGCGTTCCCGAAATCGGGGCGGCCCAGACATGCTGGTCCATCCGCGCGGTCTCGACGCGGCCGTTTTCGTCCTGGAGGGTCAGCTTGGCGTGCAGATGGTAGTGCGCGCAAATCGTCCCGAGCAGCTGTTTGGAGCCCTGGCGTTTTTCGATGCGCGCCTCCGTGCGCACAACGCGCCAAAGGGGCTTTCCTTTATCCAAGACCCCGACGAGACGGTTCCCGTAATCGAGCGTGTCGATCGCCGCCGGCGCGTAGCGGAGACGGTCGGGATCGAGCACCGTCCGTTCGCGCTGCGGGAGGTCGAGGATCTGGACGAGGCGGCGGGGGCCGATCGTCCGGTTTCCCGCCATGACCTTGCGCGCGTAGCCGGACACGACGCGCATCTTCCGTCCCCGGATCTCAATCCAGGCCTTCCCGAACAGGCCGTCCTGGCCGCGGTCGCTTTGCGCCTGAACGATTTGCACGAACGAGAGATCGGCCCGCGCCTCGGCGGCGAGAGAAACGCAGAGAAAAACGGCGAAGAAAGACCGCACTCCGTTAGGGTAGCAGGGAAACCGAGGTTACGGTAGGAGCGCGGGTCCCGTTGAAGGGGCCGCGGCGCGCGCCGCGCCCGCGGCGCGCGCGGGCAGAATCTCGGCGGAAAGACGGACCGTCGAGAGCGCCGGCTCCGGGTAGAGGCCGAAGAGGAAGATCGCCGCGGTGGCGAGCGCGACGGTGCCCGTCACGATCCAGCCGCGGCGCGCGGGTTCGGCGCGGCGCGGTTCGCGGAAGAACATGTGATGGGCGATGCTCATGTAGTAATAGACCGAGATGACGCTGTTGAGCACGCCGACGACCGCGAGCCAGTACCAGCCGCCCTGGATGGCGGATTGGAAGAGGCGGAACTTCGCGATGAAGCCCGCCAGCGGCGGGATTCCCGCGAGCGAGAGCAGGAAGAAGGTGCTCAAGAGCGCAAGAGCGAGGTCGCGCTTCGCCAGTCCGTCGAAGGCGTCGAGTTCGTAGCCGTCCTCGTTTCCGAGGTGGATGACGACGGCGAAGATGCCGAGGTTCATGAAGAGATAGACGAGAGAGTAAAGCAGGACGCCTTCCCGGCCGAGGATTCCGCCGGTGACGAAGCCGATGAGCATGTACCCGGCCTGCGCGATGGAGGAATAGGCCAAGAGGCGCTTCACGTTCGTCTGGAAAATCGCGGTGCAGTTGCCGACGGTCATCGTCAGCATCGCCAAGAAGCAAAGCACATGCGAGAGATCGAGAGAGGCGAGCGGAACGAAATGCGTGAACACCCGCAGCAGTACCGCCATTCCGGCGATTTTCGGGGCGACGGACAAGAAGGCGGTGACGGGGGTCGGGGCGCCTTCGTAGGCGTCCGCCACCCAAAGGTGAAACGGCGCCATGGAGATTTTAAAGCCGAAGCCGACGAGAATGAGCAGGCAGCCGAGAATGAACATCGCGGAGCTGCGCTGCGCGAACAGCGGGTAGATCTCGGTGAGCCGGGTCGTGCCCATCGAACCGTAGAACAGCGAGATGCCGTACACCATCAGCGCCGAGGAGAAGGCCCCGATGATGAAGTACTTCATCGCCCCTTCCGAGGAGCGCAGATCCTTGCGCTCGTAGCCGACGAGGATGAAGGAACTGATCGAGACGAGCTCCAGCGCGAGGAAGATCAAAAGCAGGTCCACCGCCGAAACCAAAAGCATCATCCCCACGGCCGACAGAAGCACCAACGCGGAAAAACTCCCCAGATGGCCGTGCGCCGCCTCTGGCTTGTATTCCACGCTCAGGAGCAGGACCAAAATGACGGTCGCGAGGATCAGAACCTTGAAGAACAACGCGAGCGGATCGACGGTCCACATCGTGCCCAAGCCCTGGTAGGTCTCCGGGGAGGAGTAGGCGAGGCCGAGGATGCCCAAGGTCAGACAGGCCGAAAAGACGCCGAGGAAATACAGGAATTTCCCCTTTCCCCCTTTAAAAAACAGGTCCGCCGTCAAGAGCACCAAAGCAAAGACCGCGAGGCCGATTTCGGGATAGAGGAGGTGGAGGTTCAGCATGTCAGCGCACGAGTTGGAACATGTGCTCGTACATGTTCGAGATCATCTTGACGGTCGGATCGGTCAGACCGAGAATCAACTGCGGCCAGACGCCGAAGAGCACGGTAAGCACCGCGAGCGGCCCGACGGCGATGAGTTCGCGCAGGTTGATCTCGGGGAGGTCCTTCCATTTTTCGTTGAAGGGGCCGAGGAACACCTTCTGCATCATGCGCAGGAAGAAGGCTGCCGTGATGAGAATGCCGGCCACCGAAAGGGTGGTCCAGAATTTCCAGTAGGCGAAGGCGCCGAGGAAGCACATGAATTCCCCCACAAATCCCGCGAGGCCCGGCAGGCCGAGGGAGGCGAAGCAGGTGAGGGCCATGATCCCGGAGTAGACCGGCAGCTTGGCGCCGAGTCCTCCGAAAGCGGTGATGTCGCGCGTATGAGCCCGGTCGTAGAGCACGCCGACCAGCAGAAACAGCGCGCCGGTGATGATGCCGTGGGTGATCATCTGGAAGATCGCCCCGTTGAAGCCGGTCGTGGAGACCGCGGCCAGGCCGAGCAGACAGTAGCCCATGTGGTTCACCGAGGAGTAGGCGACCATCTTCTTCATGTCGGTCTGCGCCATCGCGCAGAGAGCGCCGTAGACGATGTTGATGAACGCGATGATGATCAGGTACGGAAGGAACCACTCGTATCCGGCCGGCAGAATGGAGTACGAGATGCGGATCAATCCGTAGACGCCCATTTTCAGAAGGACGCCGGCCAGGATCACCGAAACGGGGGTCGGGGCCTCGACATGCGCGAGGGGCAGCCAGGTGTGAAACGGAAACGCCGGAATCTTCACGGCGAGACCGAGGTAGAAGGCGATGAAGACGACGATCTGGAAGCTCCGCGACCAGGACCCGTTCGCCTGCATAAGTTCGAGCATGTTGAAGGTGTGCGGGGTCGAGGCGAAGTAGAGGGCGAGGATTCCGAGCAGCATGAAAACGCTGCCGAACAAAGTGAACAGGAAGAACTTGATCGCCGCGAATTCCTTCTTAGGACCGCCCCACACGCCGATCAGGAAGTACATCGGGACGAGGGTGAGTTCCCAGAACAGGTAGAACAAAAACAGGTCCATCGCGCAGAAGACGCCGATCATTCCGACTTCGAGGAGGAGATACCAGAAGAAGAATTCCTTGACGCGGGTCTCGATGCCGATCGAATAGATCGCGGCGAGAAAGGAGAGCAGTGTCGTGAGCAAGATGATGGGGACCGAGAGACCGTCCACGCCCATGAAGTAGTGGACGCCGAGCGAGGGAATCCAGTTGAGCTGTTCGACATACTGCAGCTTCGGGATCGATTCTCCGACAAGATTCGGATCGAATCCTCCGAGCAGAAAGAGCGAGGCCGCGAAGGTCGCGGCGGTCGTGAAGATCGCGAGGCCGCGGATCAAGCCGACTTTCTCTTTCGGCACGCAGAGGATGACGAGTCCCCCCAGAAGGGGCAGGAAGGTGATGGTGGATAGGAGTTCCATATTCGGTTTCTACCTCGAGATCAAAAACGTCGCGAAGACGGCGACCGCCAACGAGACGTAAAGCAAGTATTCCTGGACCTGGCCGCGCACCAGCTTGCGCAGACCCCATCCGGCGTCCTGCGTCAGCGTCCCCATCCCGTCCACCGCCCCGTCGACGAAGTAATCGTCGAAGAAGTCGCTTGCGGCCGCGACGGCGCGGACGACGAGCGCCCACCCGTCCACGAAGATCGCGTCCACGACGCGGGAATCGATCCAGAAGCAGGCGGCGGCGAGCTTGTCCGACAGCGAAACGAGCCATAGGAAAAAATCGTCGAAATAGTAGCGGCGCTCGAGGGTGTCGGCGGCCCACTCGAAGCGGTCGCGAAGCCCCTGCGCGGTCTTCAAGGAACCGGCGTAAAGCCTGTAGGCGAAGCCGAGGCCCAAGAGGAACACGAAAATCGCGGCTCCGGGCAGAAGGAAGGCGGGGGCGTGAGATCCGCCCGCGTGTTCGCCGTGGCCGACGACTTCGAAATGAACGAGGTGCTCGAAGAGGCCGTTGTAATGGAGAAGCCCCCCGGCGAACAGCGAAAGCATCGCCAGCACCCACAGCGGGCCGGTCATGGTCGCCGGGGACTCGTGCGCGTGCTGATGCTTGTGGGGGTCGCGGGGCTCCCCGATGAAGGTGAGGAAGAAGAGGCGGCACATGTAGAACGAGGTGAGCCCGGCGGTGAGGACTCCCAAAAGCCACATGCCCCAGTTGTGCGAGTAGGCGGCGTGCAAAACGGCCTCTTTCGACCACCAGCCCGAGAGCAGCGGCATCCCGGCGATGGTCAACGTCGCGATCCCCATCGTGGTCGCGGTCGCGGGCATGCGTTTGATGAGTCCCCCCATCTCGCGCATGTCGTTGGTGTGCACCGAGTGAATCACCGAGCCCGCGCCGAGAAACAAGAGGGCCTTGAAGAAGGCGTGGGTCGTCAGATGAAACAGAGCCGAAGTGTAGCCGTAAACGCCCAAGCCGAGCATCATGTAGCCCAACTGGCTGATGGTCGAATAGGCGAGCACCTTCTTGATGTCGTAGGCCGTGACGGCCATGGTCGCGGCGAGAAACGCGGTGAAGAGACCGACCCAGGCCACCGCGCCCAGCGCCAGCGGAGCGGAGGTATAGATGAAATAGACGCGGGCGACGAGATAGATTCCGGCGACGACCATCGTCGCCGCGTGGATCAACGCCGACACGGGAGTCGGGCCTTCCATCGCGTCGGGCAGCCAGATAAACAGCGGCATCTGCGCGGACTTTCCGATGGCGCCGATTAAAAACCCGATGCCGATCGCGGTCGCGGCTTCCAGCGGCAGCAGCCCTTGGGCGACATGGCTTTTGAGCATGACGAGATCGAAAGTCCCGGTGTAGGAGAACAGCAGCAGCAGGCCGAAATAGAATCCGCAGTCGCCGAGTTTCGTGGTGATGAAGGCCTTCTTCGCGGCGTACGCGGGACCGGGCTTCTCGAACCAGAAGCCGATCAGCAGGTACGAGGAGACTCCGACGAGTTCCCAGGCGGCGAAGAGGATCAGGAGGCTTGAGGAGACGACCAGCCCCAGCATCGCGGCGGTGAAAAACGAGAGGAAGGCGTAGTAGCGCTTCTTGCGCTTGTCGTCGTACATGTAGCCGAGCGAGTAGATCTGAACCAGCAGGCTGACGAGAGTCACCACGAACAGCAAGGTCGCGGCCGGACCGTCTATCAGGACGCCGAGGTGGACCTTGAGGTTCGGGCCCCACGACAGCCACGGAATGCGCTCGTAGAGGAAGTATTCCTTGCCTTCGAGCAGCGGGATGCGCCCCGTCAGGGTTTGAAAGAATATGACCGAAGACTGCAGAAAGCACCACGCCATCGCCGCGATGCCCAGGTACGGCATCTTGGAGTCCTTGCCTTCCTTCCCCCCGAACAAAATGACGACCGAGGTGAAAAGCGGGATGAGCGGGATCCAGTAGACGTGTTCGAGCATATCAGCCCTTCAGAAGGTTGAAGTCTTCCGCGTAGATCGTGTTGAGATTCCGGTAGATGGCCATGAGCAAGGCGAGGCCGACGACCGCTTCGGCCGCCGCGATGCCCATCACGAACAAGGTGATGACGTTTCCGTGCAGCGCGTCGAAGTGCAGGTACCGGTTGAAGGCGACGAGGTTCAGGTTCGCCGCGTTGAAAATGAGTTCGATGCTCATCAGGATTCCGATCGTGTTCCGGCGCGTGAGGGCGCCGAAGAGACCGATCAAAAACAAGGCCGCGCTGACGACGAGGTAGTGGGAGAGGCTCACGGCGCGTCCTCCGCCGCGCTTCCCCCGCGCGAGAACAAAATCGCGCCGATCATCGCCGCGATGAGAATCAGCGAGATGAGTTCAAACGGCAGCGCGTAATCGCTCAGAAGCAGTTTCCCGATCGCCCGCGTGCTGGGCTCGGGCTGGGTGCGCGTCGGGGTCCCCGCGTAGGGCGCGATGCAGCGCCAAAATCCGAAGAAGATGACCGCGCAGATCGCGACGGCGAGGGGCCATTTCTCGTTGGTTTGCCGCGCGTGCAGGTCGCTTTCGCGCCCGGCGAGCATGACGACGAAGAGCACGAGCACCGCGACGCCGGTCACGTAGATGACGATCTGACCGGCGAACAGGAAGTCCGCGCCGAGAGCGGCGAAGAGTCCCGCGACCCCCATCAGCGCGACGCCGAGCATCAGCGCCGAGTGGAGGACGTTTCGCATCGTCACGACGCCGAGCGCCGCGATGAGGGTGACGGCCGACAGGGAATAAAAGACGATCTGTTCCATCAGTATTGGCAGCGCTGTTGGGTGGTCTGAATCTGGACCTGCCCTTCCGGTTTTTTGAATTCCTTCGCCTCGCGGTCGAAGTATTTGCCGATAAATTCGAAGCCCTTCTGCCAGCAGCGGACCATTTCGTCGCGCTTGAAGAAGGTGATCTCGTAGTCGAGGGAATGCCAGACGGATTTCGGCTTGGTCGGGCAGGACTCTTCGCAAAGGCGGCAGAAGTTGCACTTGCCGAAATCGATCGTGTACCACTTGACCTTCGCGATCTTCTTGCCGGCCTCGTTGGTCGCGTTCTCGAGCTGGATGCAAAACGACGGGCAGGCCTTCACGCAGAGGTTGCAGGAGATGCAGGTGTCCGCGTCGAAGAGCAGCGCGCCGCGGTAGCCCTCGTAGGGCACGAGCTTCTCGGTCGGGTACTGCACCGTCGTCGCGGGTTTGAGCATCGTCTTGAACGTCACCGACATCCCTTTGAGGATCGCGGTGAAGGCGCCGAAGATCGTGGAGAAGTAGTTTCCCATTAGAAGAGGAGGTACAACCCCGCGAAGGCGATGTTGGCGAAGGACCACGGGAGCAGGAACTTCCAGCAGAGGTCCATCACCCGGTCGACGCGCAAGCGCGGGAAGGTCCAACGGAACCACATAAAGAGGAAGACCAGCGCCATCGTCTTCCCCAGGAACCAATACCAGCCCGGCACGAAATCAAGCCCCGGCAGCGGCGGGTTTCCTCCGCCGAAGAAGAACGCGGACATGAGCAGGCAGGCCAAAAGCATATAGGCGTATTCCGCCAGGAAAAACAAAGAGAAGCGCATCCCCGAGTACTCGGTGTGAAACCCCGCCACGAGTTCCGATTCGGCTTCGGGGATGTCGAACGGGGTGCGGTTGGTTTCCGCGACCGACGCGATCAGGAAAATCAGAAACGACAACTGCCCGACGACCGGGTAGAAAATAAACCAGCGCGGCACGAAGCCGAACCAGGTGCCGCTTTGGGCGTCGGCGATGCGGACCAGGCTGAGCGAACCCGCGAACATGATCACGGGCATGATCGCGAAGCCGCGGGGCAGTTCGTAGCTGACGAGTTGGGCCGCGGAGCGGAGGCCGCCGAGCAACGAGTACTTGTTGCCCGAGCCCCAGCCGGCCATCATGATGCCGACCACCGAGATCCCCGCCATCGCGAAGATGTAAACCACGGAGACGTCGATGTCCGCCGCGATGAGGTCGCCGCCGAAGGAGACCGGCGCGAAGGCGAGAATCGCGGGGAAGCAGACGACGGCGGGCGCGAGGCGGTGCACCCACGAATCCGCCGAGGCGGGCTGGATGTTCTCCTTAAGGAGGAGCTTGATCCCGTCCGCGACGGTCTGCAGAACCCCGTGAAACCAGCCGACGTACATCGGCCCGAAGCGGGACTGCATGTGAGCGGAGATCTTGCGCTCCCACCAAACGAGGAAGATCGGAGCGACCAAAATCACGTGCAGGACGAGAATCACCTTCAACGGGGACCAAATCCACGGAGAGGTCTCGGCGAACGCCTTTGCCGCGGCGACGGAATCCGCGGAAGCCCCCGCCGCGGCCGCGACGCGGCCGAGGACGGCGAACAAAGTGTTCCAGAGCTTCATCCAGACCGTCATCCCGAAACGGTCGATGAGGACGGCGCCGACGGTCAAGCCCCCGAGAATGCCCGCGAGCATGATCGCGCCGTTTCGGTAGCGCGGCAGCCGCCACTTGTCCTCCCAGACGCGATTGGGCGCCATCCGGTTCGCGTGTAAAAGACGCGAGGCGCGTCCTTGATACGCGGGGTGGGTCGGGTGCTCGTTGAAGACGGGTTTCGGAAGTTCCTTGACCGGAGGCTTCGCAGGCGGCTTGGCGGGCGCCGGCTTGGCGGCGGGCGCTTCTTCCTTCTTAGCTTCGTCCGGCTTATCGGATTCGGAAGGCTTATCGGTCATGGTGAGATGTCAAAAGGTGTAGGCGGATCATACAAAAAAGGCGGTCAGCGGTCCACCTCTCCGAGAACGATGTCGATCGATCCGAGAATCGCGACGACGTCCGAAATTTTCTGTCCGACGAGCATCTCCTGGAGGATCTGAAGATTGATAAAGCTCGGGGCTTTGACGTGCAGACGATACGGGGACATGTTTCCGTCCGAGACCAAGTGAATCCCGAGATCGCCGCGAGCGCCTTCGATCGCGGCGTAGGTTTCTCCGGGAGGCGCCTTCGGAACTTTCGCGACGCCTTTTCCGAGGATCGGACCTTCCGGGAGTCCGCCGAGCACCTGTTCGACGATTTTGAGCGACTCGTGCATTTCCCGCACGCGGCAGTAGTAGCGGTCCCAGCAGGAGCCGTCCTTGCCGACGGGAATCTCGAAATCGAATTTTTCGTAGGAGGAATACGGCTGGAATTTGCGCATGTCGTAGGGAACGCCCGACGCGCGGAGATTCGGGCCGGACCATCCCCACGCGAGGGCTTCCTTCCCCCCTACCGCGCCGACGGTCTTCGTGCGATCGAGGAAGATCGGGTTGAAGGACAGCAGGTCGTCGTACTCCGCGAGGCGTTTCTTAAAGAAGGGAACGAACTCCCGGCAGCGGTCGAGCCACTCTTTGGGAAGCTCCTTCATGACGCCGCCGAGGCGGATGTAGTTGTAGGTCATGCGGGCGCCGCAGACCATCTCAAAAAGATCGAGAACCATCTCGCGTTCACGGAAGGCGTGAAGGAACGCGGTGAAGGCGCCGATGTCGATGCCGTAGGTGCCGAAGAACAGCAAGTGGCTCGCGATGCGGTTGAGCTCGAGCATCAAAACGCGAAGCTGCTGCGCGCGCTCGGGAACCTCGACGCCCATGAGCTTCTCGGCGGCCATGCAGAAGACCATGTTGTTGCCCATGGCGTTCAGATAGTCCCAGCGGTCGGAGAGGACCACGCAATGGTGGTAGCCTCGGATCTCGGCGAGCTTCTCCGTCCCGCGGTGCAGATAGCCGACGTCGGGGACGGCGTTGACGATGATTTCCCCTTCGATCGTCAATCCGATGCGCAGAACGCCGTGGGTGCTCGGGTGCTGCGGCCCGAGGTTGATGAACATCTGATCCGACTTGAGCTTGGGTTTATTGTCCGCGGCGGTTTCAGTCATCGAATCGGTCCTTCTGGTGTTTGTAGTCTTTGCGCAGCGGATGTCCCTTCAGGAAATCCGGCGTCAGGATTTTCGACAGGTTGGGGTGGTTCAGGAAGGCGACCCCGAAGAGGTCGAAGATTTCCCGTTCCTGCCAGTCGGCGGATTTGAACACGCCGATGGCGCTCGGGGCCGAGCCTCCGTCGCGCGGCACGTCGAGTTTGAGGCAAACCTTGATCTTCGCGTCCAGATGCGAGAGGAGGTAGACCAATTCCACGGCGTCACGGTAGGCGACGGTTTTGTTGGCGACGGGAAGCTGGACCTGAGGGGTGGCGCCGTCGGGAAGAAACACGTTCGGATTGGGATCGCGGATGTACCCGTCGATGTCCACCGGGCCCTTCCAGTCCACCGCGGAGATCATGTCGAGGTAGGCGAAGCCCAAATCCTCTTTGAGCCAGCGCAAGGCGGCGAGCAGCCGCTCTCCATCGGGGAAGCGCACGGTCAAATAGCCTTTGAGCTCCGTCGGGGCGGAGCCTTCTGCGGGGGCGCCGATCGTCTCGGCCTCCGGAAATTTTTCCGCGAACTTCGCCTGGAGGGCTTCGCGGTCCAAGGTCGTGGTCGTCATGGCGTTCAACCCAAATCCCGGGCGCCCTTCTCCTGCAGCGGGGAAGCGCCCTGAGTCTTCGCGATTTTCATCGATTCGATTTTCTTCTGCAGCTGCATCAGCCCGAATTGCAGCGCTTCGGGGCGCGGCGGGCATCCGGCCACGTAGACGTCGACGGGAATGATTTTATCGACGCCCTTCACGACCGAGTAGGAGTCGTAGTAGGGGCCGCCGCAGTTCGAGCAGGAACCGTAGGAGATGACGAACTTCGGTTCCGGCATCTGCTTGTAGACCTGGATGATCGGATCCGCCATCTTTTTGACGACGGTTCCCGCGATGATGATCAGATCGGCTTGGCGGGGGCTCGGCCGGGGAATGACGCCCATGCGGTCGAAGTCGAAGCGGTTCGCGTACGCGCCCATCATCTCGATGGCGCAGCAGGCGAGTCCGAAGGTCATCGGCCACAACGAAGACTTCCGGCTCCAGTTGATCAGGTCGTCGACGCGGGCGAGGACTCCGGCTCCTCCGGGAAGGACGCCGGCGACGCCGGGCAGCTTGTCTAAAATAACACCCATCGTTAACTCCTCTCCGAAAACGGCGTCGGGATGTCCCACTCGAGCGCGCCTTTCGCCCAGGCGTACATGAGACCGAGGAACAGGATCGTCAGGAAGACGAACATTTCCACGAGCGCGACCGCGCCGATTTCCTTGACCGTGACGGCCCAGGGATAGACGAAGAGGGTTTCCACGTCGAAAATCACGAAGAGAAGCGCGAACACGTAGAACCGGATGTTCGTTTTCACCTCGGTGGTTCCGATCGCCGGGATGCCGCACTCATAGGTGGAATCCTTCACGGCGTCGGGGACTTTAGGGCGCAGCAGATGGGACGCGATCAAGGTGACGGCGGAAAAACCGATCGCCACCACGAGGAACGCGTAGAGCGTCACGTAATCGAGCATCATAGGCGTGTGAACCCCTTCTCTTGAACGAGCACTTTAAACGATTCCCCCATCCCGTCCGGATGGAACAGCGTCTTAACCCGGGCGCGTTCGGTGAACGCGGCGAGGTCCTGACCGACGGGGAGGCGATCGAGAATGCCCCCGTCGATGAGAAACTTGGAAAAAGAGGAGTATTCCCGTTCCGAGAGGCCCGCGGCGGTTCCCGCGCGCGCGAGGTCGGCGAAATCGACTCCCGCGGTGATGTCCTCGCGGCCCGGACGCGCCGTCGGGTCACAGCCGAGGGTGTGGCGATAGAAGGTGCGGGGAGGGTTCGGCGCGCCGGGGACGAGTTTTTTCCCGTAGTCGACGGTGAGGAGTTCGCCGACCTTCATCCGGACGGCGACGCGGCGGATCCACTCGCGGGCCTCGAGGTTGACGGCGTGGAGGGCGCCTTCGTGAAGATTCTCGGCGACCGCCCGGGCCTCGTGCACCAGCGCGCGCGAAGAGAGCATTCCGAGCGTGCGCACACAACCGCGTCCGTGCTTGCGCGGCTTCACGTAGACCTCGCGGACCTGCCCGCGGGACTTTTGCAGCAGGTGCACCGGGAAGGCGTCGACGAGTTCGTTGGAAAAGAAGACGCCGCAGACCGGCTGCATGTCCTCGAGGCGGCTGTAGCCGAGCAGTTTCCCGCCCGGCGCGACGGATTGCAGGGAAAGGATGGAGTCCAGCATCAGATTTTCGACCCGCTCCACGAGCACGTAGCGGATGCGTTCAAACCAAACAGGATGCTCTTCCTTAATAGCCGTCAGGACCTGGCGGGCCAGGCTGCCGTCGCCGGATCCCATTTCCACAACGAACAGCGGCGCCGTGGGGCGGACCGCTCGGATACGTTCCAAGCCGGCGACGATGCGCTTGGCGAGGACGAAGGCGAAGGCAAAGTGCAGTTCCGGCGCGGTGTAGAAATCTTCGGTGGGGGTGCGGCGGGAATAGAAACCGCTATGGGGGTCGTAGAGCGACGATTCCATGAACGACTTAAAGGTAACCATAGCGTGGAGCGATTCTACAAAATAATGCGCGAAGGCCCAAGAAAACCAAGCCTAAATCGAGCTAAACCCGCCCCCGCGCGGCGGGCCTCGGGGGCGGGCCCGAGAACGGCCTAGAGGTCTTCGGCGCCGAGGGTCTTGCGCTTGCCTTCGGTCTTGACCTTTTCGCACGCGGCCGAAACGATCTGATTAATGCGCGCGGAGAGCGCGTCCAGGAAGTCCCCGCCGGTGCGCAGGCCCTGATCCTTCACCATCGATTTGACTTTGCTGACGACGACCAAGGTTTCGGCCATAACGTGTTGTCTCCTAACTCTGAATGGATGTGACGGCGTAAATCCGAATGGCGGGGGGCGGAATTGAACCGCCGACCTAGCGCTTATGAAACGCCCGCTCTAACCCCTGAGCTACCCCGCCGGCTGGGCCATTCTATCACATTTTCCGGAATTGCAAATGTCGGGGAGCGTTGACGGGCTCCGCGAGGGCTGAAGCCGCAGCCAGTCAATGGCCGGCGACATTTTGTAAAATAAACCCGCGGTTGGGATGGCTGAGCGATCAAAAGCAACGGTCTCTAAATCCCTTCA
>PFUL01000198.1 GCA_002790095.1 Elusimicrobia bacterium CG_4_9_14_3_um_filter_62_55 | reverse complement strand
GTTTGCGGGAGCCTGCTTCGCGAGCGGCGAGCAGAACGTGACCGTCTCCAACGGATTGTTCCGAACGACCTTCACCGTGCCCTCGGGAGTCGATTTGCAAACGGGCGACTGGTATCTCGAGATCAAGCTCGGGGCGGGGGGGGCCACCACGTTGACTCCGCGCGAGAAGCTCACTTCATCTCCCTACGCGGTGTTCGCGACCAGCGCGGCGCATCTCGTGGCGGGCGGGGTGACGACCGCGGTGCTCGCGGACGACGCCGTGACGAGCGTCAAGATTCTCAACGGGGCGATTACCACCGGGAAAATCGCGGTCGACGCGGTGACGAGCGCGAGCGTGCTCTCGCTGGACGCGGCGAAGCTGACGGGCGGCCCCCTGCCGGCCTTGGATGGATCGGCGCTGATCGGGGTGACGGCGACGGAGATCGCGGACGGCTCGGTGACGAGCGCGAAACTCGCGGCGGGCGCGGTGACCAGCGGCAAGTTGGGGACAGGCGTGGTGGATACGGTTCAGATCATCGACGGGCGGGTAACAGAGGCCAAACTCGCGGACGGCGCGGTTGCGACCGCGAAGCTGGGCGAAGGGGCGGTAACCGACGGGAAGATACTCGGAATGTCGGCTTCGAAGTTGAGCGGGGTTTTACCTGCGCTGGACGGATCGGCGCTGATCGGGGTGGTTGCGACCGGTCTCGCCGACGGCGCGGTGACGAGCGCGAAACTCGCGGCCGACGCGGTGACCAGCGACAAAATTGCCGACGGCGCGGTTACTAATGTGAAGATCGTCAGCCTCGACGCCTCCAAGCTGACCGGAACGGTGGTCGCTACGGAAATCAACGACGGGATCGTCACGAGCGCCAAGCTGGCCGACGGCGCCGTGACCAGCGACAAGATCGCCGACGGCGCGGTTATCTCGTTTACGATCGCCGCCGGCGCAGTGACAAGCGACAAGATTTCCGAAGGCCATGTGACTACGGCCAAGCTTGCGACGGACGCAGTGACCTCCGTGAAGATTGCGGACGGCGCGGTGACGACGGCGAAATTGGCGGTGGACGCGGTGACCGACGCGTCGATTATGACGGTGAGCGCGTCGAAGCTGACGGGGGCCTTGCCGGCGATAAGCGGCGCGGCGCTGACGGGGGTTGTCGCGACGGACATCGCCGACGGCGCGGTCACCAGCGTGAAACTGGCCGATGGATCGGTGACGACCGGGAAGTTGGCGTCCAACGGCTGTACGAACGGCCAGGTGCTGCAGTACAACGGCAGCGCGTGGGGGTGTTCCTCCGCCGCCGGCGTGGCCGACGGGGCGATTACGACGGCGAAACTCGCCGCCGACGCGGTGACCAGCGTGAAGATCGCCGACGGCGAAGTTACAACGGCTAAGTTGGGCGCCGATTCCGTGACGGGAGCGGCGATCCTCGATCTTTCCATCACGACGCCCGATATCGGGAACCTGGCCGTGACGAATTCTAAATTGGGAAATCTCGCAATCACGGAAAGCAAAATCAACATTAACGCGGTCACGACGACGAAAATCTCCGCGGGCGCAGTGACGAGCGACAAGATAGGAAGCGGCGAAGTGACCACTGCGAAGCTTGCGGCCGGCGCGGTTACGACGAACGCGATCGCGGACGGCGCGGTGACGAACGCTAAGATCGACGGGATGGCCTCGTCCAAGTTGACCGGGGCGCTCCCGGCGATAGACGGCTCGGCTTTGACCGGGGTCGTCGCGACGGGCATCGCCGACGGTGCGGTAACCAGCGTGAAACTGGCAGCGGGCGCGGTAACCTCGGTGAAGATCGCCGACGGGCATGTGACGACGGCAAAATTGGCGGTGGACGCAGTGACCGACGCGTCGATTATGGCGGTGAGTGCATCGAAGCTGACGGGGGCCTTGCCGGCGATAAGCGGCGCGGCGTTGACGGGATTGAACGCCTCCAATCTCGGCAGTGGGACGGTTCCCTTGGCGCGCTTATCGGGGATCACGGCGACGGAACTCGCCGACGGTGCGGTAACCAGCGTGAAACTGGCCGCGGGTTCGGTGACCAGCGGCAAGTTGGGGACGGACATCATCGACACCGCGCAGATCATCGACGCTCGGGTGACTGAGGCGAAATTGGCCGACGGATCGGTGACGACGGGGAAATTGGCCGCGGACGCGGTGACGGCGGCGGCGATTTTAGACGGGGCGATCACGACCGGAAAGATCGCGGCGGACGCGGTGCTGGATGCGAACGTGCTTTCGTTGAACGCGGCGAAGCTGTCGGGGACGCTGCCGGGTCTCGACGGATCGGCGCTGACGGGCGTGGTCGCGACGGACATAGCGGACAGCGTGGTGACGACCGGGAAACTGGCGGCCGACGCGGTGATCTCGGCTAAGATCCTCGATGGCGCGGTGACCAGCGCGAAGCTGGCCGACGGATCGGTGACGACGGCGAAGCTGGGATCGGGGGCGGTCGTCTCGGGGGTGATTCTCGACGGTGCCGTCACGACGACGAAGCTCGATGCCGACGCTGTGACGGGTGCGGCCATTCTGACGGGCGCGGTGAGCGCAGCCAAGTTGGGCGACGGGGCCGTCACGACGGCGAAGCTGGGTGACGACGCTGTGGCGGGTGCGGCTATCCTGACGGGGGCGGTGACGACCGACAAGTTGGCAGACGACTCGGTGACCAACGCTAAGATCATCGGGATGGACGCCGAGAAGCTGACGGGTGCGCAGTTGCCGGCGCTGGACGGTTCGCTTTTGACGGGAGTGGTGGCTACCGATATCGCTGATGGTGCCGTGACGACCTCGAAGTTGGCGTCTGACGCGGTGACTTCCATTAAGATCGCTGATGGCGCGGTGGATTCGGCAAAGCTCGCCGCGGGTTCGGTGACCAGCGGCAAGTTGGGGACGGACATCATCGACACCGCGCAACTCATCGACGCTCGGGTGACCGAGGCGAAATTGGCCGACGGCTCGGTGACGACGGCGAAGCTCGGGTCGGGGGCGGTCGTCTCGGGAGTGATTCTCGACGGGGCCGTCACGACGGCGAAGCTCGCGGCCGACGCCGTTACGGCGGATAAGATCGCCGATGGCGCGGTGACCAGCGCGAAGCTGGCTGGCGATGCGGTCACTTCGGATAAAATCAAAAACGGAGCTGTCGACGGAGCAAAGATACTCGCTGATGCGATCACGACTGGACACATCCAGAGCGGAGCGGTCACGACCACCGATCTTGCCGCGGACGCGGTGACGGCGGCGGCGATTTTAGACGGGGCGGTCACGACCGGAAAGATCGCGGCGGGCGCGGTGCTGGATGCGAACGTGCTTTCGTTGAACGCGGCGAAACTGTCGGGGACACTGCCGGGTCTAGACGGCTCGGCGCTGACGGGCGTGGTCGCCTCGGACATCGCCGACGGTGCGGTGACGACTTCTAAGCTGGCGTCGGACGCGGTGACTTCGGTGAAGATCGCCGATGGCGCGGTTGTGGAGGCGAAGATCGGCGATGGCGCGGTGACGACGGCGAAGCTGGGCGCCGACGCGGTGACGGGGGCGGCGATCCTGACGGGCGCGGTGAGCGCGCCCAAGTTGGCCGACGGTGCCGTCACGACGACGAAGCTCGGCGCCGACGCTGTGACGGGTGCGGCCATTCTGACGGGCGCGGTGAGCGCAGCCAAGTTGGGCGACGGGGCCGTCACGACGGCGAAGCTCGCGGCCGACGCCGTTACGGCGGATAAGATCGCCGATGGCGCGGTGACCAGCGCGAAGCTGGCTGGCGATGC
>PFUL01000188.1 GCA_002790095.1 Elusimicrobia bacterium CG_4_9_14_3_um_filter_62_55 | reverse complement strand
TCATCGGCGAGCGGGTTGGGGAAGCCCCCCGGGGGCGGCAGGAAGCCTTCGGGCGGGGGTAAGGGGCCGCCGGGCGGCGGAGGGGGAGGTCCCGGCGGAACGGGCAGGTTCGCCAGCGCTTCCATCTTGACGATTTCCTGGGCGACCTGCTTGACCAGTTCGGCCTTATTGGATTCCTTGCGGGCCTTATCCGCTTCTTGTTGGGCCTTTTGGGCGCCGGCTTTGTCGCCCTTCTTCTCGGCGTCCTTCGCCTTCTTCTCGGCCTCGGCCGCTTTCTTCTTCGCGCTTTCGGCACGCTTCTCCGCGTCCGCCGCGGCTTTTTTCGCCGCCGCTTCGGACGAGGGCTTTTTAGCCATCGTCGTGCCTTGAGGCAGGGACTGGGGTTTGCTGCGGGAGATGCCGGTATTCGTGTCCGACGTGAGCTGTTGGCCGGGAAGCAAACCCGTTCGGTTTCCGAAGCCGTCGGTTACGTCGAGCGAGCCCGTAAAGAGTTCGAAGACCGTATCGACCGAAATCGGGGTATTCGATTCAATGAGCTGCTGCAGACTCGCGAAGTCCCGGATCGTTCCATCCGGGGAGACGAGGCGGATCACGAAATCCGTGCCTCGAATCGCCGCGACGCCCGAAGGCGTCCGAACGCGCCAGCGCCGCGTGCGCAGTTTTTTCACCCAGGCCTCAAACACGCCGAATTTGACCTCGAGCTTTACTTCCTTCTCGTCCATCTGCTCCATGACGAACGCCGCGTTTTGCGAGAGCCGGATTTTGGAGCCGTCCAAGAAGAGCACGACGGCGGTGCCGTCGGCGTCGGTCATGACCATGTCGCCCGGATTCAAGGTCTGCTGGAGCACCGCGGGTTCCCAGGTTTCGGAGTCCCGGCTCTGGGTTTCTACCTTCCCTGAAAGTTCAACGATGACGGCGCCGACCGGTGTCGTCGCGGCGGGCTCGGAGCGTCCCCAGCCGAAAAACGCTTCGGCGGGCACGGTCAAAGACAAGGAAACCACAACGGCGACGGCTTGGAAGGTTTGTTTCATGGTGTCATAGGATCGGGAATCGGGCGTCAGGAATCAACGGTCTTTTGGAGGCGTTATGCGTCGGCCATCGACGCCCAGACTCGGCCGGCGTGCACGGTTACGGTAAAGGATTTTCCCAAGCAGATATTGCTCAAACCGCGGCTTCCCGGAAGGATCCGCTCTTTTTTCAGCGCGTAGCGCAGGCCCTTGGTGCTGAGCGTCGCAGAGGCCGAATCGCTGATTAAGGAAACAGGGTGGCCGGGGGCGCCGGGAAAGCGGTAGGCGCCGGGCCCGAGCAGGCGGGTGATTCCGCCGTCGACGACGGCCAGTTCCAAGCGCCGCGACCATGCCCGGACGATGCCCCAATTGACCCGTTCGTGGTCGACGCGGCCTCCGCGCACTCCGGAAACGAAAACCCGGTTGAAACCGGCTTCCTCGAGCCACGCAAGGGATTTTTCGAAGTCCGAGCGGTCTTCGTCGAAATCACAGAGGTAAACGGTGTCCGGTAGTTTCGGCAGGCGTTTAGGGCGCGAATCCATGTCTCCGATGACGATTCGAGGAACGATGCCGCAGTCGACGGCGGTGCGCAGTCCGCCGTCGGCGCAGGCGACGAGATCGACCGTTTTCGCGACCGCGCGCAACATCTTTTTGTCCGGGAGGGGCGCGTTGAGGATGAGGAGCGCGTCGCTCACGAGGCGAGCCGTTGGAGCAGGCGGGTCGTCGAGTAGCCTTTTTTCAACCGCAGCAGCGCCACGCGCTTCGCGTGTTCCCGCCCGGCGACCTCGTGAGGCTTGTAGTCCGCGCCTTTCACCAATACGTCCGGTTTTAGTTTCGAGAGCAGGCGTTCGGGCGTGTCTTCCCCGAAGGCTACCACCGCGTCCACGCAGGACAGGGCGGCCAGCACGCGGCACCGATCGGCGAGTTTATTGACGGGCCGTTTCGGACCCGATTTCCCCAGACGCCGCGCCGAGGCGTCGCTGTTGACCGCCACGATGAGCCGGTCGCCGAGAGCGGCGGCTTCTTCCAGCAGTTGAACGTGTCCGGGGTGAAGCAGGTCGAAGACGCCGTTGGTGAAGACCACCGTTTCGGACGCGCGCGCGCGCGCGCGGCGCCACGCGGCCGCTTTGGGGGCGGAGAGCGTTTTTCCGGCGGTGTTAGTGCGCTTTCGGGGCATCCGGGAATAGCGCGTCTTCTACCAGACCGCAGAGAATCTGGATCGCGGTGATGTGGACTTCTTGGATTCGTCCGACGACCTTCGACGGGACGCAAAGGCAGTGATCGCAAAGCCCCTTGAGTTTCCCTCCGGTCTCGCCGGTAAAGCCGAAGACGGTTAGGCCTAGTTCTCTGGCGGCTTCGACGGCCTTCAGGACATTGGCGGAATTTCCGCTGGTCGAGATCGCCACCGCGATGTCCCCGGGTTTGGCGTGCGCCTTCAGTTGGCGCGCGAAGACTTCGTCGTAACCGAAGTCGTTGGCGATGGAGGTAAGATCGGAGGTATTGACCGTCAGCGAAAGCGCGGGCAGCCCCGGCCGGTTGCGTTCGTAGCGTCCCACGAGCTCGTCGGCGAAGTTCTGCGCGTCGCAAGCGGAGCCCCCGTTTCCGAAGCTCATGATCTTGTTGCCGGCTTTGTAGGCGGCGATCAGCGACTCCCCCATCGCGGCGATCACGCCGGATCGGGCGATCGTCGCTTCGATCGTTCTGGCGCTGTCCGCGAGTTGGGTCCGGACGGTTTGTTCCAGGGTCGTGGTCTCGGGCATAGGCGTGTTCACGCGGCGACGGCCGCTTTCTCCTTGTCTTCGGCTTGCAGGTGATCGGCGAAGCGCGTGTCGAAATCACCGGAGCGGAAGCGTTCTTCCCGGAGCACGCGCGCGTGAAACGGAGTCGTGGTTTCGATTCCGACGATTTCCATTTCCCCGAGCGCGCGCAAGGACCGGCGGATGCAGGCCTCGCGGTTCTCGGCGCTGACGATGAGTTTCGCGAGAAGGCTGTCGTAGTATGAGGGAACGGTGTATCCGGGGTACAGGTGAGAATCGACGCGGACGCCGGGGCCCGCCGGGAACACCAACGAATCGATGCGCCCGGGGCACGGGGAAAAACCGGTCGCCGGGTTCTCCGCGTTGATGCGGTGTTCGATCGCGTGGCAGCGGATTTCCGAGGCGCGCTCTTGGGTGAAGGAGAGTTTTTCGCCGGCCGCGAGCCGGATTTGTTCCTGCATCAGATCCACCCCGACCACCGTTTCGGTGACCGGATGCTCCACCTGCAGGCGCGTGTTGACCTCAATGAAGTAGAAGCGTCCGTCGGTATCGAGCAAAAATTCCACGGTTCCGACGTTGTGGTAGTCGCAGGCCTTCGCGAGCCGGATCGCGGCCTGCTGCATGGCTTCGCGAATTTTCGGGGTCACGGCCGGGGAGGGACTTTCCTCGATAAGTTTTTGGTGGCGCCTCTGTACCGTGCAGTCGCGTTCGACGAGAGCCGCGACATTCCCGTATTTGTCGGCGGCGAGCTGAATCTCGACGTGGCGCGGCTTTTCGATGTACTTCTCGATGAACATCGTGCCGTCGCCGAAGGCCGCCTGGGCTTCGGCCGAGGCCCGTTCGATTTCCGCTTGGAGCATCGCCGGGTCGCGCACGACGCGGAGTCCTTTGCCGCCGCCGCCCGCGGAGGCTTTCGCCATGATCGGAAAACCGATTTCTTCGCAGCGCGCGAGAACCTTCGCGTCGACCTTCCCTTTGTCGAGGGTCATTCCGGGAACGCAGGGGACCTTCGCCTTATCGGCCAGGCGTTTGCCGCTGAGCTTGTCGCCCAGCGCGCGGATCGCCGACGACGGGGGGCCGATGAAGGTGATGCCTTGCCGCTCGCAGGCCTCCGCGAAACTCGCGTTTTCCGAAAGGAAACCGTACCCGGGATGGATTGCGTCGGCCCCGGTCATCGTCGCGGCCGCGAGGACGCGTTCTTGATTCAGGTAGCTTTCGAGCGCCGTCGCCGGACCGATGCAAACGGATTCGTCGGCCATGCGCACGTGCCGTGAGGGGCGGTCCGCTTCGGAGTAAACCGCGACCGACTTGACGCCGAGTTCCCGGCAGGCGCGGATCACCCGGACGGCGATCTCGCTTCGATTGGCGATGAGAATTTTATCGAACATGGATGTTCACCTTGATGGAATGGTCGAGCAGGTTCACCTCTCCCGAAAGAATCGGCGTGGAGCGGTCCGTGACCGTGACTTTGTAGACGGGTCCGGCGAGATGTTCTGCGGTCCAGGTCTCCTGGAAGGCCAGGTCTTCTACCGCCGCTTTCAATTCGCGCGCGAGATTTTCCCGAACCTTCCGGCGCCACGCGAACAGCGTGTTTTCATCTCCGGGCATCTTGTGCGACTTGAGGCGTTGGATCGCCTCTTCGCCGCCGAGGCCGGAGAGAATTTTCACGCCGCGTTCGGCATAGGCCTGATCGTGAAGGTTGCGGCAGTGCTTGCCGGCCTCTTCGTAGTCGGGGACGGCTTCGGCGTACTCCTTCAAGAGTTGGTGCGCGTCGGCGCGCGCGAGCATCGTGTCGCATCGGCTGTCCGCGTCAAGCAGCGGGAACGCCAGCATAATGTTGTATTCCCCGACGGCCTCGGAAAGGCGGCCGAGTTTGTTCCGGTAAATGTCGGCGACCAAGGAATGGAGGTGAAAAACATCCTTCGGTTCGAGGCGGGAATTGAATTTGTCGGCGGCTTGGAAGGTTCTCCGGCAGACCTTCAGGGCCGCGTCCCACCGGCCGAGGCCGTACGCGGCTTCACAGAGGTAGGAATTAACCAGCGGATCGCGCGGATTCAGCTCCGCGGCTTCATTCGCGTACTTGAGCGCCGCTTGAAAATCCCGGCGCGCCAGGGCCTCTTCGATCGGGGTCATCAGATGCCACCAATAGGCGCGCTTCCAGAGGCCGTTTTCGAGCACGAAATGCATCCAATCCTCTCCGGATGCGTTTGATCCATAGAGTTTGTAAGTGATGAATCCCCATTTTTCGGTCAGCGACTTGATTTCCAGATCGTCGAAGCTCCAGTCGCCCTTCTCCTGAAGTTCCGTGAAGCGGTCCGCGCTTAGCGACGCTTTGGACTCGGCGGAAAGCGCCTCGTAGGCCGCTCCGAAATTTTTCTCCTTCAACGCAAAGAGATACTCCCCGGCCGCCTTCGTCAGCTTTCGGCTGGGCGTGTTGCGCTGCTTCCAGAGCAGCCCGTAGAGTCCTCCGGATACGAGCAGGAGAACCAGGAGAATCGCCGTCGACGCGCCTGGGCGCTCCTTCACGCGGCGGATCGTGCGCTGGGTGAACGCGAGATCGTCTTTGGAGAGCGGCTTGAGCTTCTCCCGTTCGGGATGCCGCGAGGGTTTCTTCGCCGCCGCTTCAGGACGCTTTTCGCGGGGGCGCTCCTCCGGGACTTTGGGCTCGGGACGCTTGGGAGGTTCCGGGCGCCGTTCTTCTTTTCGGGATTCGGGCTTGCGCTCGGAATCGGGGATTCGGCGCAGCTGGGTGCGCGGAGGTTCTCCGGGGCGCGGCGCCGGGTCCGGCGTCTTGAGCGAAAGGGGTTCTTTCGGCTGTTCCTCTTTCAGCTCGTCGTTGCGCAGAATGCGTTGAACCCCCGTGCGCGGCAAAAAATCCTCGAGATCGCGCCTGGGGTTTGGTTTCGCAGGGGTCTGGACCGTTGGGATTTCCGGTTCGGGCGGCGGTTCCGGCGCCGGTTCGGGTTCGGAGGGAGGTTCGGGAGTCCGGGGTGGTTCCGGCTCGGGATCCATGCGGCCGATCGGAGGCAAACGCGGGGGAGGTTCGGGCTCCGGGATGCGGGGCGCAGGCGGCTCCGGCCTCTTGGGCGGTTCGGGCGGCGGGGGAGGAGGTTCGGGGGACGTTTCGGCCGGTGGGCTCATGCCCTTAAGATTGTCTTGATGGACGGCGTCGATCTGCTGCTTCGGCACGATCTGACCGGCGGTGCCTGCCGTCATCTCCTCGCCGCAAACGTCGCAAAATCCCTTCGCCGCCGAATTCTTAAAACCGCACGTGCCGCAAATGCGGACGATGCGGCCTCCGCACTTGGCGCACTCCAGGGCATCCGAGGAACTTCCCCCGGAGCATTGGGAGCATTGAATCGGCGACGGGTTTGCCAAAGGGATCTCGGTCAGTTCGGTTGGATGAAGAACAGCGGCTGGCCGTATTCGACCGGCTGTCCATCCTCGATTTTCGCCGCGACGATTTTTCCGTCTGCTTCGCCGCGGACCGGATGGCGCGCTTTCCCGGTTTCGATGTGGCCGAGTATTTGTCCGTTCGTGACGGAGTCCCCTTCCTCGACGCGGGAGGCTTCTCCCTGTCCATCCGCCCGGAATATGCCGACGTCCCTCGCCGTGACGGGCGACAGTGAGCAGGGCGGGAAGATCGAGGGCGGCGTCGTGATCGCGCCTTCGAGCTGGAATTCGATCGCCTCTTCGCCGCGTCGCAGCGACACTTCTTCGAGATCGGTGCTTCGGGCCCAGTCCAGAATGGGTTTTAGTGTGCGGGTATCCATGACTACCTCTTCTTCCGACGCTTCGTTTTGCGCGCGGACGAGCCCCCGCGCGGTTTAACTAAATTCTGCGGATTCGGCGGCAGGAGTCCCGCTTCGAGCGGGTCGAAGGCGTGCGGCAGAATCTGGCGCATCTTCAGTCTTAAAACCGTTTCCTTCCGCGAGTCCGCGCTGACGTCGACGAGGAGCACCGGGGTGTCCTTCGAGCTGAATTCCGCCATCACCTGACGGCAGGCGCCGCAGGGTTTGGGGGCGCGGCCGACGATCGCGATCGCCTGAATGCCCTTCGCGCCGCGCGTGACGGCGTTGGCGACGGCGACGCGCTCGGCGCAGATCGTGAGCCCGTACGAGGCGTTTTCCACGTTGGCTCCGAAAAAAAGCTTGTTTTCGTCGGTCAGGACCGCGGCGCCGACCGGAAAGCGCGAGTACGGACAGTAGGCCCGCTCACGGGCGCGTTTTGCCGTTTCGATCAATTTCCGCCTAAGTTTCGCGTTCATGCGGGAGTTCCTCATTTCGGCTCGGGTTTTCGGAGACGGGCGTCACGCGGACGCGAGTTCGACATATTTGGAGATGATCGGTCCGAGCCTTTCCAGCGTTTCTTTGTTCCGCGACGCCGGCGGCGTAAAAATAGCGCCCCGCAGCGCCTCGGAACATTCGGGATCGAGGGGCTCCGCCGCGAGTTTGGGTATCGCGTTTTTAAGCAGCGCCCGTACGTTTTTAGCGTTGGCCATCAGGTGTTCGACCACCTTCTCGGTATGGACGTGGTCGTTTTCCTTCCAGCAGTCGTAATCGGTGACCATCGCGATCGTGGAATAGCAGATCTCCGCCTCGCGCGCGAGTTTTGCTTCGCCGGCCGCGGTCATGCCGATGATGTCGTAGCCGAGCTTTCGGTGCGTTTCCGATTCGGCGCGAGTCGAGAATTGGGGTCCTTCCATGCAGCAGTAGATCCCGCCGCGGGTGGCCTGGAGGCCGAGCGCCTTCGCTTCCGCGAAGAGCAGATCGGACTGCGGACGGGAGAACGGATGGGCGAACGCGACGTGCGCGACGACGCCGTTCCCGAAGAAGGTCGAATCGCGGCGGCGCGTATTATCCACGAGTTGATCGGGAAAAACGAAGTGCCGGGGGGCGAGTTCTTCGCGCAATGAGCCGACCGCGCTGGCGGAGAGGATCCGTTCGACGCCCAGCGATTTCAGCGCCCAGATGTTCGCCTTGCTGGGGACTTCTGTCGGAAGCAGGAAATGTCCGCGCCCGTGACGGGGAAGAAACGCCGCGCGCACGCCCGACAGGGTTCCGATCATCACGGCGTCCGAGGGGGAGCCGAACGGGGTTTCGATGCGCCGCTCTTGGAGGTCTTCGACGCCTTCCATGTCGTAAAGGCCCGATCCTCCGATGACGGCGATTTTTACGGCGGCGTTGTCGTTGCGGGTCACGGCGTGTATCCCCCGTCGGGAAGCAGTTCCCGGATTGTTTTGTCGAGCTCTTCCGGGTCGACCGGTTTCTTTAGATAACGGACATGCGGCTGTTCCAGCAGCTTCCCGAGTACGGACTGCTCGACGCTTCCGCTCATCAAAATGATCGGAATCTTCGCCGTCTTGTAGAATTCGGTCAACCGTTTCGCGGCGGTGGTCCCATAGACCCCGGGCATCACGACGTCGCTGAGGATGATATGCGGCATTTCCTTTTCCGCGATGGTGAATGCCTGCGCGCCGTCGGAGGCTTCGAGCACCTCATGCCCCTGTTCGGACAGGATCGCTTTCAGCGATTCCCGCAGGTTGTCGTTGTCGTCGACGATCAGAATCTTGGCGATCACGCGCAGGCGCTCTCGGCGGCGCGGTCTTGGTAGACGGGAAACCGCGAGGTCAATTCCCGGACCTTGCCCTTGACGCGCGCGAGAGCGGCCGCGTCGTCTTTACCGGTCAATGCCGCGTCGATAAGTTCGGCGACGAGCTCCATCTCGGGCTCGTTCATGCCCCGCGTGGTCAGCGTCGGCGTTCCGATCCGGATTCCGCTGGCGACCATCGGTTTTTCCGGATCGTAGGGGATCGCGTTTTTGTTGACCGTGATGCCCGCCTGATCGAGAGCCGTCTCCGCGTCCTTCCCCGTGACTTTTTTCGGGCGCAGGTCCACCGAGAAGACATGCGAGTCGGTTCCGCCCGAGACGATGCGCAGTCCCAGTTCCGTCAGGGCCGAGGCGAGTTTTCGCGCGTTGGCGAGCGTTCTCCGCTGGTACTCCTTGAATTCGGGTTTGAGCGCCTCTCCGAAGCACGCGGCTTTCGCAGCGATCACGTGCATCAGGGGTCCCCCCTGAAGACCGGGGAAGACGGTCTTGTTGATTTCTTTTTTGCGGGCGTCTTTGCAGAGGATCATCCCGCCGCGCGGCCCGCGCAGGGTTTTGTGCGTCGTTGTCGTCGTCGCGTCCGTGTGGGGAACGGGGTTCGGATAGAGCCCGGCCGCGACGAGTCCGGCGTAGTGCGCCATGTCGGCGCAGAAAAACGCGCCGACGGAGTCGGCCATTTTCCGGAAGCGCTCCCAGTCGATCACGCGGGAGTAGTTCGACGCGCCGATGAACAGCATCTTGGGCTTGTGTTCGGCGACGAGTCTTTCGGCTTCCCCGTAATCGATCGTCTCCTCTTCCCGCGTGACGGTGAACGGGACGATCTTGAAATACTTGCCCGAGAAGTTCAGCGGATGTCCGTGCGTCAAATGTCCGCCGTGCGCGAGGTCGAGTCCTAGGACCGTGTCTCCGGGTTCGATCATCGACAAGTAGGCGGCCATATTCGCCTGGGCGCCGGAATGGGGCTGGACGTTCGCATGTTCCGCCCCGAACAGCTCCTTCGCCCGCGCGATCGCGAGACGCTCGGCGACGTCTACGAACTCGCATCCGCCGTAGTAGCGGCGTCCGGGATAGCCTTCGGCGTATTTGTTGGTGAGCACCGATCCTTGCGCTTCGAGGATGGCTTCGGAGACGTAGTTTTCGGAGGCGATCAATTCCAGGTTTTCGTCCTGACGCCGGGTTTCGGCGATGATCGCTTCGTAAAGTTCGGGATCTTGAGATTTAAGATGTTTGAGGTGCATGGCGCTCCAAGAGTCTTTCGAGTCCGGATTCAATGCGATCCCGGCACGCGCGGTACACGGCGTCCGGTTTTCCGATCGGGTCCGGGACGTCTCCGGCTTCGTCCCCGGTCCAATCGGTGAACAACGCGGTCTTCTTTCTAAATTCGGGGTACTCATCGATCAGGTAGTCGTAATGCCCCGCCGTCATCGGTACGATCGCGTCCGCCCAGCCCATGAGTTCCCGGCCGACCAACTGCGCGGTGTGCTCCACCCGGTCGATACCGCGTTCGCCCATCGCGCGCGTGACGCCTCCGGGGATTGGAAAGTAGCCTTCGGCGGCGACCCCCGCGGATCGAGCTTCGAAGCCCGTCAGTGCTTTATCCGCGCTCATTTTGTTGAAGAGAAATTCGGCCATCACGCTTCGGCAGGTGTTTCCGGTGCAGACGAACAAAACTTTCATCCCAAAACCTCTGAGGCGCTCAGCGCCCCCGCGCGAAGGATTTTCAACGTCCCGCCCGTCGCGTCGACCACCGTCGACGGCTGTCCCGCCCCCGGCCCCGCGTCGACGATGAAATCAACGCGTCCGGAAAAGACGTCCGCCGCCGCCGTCCCGTCCGCGCAGGCGGGTTCTCCTGAACGGTTCGCGCTCGTCGTCGCCCACGGCACGCCCGAGAGTTCGATCAGTTCCCGCGTCAGCGCGAGCGCCGGAATCCTCAGCGCGATGGTGGCCGCGCCTTCGGACACGATCCGGCGACCCTTCCGGGTGACGCTCAGCACCAAGGTCAGCGCACCGGGCCAGTACTTCCGGGCAAGGATTTCGGCTTCGGGCGTGAACTCGGCCCAGAGACGAGCGTCGTCGAGAGAATGTACCAAAATGGGCAATGCTTTCCTAGGATCGCGGTCCTTTAGCGCGTAAAGGCGCTCCCGGGCCGAGTTGTTTCGCGCCGTCGTGCCGATCCCGTATACGGTATCTGTAGGAAAAACAATGATTTTCCCGGAAGCGACGCCGACCGCGATCGCGGAGAGGTCTGCGGGCGAGGGGGGGGCGTCCGGGGCGCAAAACAGGGTCTTCGTGCAAAGGGTCATCGCGTCTTTTCCCGGGCCGCGCGCGGGTGAAGCATTACGACGAATTCCCCTTTCAAGTGTCCGCCCTCGGGCAGGCTCGCGAGAAGCGACGCGATACTTCCCGTACGCCACTCCTCGTGCAGTTTCGAGAGTTCCCGCACGAACGCGGCCTGGGCGTCCGATCCCAGCGCCTCGGCGGCCCGCTCGAGAAGTTTGCGGACGCGAAACGGCGATTCATAGATGACGAGGGTTTTTCCCAGCGCGGCGGCGGCTTCTAGGGCGCGCCTTTGCTTTCCCGGTGTTCGGGGAAGGAATCCCAGAAAGACGAAGGCGTCGCCGGGGAGTCCGGAGCCGGCGACCGCCGTCGGCGCCGCGCAGGCCCCGGGGAGCGCCGTGACCGGCAGCCCGGCGCGGCGCGCGGCACCGACGAGCTCGACGCCGGGGTCCGAGATGACGGGGGTTCCCGCGTCGGAGGCCAACGCGATTTCCTCTCCGGCCGCGAGACGCTGGAGGATCCGCTCGATCAAACGGGGGTCGCGGTCTTGGTAGCGTTCGACCGGGGTCCGGATCCCGAAATGGGTGAGCAACTGCCGCGTGCGGCGCGTGTCCTCGCTGTAGACGACCGCCGCCTTCTCCAGCGCGGTGAGTCCGCGGCGCGTCATGTCTTCGAGGTTGCCCAGAGGCGTGGGGACCACAGTCAGCATCAGGCTTCCGTCTTGACGCGCGGTTCCGCGCGGAGAAACGCTTCGACGATCTGCGGATCGAATTGGGAGCCGGCGCCCTTGCGAAGTTCTTCGGAGGCCTTCTCGCGGCCGAGCGCCTTGCGGTAGGGACGATCGGAGTTCATCGCTTCCCAGGCGTTGACGATCGCGACGATCCGCGAACCGAGAGGGATCTCTTCGCCTTTAAGGCCTTCGGGGTAGCCTTTGCCGTTGAACCACTCCTGATGGTAAAGAACCATCTTCGAGACCGGTCCCAGAAATTTAACCCGGGCGAGGATGCGGTGTCCGATCGAGGTGTGCTTCTTGACCTGTTCGAATTCTTCGGGCGTCAGTTTGCCCGGTTTGGACAGAATCGCCTGATCGACGCCGATCTTTCCGATTCCATGAAGCATCGTCGCGTATTCCACGTAGCGGATCATTTGATCCGGGAGGGCGAGTTCAGCGGCGACTTCCTTCGCGAGCGCGCGCGCGTGCTCCGTCTTGTCCTGGGCGTACGCGTCCTTTTCTCCGATCGCGCGCGCGAGCATCTGAACCATCTCGAGATAGAAAACCTGCAGGTCGTCGTACATCTTCTGATGGTGGAGCGTGAGCGCGGCTTCTCCGGCGAGAAGGGTGAGAAATTTCAGCTTGGTTTCATCGGGCGCGACCACGCCCCCGGTGTCGTGGATGTTCAGCACCCCGACGGATTTCGACTTGAGCATCATCGGGACCGAGAGAAACGGTTGATCGCGGGCGTCGCCTCCCGGAAGAAACCGGTCGTCGCGTTTCGGGTCCGAGACGTTGATCGGACGCCCCGTTTCGAATGCGCGTCCTGCGACGCCTTCCCCGGGCTTCAGCCGCAGTTTGGACTTGGTATTCTTCGTCGGGAGGGGGCTCTTCGCGGCGACGACCGAGAGCACGCCTTCCTCCTCATCGAAAAGCATGATGGTGCCGCGTTTGGAATTCAAGAGACGGCAAGCCTTGCTGAGAACGAGGTCGCAGAACTCTTCGTGAGACACGCTCCCGGTTTTCGAAACGCCGTAATCGTGCAGCGCCAAAAGCATGGTCAAGAGCTCATCCAGGCGCTCCGGCGAGATG
>PFUL01000044.1 GCA_002790095.1 Elusimicrobia bacterium CG_4_9_14_3_um_filter_62_55 | reverse complement strand
CACCGAGGCTCCCGTCTCGAAAATTTTAATGAAAGACGGCCGAGCGCAGGGCGTCGTGCTCGAAAACGGAGACGAGATCCGCGCGAAGGTCGTCGCATCGGGCGTCGATCCCCGACGGACTTTCTTCGGCTTCGTCGGAGAGGAGCATCTCGACCCCGAATTCCGACGGCAGATTTCCCGGTACAAGCTCCGCGGAAGTTCCGGAAAGGTCAACCTGGCGCTGGACCGCCTTCCGGAATTCAAATCCAGACCCGGCGATGAGCATCTGCGCGGAGACATCGCGATCGCGCCGTCGGTCGAATACCTCGAACGCGCCTACGACCAGGCGAAATACGGCGAGTTCTCGCGGCGGCCTTACATCAACGCGGTGATCCCGTCCTTGGTCGATCCGACCGTCGCGCCTCCCGGGAAACACGTGCTTTCCTGCTTCGTGCAGTACGCGCCGTACCATCTCAAAGAGGGCGCCTCCGCTTGGCCTGAAAAACGCGAAGCGTTCGGCGACACCGTCGTCGACACGCTCGCCGAATACATTCCGGGCCTCAAAGACATCATCCTGCACCGCCAGGTCCTGACGCCCTGGGACATGGAGCAGCAATTGGGTCTGACCGAAGGAAATATTTTCCACGGGGAATTGAGCTTCGAACAGCTCGCGTTCCTGCGTCCCGCCGCGCGCTGGTCGCACTACAAGACCCCGGTGAGAAACCTGTGGTTGTGCGGCTCCGGGGCGCACCCGGGCGGCGGCTTGATGGGCGGTCCGGGAGAACTCGCGGCTCGGGCGATTTTGAGTTCCGGGGAGACGAACTGATGCGATACGACGTCATCGTGATCGGAGCCGGACACAACGGTTTGACGACCGCGACGGCCTTGGCCCAAACCGGGCGCAAGGTCCTGGTCCTCGAGAAAAGAGCGATCGCCGGCGGCTTGGCCGCGTCGGAAGAGTTTCACCCGAATTTCCGCACCCAAGGACTTCTGCAGGAAACCGTCGGAGTGCGGGCTTCGGTCGTCGAATCTTTGGGACTCAAGCGCCGGGGACTGAAATTCCGCGACGCCGAACCGGGCGTCTTCATTCCGGAATCCAACGGTCCGGGCGTTTTGATTCACCGCGACGCCGACCGATTCGACCGGGAAAACCCGAACCTGCCCGAAGAAGAGCGAAAGGCGTATCGCGAGTTCCGAGCCTTCCTCGGCCGCGTTCTTCCGTTCGTCCGCCGCGTCCTCGAACAGACCCCGCCGCCGATCACCGATAAAGGAACCGAAGGGTTGTGGACGCTGCTGCGCACCGGGATGGCCTTGCGTGCCCTCGGCCGCGACGACCTGCACGAGCTTTTGCGCGTCGGGCCCATGTGCGCGGCCGACTGGCTCAACGAGCGGTTCAAGAGCGACGCGCTGAAGGTCGGACTCGCCGCTCCGGCCCTTCACGGTTCGATGCTCGGCCCGTGGTCGGCGGGAAGCGTCGCGTCGTTTTTGCTGCGGGAAGCCGTCGTCGACAAATCCGTCGCCGGGGGCCCGGCGGCCCTGTCCCGCGCGCTGCTCGCGGCCGCGAGCGAATCCGGCGTAGAACTCCGCATGAACGCCCCGGTCCGCGCCATCCGCGTCTCCACCGGAACGGTCACCGGGGTCTCGCTGGAAAACGGGGAGAACATCGACGCGGGGGGCGTCGCCTCGTCCTGCGACCCCAAGCGCACCTTCCTCTCTCTGCTCGACGCCGCCGACGTCCCGGACTCGGTCGCCGAACAGATCCGCATCATCAAGATGCGGGGCACGACGGCGGCGCTGCGCCTGGCGCTCGAAAAACCGCTTGAGTTCCCGGGACGGCCGGACTATCAGGCCGAGGAAATCTTGACCGGCAAGAACATCGACGGCTTGGAAAAGGCCTACGACGCGGTGAAATACGGAGAAATGTCCGAGATTCCCCATCTGGCGATCAAGGTTCCTACCCTTTCGGAACGCGACATCGCGCCCGAGGGCAAACACGTCGCCGAAATCCTGATTCATTTCGCGCCCTATAAACTCAAGGGCGGCTGGAACGACGCGGCTCGCGACGAATTAGGACGGCGCGCCCTGTCCGTTCTGGAAACCTACGCGCCTGGAACCGAAGCCTCGATTCTCGGCAAGGAAGTGCTCACGCCGACCGACCTCGAGGACCGCTACGGAATCACAGAGGGACACGTCTTCCACGGGGAACACTCGCTCGACCAACTGCACACGCTGCGCCCGAGCGTGGACACCTCGGGATACTTCACGCCGATCAAGGGGCTGTTCCTCTGCGGCGCCGGGTCCCATCCCGGGGGCGGCATCACCTGCGCGCCGGGCGCTCTCGCGGCGGAAGTCATCAAGCGCGCGTAATCGGTTCCGCCGAAATCGGCTTTTCGGCGGTCACGATCAGGTAGTCCAGGTGGGAATAGGCGTCGCCGCCGGCGACGGCGGCTTTCCATATCCACCTAAACAACGGATCGAACTTCGCGGCGTATTCCGGATCGGACAATCTGCCGCGTGCGAATTCGACGAAGGGAGAATAGACCCGATCTCGGATGGATCTCCCGATCACATTGACGAAGCCCGCGGCCTCGAGCTTCTTCTTGTATTCCGGCCACTCGTAGAAGTTCTCGGGGGGAATCTGCCAAAACGATCTCCCGAGGCTCCAGCCTAAAGCCGATAGAATCCCGCGGCGGCGGCCCTCCAAAGGGGTTATGTCCGCCGTTGCGAGAACGCCTCCCGGCTTGAGAACGCGAAACGCCTCGTGAAAGAAGGTCTCCCGCGTGTGGTAGTGAAACGCGGTCTCCAACGCGGTCACCCGGTCGAAGGCCGCGTCTTCCAGCGGCATCGCGGTCGCCGAGCCGTTGAGCAGTTCGATTTTGTCCGACAGTCCTCGCTCGCGAACGCGCTCGCGCGCCCGGCGGACCTGGGACTCGGTGATGTTCAACCCGACGATTTTGTCCGGACTGAAGGTTTCGGCCCAGAATATATCCTGATCGCCGAAACCGAAGCCGCAATCCAGGACGCGGTCTCCTCGGGACATCTGAACCGCGTTCGCCAATACGCGGGCGAGCTTCTCGCAGGCCTCGTCGTAGGATTCGCCGCCTTCCCAGTACCCGAGATTGAGAAACAGGGATTTGTCGCCCAACGCGTTTTTCGAGGAGATGAGGTCGTAGACCGTCGTGACGCGGCCGTAGCCGCGCCCGATGAACAAGGGGACGAGACGGACCGCGCCGGAAACCGTCGATGCGAAACTCAGAGCAGCTTCCAGCCCGGCATCGGAGTGGCCCTCCGGAACTCCCACGCGAACGCATCCGCTTGGCTCTTGGACGTCGTTTCCATGAGCATATGGTAGCGGATCGTGTGGCGCGCGAAGTCCCAGGAGAGACCGAACTCCGGTCGTTCCGATCGGTTTAAGCCTTCCAGCCGACGAGGAGGCACATGCGACACACCGACGAACCGTTCCTTCAGGTCCGCGTTGGTCGCCTCGTAGACGAATAAGGGCATTCCCGCTTCCTGGATAGGGGGGCTGGAATAGTATAGGCGGCGGTTAAATAATTTCAATAGCGATTTTTTCCCAAACCCCTAAAAAAAGGGCCTAGGAGCTCTGGAACCTGAAACGAGACCTAATCGATCGGTATCGCGGTATAGCCGAATGCGTCGAGCGTCCCCGATCGGCGAACTCCCAATTCGGGGTATTCGAACGCGTAGTCCACCGAATGGTCGTTGGGATTGGCCAGCACCGCGAGTCCCCTCAGTCCGCCGGAGCGCGGCGACTTCGCCTTCAGGAGATACCCGGTCCAGCGCGGCCAGCCGTCGAGCGGGAGCGGGATCGTCTCCGTTTCTCCAAGCGCCGCATGGGCGGCGGTCGCGTAGCGAAAGGTCTCGTTATGAAAGCGGGTGATCTCCGGGTCGGCGTTCTTCCAATCGACCGAGACGGGGACGCTGAACGGGATGGATTTGTGCTCGTTGGGCACGGCCGCGTCGAAGCCGATTTCCTGGGATCCGTAAAACAACAGCGCGCCCTTCATCATCAACGTCAGAAAGGTCGATCCCGCCATCCACGGACCCAACGCCCTTGCCGGGGCCGGCTCGTCGTGATTGCCGATGAAGGTCACCTGGGACATGCCGCCGCTCTGCCAGTCCAAAAACGACTGCCGCCGGATCGACTCGCGAATCCAGCCCGGATCGCGGCTGGTCATCGCGTCGTACCAGCCCGTATGTCCGCCCGCGCGCCCGATGTTGTTTTTGCTGTAGATGAGGTCGAAGCCCGCCTTCGAGAGATCGTCGAAACGGTCGTAACCCTCCGCCAAAAACGCGGTCCCCGGGTACCGAGCCTTCACTTCGGTGATCAGTTCCTCAAGGAACTCCCGGCGCGGCGGCACGCCGCCCATCTCGCCGCCCCAATTGCGGTTGAAGTAGGCGTTGGTTACCTGATAGGCCATGTCGACGCGGAACCCGTCCACGCCGTAGCGCTCCACCCAGCGGGAAACGACTCCGACCATGTGGCGGCGCAGCGCGGGATTGGAGTAGTCCACCTGAGTGGTATCCTCCCAGTACGCCCGCTCTCCGTAGGAGTCGTAGCCCCCGTGCCGGACCCACAGCTTTAAGCCCGTCCCGGGATCCGTGTGTTCGAAATACCCCTTCGGCGGTTCGCCTTGGCCGGCCCGGCGGTGAACGAAGAAATCCGGATGCTCGTTGAGCATTTTCGAATCCATCGACGTGTGATTGGGGACGAAATCGATGACCACGCGCAAGCCGAGACGGTGAGCGCGCGCGACGAAATCTCGAAAAGACTCGGGCGACCCGAGATCCTTATGAATTCCTTCGTGGTCGGAGATGGAATAGGGAGACCCGCCTGCGCTGCCGCCCTGCCCCCGCTGTCCGATCGGGAATATTCCCATCACCCAAAGCGTGTTGAAACCCCGCTTTTGGATGTCGAGAAGATCCTGGTCGCGGAAGTCGCGAAAGAAATCCTTTTCGGAAAGCGCGTCCCACGAACCGCGGGAAGCGCGCTTCCCCTCCAGGTTATAGGCTCGGGGGAAAAACTCGTAGATGCGGGCCGATCTCACCCATGCCGCTCGATCGGCTTTCTTGACGCTCTTTTGCAGTTGCTCGGTATAGTCCCGGACGAAGGCCATCAAGGCGTCGTATTTTTGCCGGGGATCGGAAATGGAATCGTCCAAACGGCGGATGTATTCCCGAGCGTCCTCCGCCCAGGACACGGAAGCCAACAGCGTGTCCAGGTAGCGGACATAATCCTGTACGTGATGGATCACCTGATCCGTCCCCTTCGTCCTCGCGATCTCGCGTTCGGCGTAAACGAAACCCTCGAGACCCGCTCCCTGAGCGATCTGTTCGCCGCCGTCTTTGAACTTGAAGTGGAACGGCCAGATCTCCCCGCCGTCAAGACTCGGGGTCCCGTAGGCCAGCAGGTCCTTCGCTTCGCGCAGGGACGCCGAGGAGGCGAGCGCGCCGTAACGGGGTTTCGCCCCGTCGTAAACGAGACCGACCGGGGCCGACCCGGCCAACGAGCGGAGTTGGGAAATTGCGGATGCCGCGCCCGCGGGGGGGACCGCGACGATTAGGGCTAATAGGACCGACAGGACGCGTCGGAGCATCTCCACCTCCCGCCCCGAGTCCGGAGCGCGGACACCATTGTATCGCAGGTGCCCCTCTTTAGACTAGGTCCCAAAGACCCGGGTTGTTGACGCTTACCGGCGGCGCTTGACGAAGCGGAGGACGAAGTAGACGCCGGCGAGAAAACCCCCGATATGGGCCCACCAAGCCACCGCTTCGAAGCGCGGACCGAGGCCGACGACGCCGCTGAGGATTTGGGTCAAAAACCAGAAGCCGAGATAGAGCACCGCGGGGATCTCGAACCAGAGCGGGATGATGAAGATCGGAAAGAGCGTCAGCACCCGGGCGCGCGGAAACAGCACGAAATAGGCCCCCATCACGCCCGCGATCGCGCCGCTGGCCCCGATCGTCGCAATCGCCGAGCCTGCGTTAAACAACGTATGCCCGAAGCCGGCCATCACGCCGCAAAAAAAATAGAACGCCAAATAGCGGAAATGCCCGAGGCGTTCCTCGACGTTGTCTCCAAAGATCCACAGGGTCCAGAGATTTCCGAGTACGTGCATCCATCCGCCGTGAAGAAACATCGAGGTCACCATCGACTCGTAGCTCCACCGGGCGGGGATGAGCGCGTAGCGTTCCAGGAACGGACCGCCGGCCGCGCCGAGCTTCACTTCGTGGACGAACACCGCCGCGTTCACCGCGATCAGCGCGTAGGTGAAAAAGGGGATCGAGCGGGACGGGATCGAGTCTCGAATAGGTATCACGCGCGGTATTATTGATAAAATCGAGGCCATGAATAAGGCCGTCATTCGACTTAGCGCTGCGACGAAAATCTACCGCCGCTCGCACCTCGGCAAGACGACCGAAAGCGTCGGGGTCGACGGCGTCTCGATCGAAGTTCCGCGGGGCCAGGTGTTCGGCCTGCTCGGGCTCAACGGATCCGGAAAGACGACCACCATCAAGATGCTGATGGGCCTTTTGTACGCGACGCGCGGGGAGGTGACGCTGTTCGGGAAAACGATGCCCGACCCCGAAGCCCTCGCGCGCGTCGGTTATTTGCCCGAGGCCGCCTATCTCAACCGCTACCTGACGGGCCGGGAAACCATCCGCCTGTTCGCGACGCTCGGGGGGATTGCGGCCGGCGATCGCGAAGACCGGGTGAACGCGATGGTCGAGAAGGTCGGCATGAGCGAATGGGCCGACAAACGCATCGAGGAGTACTCGAAAGGCATGGTTCAGCGCATCTGCATCGGGCAGGCGCTGGTCCACGATCCCGATCTTCTTATTCTCGACGAACCGATCACGGGGCTCGATCCGCTGGCGATCAACGAGATTCGGAACCTGATTCTTTGGCTCAAGTCTCAGGGGAAAACCGTCTTCCTCTCGTCCCACGACATCTCCGAAGTGGCGCGGGTCTGCGACCGGATCGCGATCCTCTGCGCCGGAAAGCTCGCGCGGACGGCGGAGGCCTCCGACTTCCGCGAGAATCCGGACCGTCTCGAAGAGATTTTCGAGGAAACCGTCCGGGGGACGCAGCGCGTGGGGGCGCTCTCGTTCGGATGACGGCCCCGATCCTCGCCATCGCCGGCTACACGGTCAAAGAGCATGTGCGCAACCGCGTGTTCCAACTCGTCTATTTGTTCATGGCCGTGCTTGTCGCCGGGGCGCTCGTCGTCTCCGCGCTCGCCCAGGATCAGCGCCTGCGCATGATGATGGACGCGGGACTGGCCGGCATGGAGTTGATCGCGCTGATCGGAATACTCTTCGTCACCGTCAATCTCGTGCGCGAGGAAAGCGAGTCCCGAAGCATTTATCTGCTGCTCAGCCGCCCGATCGAACGCTGGCAATACATCGTCGGCCGTTATCTCGGAACCCTCTCGGCGGTCGGGGCGGGAATCGTCCTGATGACGCTCGTGCACGCCGCGTCTTTGCTCTTTTTCGGCTGGCGTCCCGACGCGCTGTACGCCGCCGCCCTGCTCTGTGCGTTCGGAAAAATCGCCGTGATGGGGGGGCTCGCGCTGTTTCTGTCTTTGGCGACCACCTCCACCCCGTCGGCGACGGCGTTCACGCTGTTTCTTTGGATCCTCGGTCATTTCTCCGGAGAGATCCGCTTTCTCGTCGAAAAATCGACGAACCCGTTCGTGACGGCGCTCGGCTGGGGGGTCGGCGCCGCCGCGCCCGATTTTGCGTTCTTCAACATCCGCGATTTCATGGACGCCGCGACGATGCCGGGACCCGAATGGTACGCCTGGCTCGCGGTCTACACGCTCGGCTACACGGCGGCGACCTTGTTCCTCTCGAGCTGGATTTTCTCCCAGAGGGAGTTCTAGGAACTCCGCGAATATGCGCCACCCGAAGCTGCTCGCGTTGGGTCTGGCGTCCTTGCTCCTCGCGGCGTTCGCCCGCGACGCCGCCTACCGTTCGTTCACCGCGCCGTTTCCCGGCCACTCCCAACTCATTTTCGGAAACGACCGTCTCCAGGACATCGCTTTTCTCAGCGCGGGATTTCGCCGGCTCGCGGCGGACGCGGCTTGGATCCAATACCTCCAATTCCTCGGCGTCCGCGAGTTCGGGCGGGGCGGTTACGCGACTCCGGAAGAACTCGCCGGCGGCGTGATGTACCCCGGCCTGATGCGGCGCACGCTGCGCATCGTCCGTCTGGACCCGTGGTTCCGCCAAGCGTACCTCTACGGAGCGTCCATCTTCGCCTGGTCCGAAGCGACGAAAAGCCCGGAGAACGCGATCGCGCTGCTCGAGGAAGGAATCCGCTACGATCCGGACTATTGGATGTACAAGACCTTCCTGGCCGCCATCGCCTATCGGGAACGCGATCAGTTCGCGAAGATGGCCGGCATCCTTGAAGAGGCGCTGCGCAACCCCGATTGCCCCGCGATGATCAAGTCCATCCTCGCGAACTTCTACAAGACCGAAAAGCGCTACGCCGACGCGCTGCGGATATGGGAAGGACTGATCCGAGACGAACGCGCCCCCGAATACCACGAGCGCGCGGCGGGGGAAATCGTCCGCCTGCGCGCCGCGCTGAGGGGAAAGTGAGCCCGGCGTTCCTCGTGCTTGCCGCCGCGAGCCTGATCTCCTCGGCGAGGGCCGCGGGGACGCACGACATGCCGGTGCATCCGGTTCATGCGCGCCTTTGGGTCGATCCAGGTCTCATCCGCGTTCGGATCGTGACCGACGGCGCGATCCTGGCCAACGAACGGCTCGGACTCGATCTGCCCGTGTCCGGGTGGCCGGAGGACAAACTCCGGGACGCGAAGGCCTGGATCGACGAAGAATTTTCGCTGGCGGCCGACGGGCGCCCTCTCGAAGGCCGCCTGATCGACGCCTCCTACCGGATCGACGCTTGGAAAAAAATCGCGGATGTCGGGACCGTCGGCTGGGACGGGATGTTCCTATTCGATCTCGCCTACGACCTGCCCGAAGGCGCCGAAACCCTCTCCGGGCGCGCCTCGTTCTACGCGGAGGAATGGGAGGCCCTCGAGAAGATTCTCGAAAGCGGCGTTAAGCCGATGTTCGAAAAAAACTTCATGACCTACGTGGCGATTCCCGGACGCGAGCGGATCTCTCTCGAGATCACGATCACCTCGCCGTCGTTCTCGGTTCCGCTGGATGCGGCGACGAGGACGGGGACCCAACGCCTACTGGAAGCCGCCGCCCACGGCATCGCATTGCCGTGGCCTGTGCTCTACGGCCTGCTCGCGCTCGTTCTCATCCTCTCCGCCGCCCCGCCTGCGGCGCCGTTCGCGGCGGTCGTCTGCGCGTCTCTCGTCTTCTCTTTGGGGGCGGGCGTCGCGGAACCCTTCGCGCGCGCGGCCCCCTGGGCGGGACTTTGCGCCGCCGCCGCGTTTTCGCTCAAGCGCGCCGTCCCCCGAAGCGCTTGGCTGGGGGTCGTCGGCGTCCTGGGAGGCGTGGGCTTCGGTTTGGGCTGGGGCGCGGCGGCCCAAACCTTGGCTCGTATCCCCATGGGGACGGCCCAGGCGAAGGCCGGGTTCCTCCTCGGCTCTTTGGCCGCAGCCGTCCCGGCGGCGGCGGCGGCGGGGGGCCTCTATGCGGGATATCGGCTGTATTTAAAGCGAGAAAGCGAACAAATGGCCGCTCGGCTTTTGGCGCAAAACGGTCGCTTCGCCTCAGCCGCCGTCGCGGCTCTCGGCGCCGTCTACGCGCTCCGGTCCCTTTTGGGACGCTGACCCGACCCGTCTCCGTCGAAAAAAGCTATAATACCGCGATATTTCAGAAGACAGAGGAGATTAAACCAAGGATGACCACCGCTACGATGGCCGAAAAGAAAGACGACTTCAAAGTGAAGGACCTGTCGCTCGCCGATTGGGGACGCAAGGAAATCGAGATCGCCGAAACCGAAATGCCCGGGCTGATGGCCCTGCGCGAGGAATACGGCGCGAAGCAGCCCCTGAAGGGCGCCCGCATCGCCGGCTGCCTTCACATGACGATTCAGACCGCGGTGCTCATCGAGACCCTCGAAGCCCTCGGCGCCTCGGTGCGCTGGTCCAGCTGCAACATCTTCTCGACCCAGGATCACGCAGCGGCCGCGATCGCCAAAGCGGGCCGCACGCCGGTGTTCGCCTGGAAAGGCGAGACCGAAGCGGAGTACGACTGGTGCGTGGAGCAGACTCTGCGCTGGCCCGACGGCTCCGGCCCGACGATTCTCCTCGACGACGGAGGAGACCTGACCAACATCGTCCTCGACAAGAACGCGGACCTCGTGAAGGAAATCTGCGGTCTCTCCGAAGAGACGACGACCGGCGTGCACCGCCTCTACGAGCGCGAGAAGAAGGGCACCCTTCCGATTCCCGCGATCAACGTCAACGACTCCTGCACGAAGTCGAAATTCGACAACCTCTACGGCTGCCGCGAGTCCCTGCTCGACGGGATCAAGCGCGCGACCGACACCATGATCGCGGGCAAGGTCTGCGTCGTCGCCGGCTACGGCGACGTCGGCAAGGGCTGCGCGCAGTCGCTGCGCGGCCAGGGCGCCCGCGTCCTGATCACCGAGATCGATCCGATCTGCGCGCTGCAGGCCGCGATGGAAGGCTACCAAGTCGTCACGATGGAAGACGCCGCGCCGATCGCGGATCTCTTCATCACGACCACCGGCTGCCGCGACATCATCCGCAAGGAGCATCTGGACGTCATGAAGCACCAGGCGATCGTCGGCAACATCGGCCACTTCGACCTGGAGATCGACGTCGCGTCGCTGCACGCGGACAAAACGATCAAGAAGGTCAACATCAAGCCCCAGGTCGACCAGTACGTGTGGCCCGACGGCAAGGCGATCACTTTGCTCGCCGAAGGCCGCCTGCTCAACCTCGGCTGCGCCACCGGCCACCCGAGCTTCGTGATGTCCAACTCCTTCACCAACCAGGTCCTCGCGCAGATCGAACTCTGGGAGAACCGCGGAAAGGGCAAGTACGAGAACAAGGTCTACGTGCTCCCGAAGGAACTCGACGAGAAGGTCGCGATGCTCCACCTCGGCAAGATCGGCGTGAAGCTGACCAAGCTGACGAAGGCGCAGAGCGAATACCTCGGCATCCCGGTCGAAGGACCGTTCAAGCCGGAGAACTACCGCTACTAGAGACTGAAGTCCTAGAAACGGTGGGCCCAACGAGCCCCGCCCTCCCCGGCCTTAGGTCTCTATCGGGGAGGGCGGGTCTCCTGGTATTCTAGGGGCATGATTCGATTCCTCTGCCTCCTCGTAATCGCCGCGCCCAACGCCTTCTCCGCTCCCGTCTCCGTCAAGGTCAAGGCCGCGCCCCTTTCCACGATCGCCGGACCGGCGTCGTTCGCCGCACCGGCCGGAGCCCTGTCGCTCGAAGGCTCCCTCGCCGCGCCGTCCCTAAACGTTTCCCTGCTTCCCGACGCTCTGCCGACGGCCCTCGTGGAGACCCGGTCTCCGGCCGCCGCCGCGTCCGCCCCGCAGGCGAAGGCCCCCGCCGCGGCGCTCGCCTCGGTTCAATCCCTGCAGACCGCGGTTCAAAAGGCGCAAAAGAACGGAAACGGCGCCGCCGCCCCGATCGCCCGCGCCTATGATGGAAGCGGAAAACGCTCCGGAGGGGAACTGGGGGCCGGCATCGACGCCCCCGCGGTGTCAGCCGCAGGTCGTCTCGCGATTCGGAGCTCGGGACTGAGCCGTTCCAATTTCGCCGACGCTCCTAAAGAAGAGAAGACCGTCGCGGCGCCGCAAACGCGCCGTGAAGTCGAATACGCTCCGATTAATTGGAAGAAGGCGGCCGCGGGATTTCTGATCTGGTTGGGGCTGGTCGGTCTTGTCGCCCTCGAGTACGGCGGGCTTTATTACGCCTTCACGCACGCGCCGCGCGCAGAGCCGCAGGTCGAACAGCCGTACTACGGCGACTTCGGCATCGAAGACATGTTCCGCTGAAGCAGCCCGGCCGAGAGAACCTCGGCCCGACCGAGCGCCTTGGCGGACTCGCTCTCGCGGCCTAAGGCGCTCAGATAGGCGCCCAACTCCAGCCACAACACCCCGTTGAGGGGATTGCGCGCGATCGCTTCCCGCTGGACGCGAACCGCCGCCCCGGCGTCGCCGCGCCGGAACAAGACCCGCGCCAAACCACGGCGCGCCTCAAACGAGCGCCGGTCCATCGCCCCCGCCGCCGAAAAATAGCGTTCGGCTTCGCCGTGATCGTTGCGGATCAGCGCCTCCTGCCCGGAAACGACCGCGCGACTCGCCTGCCACGGCGCGATGAGAAACGGACTCACCGCCAAACAGGCCGCGGCGATCATGACGGCCGCGGCCTTGGGCAGCGGACGCGTCGGCTCGGGGACGGCGCCGAACGCCGCGCCGGCCAAAAGGGAGAACGACAGCAGGTTCACCGGAAACTCGAAGCACACGCTCGCCAAACTGAAGACGCCCAGCGCGAGCAGGCCGAACGCCGCGCCGCGCCGACCGGCGATCGCCGCGCGCAGGCGCCCGCGACCCGCCGCGAGCAGCGCCCACGCGAGCGCCCCCGTCCCGAGCATTCCCGTCTCGGCGAGCAATTGCACCGGAGCCCCGTGCGCCGAAACCGTCTGCACGCCTCCACCGACGCGGTAGGCCAAAAACGCGCTCGCGTAGCCGCCCAGACCGACTCCGGTCCAAGGCGCGTCGGCAAACATCCGCAGCCCGGTCGCCCACCACCCCAAGCGGTCGGAGGAACCGCCGAACTTCCAAACGGCGGCCGCCGCCGCCGCGACGACGACGAACGACTTCTCCCGGCGACCGAAGCGCGGCCCGAGCAGCCACGGCAGCGGGGCCGCCAGGGCGATGAAGCCCCACACGCTTTTCGCCCCGGCGAAAGCGATCAGGGCGGCGATCAAGCCGGCGGACCAGTAGCCGGGCCAGCGGCCGGTTTCGCCGCGGCCGCGCAGCGCGCGTGCGGCGAGCGGGGGAATCCACGCGACGCAAAAGGCGGCCGAGGCGTTCGCGTCGAAGAGCAGGCCCGCGCTTTGATCGAAGAACAGCGGGACGCTGCTCAACTGTTCGCGCGCCACAAGCGCCGCCTGGAGGGAAAAAAACGGAACCAAGAGGCGCAGAAAGCGGTCGAAATCCGCCTCCGTCTGAAAGGCCCGGCAGGCGAGGGGAAAGACCAAGGCGGCGGCGATCCACGAGGGAACCACGGTCCATGATTCGGCGGGGTTGAGCGGGGAAATCAGCGAGGCGGCGAAGCCGGCCGCCGCCGCCGCGGTCGGCGCCCACGCGCAAAGGCGCCAGCCCTCGTCCTTCCACGCCGCGCGGATCGCCGAGCCCGCGAACAGCGCCAGCGTCGCCAACACGAACGCCAAGGACGCCCACAAATCGTAGGCGCCTTTCGCCGCCGCGCAGAACACCGTCAGCAGCCCCAGCAGGCCCGCCAAAGTCGGCACACCCAATGATGGCTCTTTCATCGCTTCAAACGCCGCTTAACAAAGGTCGGGACCGGCTGGGGCGTCGACTTGAATACCCGAGACCAAAGCCTTCTCGAGCGCGGCGACAGGAGGCGGCTTCCCTCCTCCTCGATGACGCGCCGGATCTCCCGGCTCGGGTAGCGCTTCAGCAGCCAGCGCAGGTCCTCGAGACCGCCGTCCTCCAACACACGCGAAATGATCAGCACGCCGTCCCGGCCCGCGTTGAGCGCCTTCAATTCGTATTCCGGGAACAGCGGCTTCAGCCGTCCCGGCAGCGGCTGCGCCGAAAGCGGCGCGCGCGCCAGGCGCTCGACGGCCGCCTGGTCCAGCAGCCATTCGCCCAGCATCTTCTCGGACGGGCCCAGGCGTCCCGCCTTCATGAGTCGGTAGACCTGCCTCCGGCTGCGGCGCAGGCGCCGGCAGGCCGCGGCGACGGTCACCACCCGTCGGGGCGGGCGCGGGGCTTCCTCGATCCACAATGCGCCCTCTGCGTCTTGACGGAGGACGATATCTGATTTCATGTCCTATAGTATGCCTCTAATTATAAAAACGGTCAAGGCCGTTCCCAAACGAGATCGCGACATTCTCAAATTCCCCGAACCCGAAGGTCCCGTTTCGCGCAAGGCCGTTCGGCGTGAAGTACGCGGGTACTTCGACCCTGGGCGCACCCACGACGGGGAGGCACAATGGATGCAGCGACTCTGTAGCCTGGATCGGTCCCGAGGCATCCACGATCCGGCCGGAACGGGATGAGACCAGGGGAAGCTCCGCTCTTTGTAGTTTTGAACCGAACTTCCTCGTTGTATTTTCAAGCATGGCGCAAGGGAAAAAACGGATTTTACTTCGCATCGCGGCGCTACTCCTCGCTACGGGGATAGTGGGTTTCGCTGGTTTCTATGTTTATGTGCTTCGGCACACGGAACCGTCTTGCACGCAACCCTGCCGGAATATCGGGAATGAACTTGATCTTGAACGTCTTGCCAGGGGATTCGAGGTGATTCGTCCCGCATGCAAGCCGATCGAGCTTTCCTTCAAACTGGCCGAGCCCAAAACCCGGATCGGGACCTGGTACACGCTTTGGTATCGGATCGGGATCAAGAATGTCTGCTGCGGGAGTATCTCCGGTGTGGGGAGGGATCTAAGAACGGAGTGGAACCCCGGCTTCGGCTTCAGTTTCCGCATATGGGGGCCAGACGGGAAGCTTGTCCGGCCCCATGAAGGCGACGCCCCCGTCGCTTTCGGTGTGGGCGCTTACGAAACCGACACGCCGATCGTCCAAGAAAGCGAGCCCAAACTTGCGCCAGGCGAGTGGGCGTTCACGAATTATTCCATCCTCCATCCGCACAGCATTCCGACCGGGGAGCATGGTCCGGAGCCGCCCCTGGATGAGGAATTCCCCGGCGAGAAGTTCCGGGCACTGCGCGAGGGACTCCAGAAGATGCAGGACGAGAGTTTCGTGAAAGAACTCAAACGCATCCAGCCTTTGAGCGAAGGATATCCCGGCTACCGCGTTTTGCGGAACTACACCTTCGACAAACCGGGGCGGTACAAGATCCAAGCCGTCTATGAGAACAGCCAACATGTTACTCCGCCTGATCCCTGGCACTGGATCCTTCCTTTCCCTTTGGACATGGCTGCCGGCATCATCCTGGATTTTCACGGCACTACGACATACCCCTTTCCCGAATTCGTCTTGCTGAAAGCGGAATCTAAGATCTTGGAGTTTGAGGTCGAGCCGTGGCGCCCTTAGACGCAGCCATCCTCGCGGTTCTTCTTGGGGCGACTCCCGCCTCGGCAAACCCGGACTTTTATGCAGGGACGCCGCGCCGAGCGACACCGGCGCAATACGCGGCGATCGAAGGAAAAATTAAGACGGCTATCGAGCACTTGGAAAAGGCTGAGAAAAAGGAAATGGAAGCCCTGGCGGTCGGCCCAACCGTGGAGTCCAATTGCGGCGAGCCGGGGTTGTTCCGCTGGGCAAAGGAGCGTTGGTACGATAAATGCCGCGGGGCAATCGCGAAGCGCAGCACTCACAAGAAACTCGCTCGGATCGAAGAAGCGAAAGCCGAAGCGGAATTCGACAGTGCCATCGAAATCACGATCAGCGCCTATGACCTTCGTCCTACTCGGATGGGGGCCTCGTCCTTCTACGATGGAAGCCCGTTCCATAAATGGAGCCCGAAAATCGAATTTGACATGGTTACGGATCAGGCCACCATGAAGCGCCGCCGGATTCACCTTCAAGAACTCAACCTGCAACATGATTACGGAAGGACCCGAGACGGTGATATTAGAATCCGGCTTTTATCCTTCATGAATCCTCCGGGAAACATTAAAAGCGATAGAATATCCGGCGGCCCGGACCGCCTAGCGCTGACGATCCTGCACGAGAGCATCCACTGGGCGGAACAAGCCGACGACCACGAACACGGCGCGCCTGCCGGTGCTCGCCGTACACCGCACGCAAGAAGGATGCTGGAATACCGCGCCAACCGCGCCGAAGAGGACTTCGCGCGCGCGCTCATGAAGGACAGTTTCCCCGGCGACCCGAGGCCGAAGATTTCGCAAGCGCAGGTCGACTTCTTTAAAACACGCGCCGACAATTACCTCAAATCAGCCCGCGACATCGAGAAACATTATCCTAACTCGCAGCACGAAGCGGACCTTCCGAAGCGCCTGCAGCGCCGCGAATTCCTCGACGACGGCGGATACGAGAGCGGTTCGATCTTCCCCTCGGCGATGGAAACCCTCAAGGAAGCGGGGGAAACGGAGTTCCTCGATGCCTGGCGCCGAGACACAAAACGGATTCTTGAGGAGATCGAGCGAAGCCGGAGGGAAGCCGAAGAGCGGAAAAGGCGAGAGGAGCAGCGGCGTCAAGCCCTCGATTCGCCGGCAAAACGCGCGCCGCCGCGGAGGTCGCGCGACTGCTCTTCGGGGTCGTCCTTGGGCGGCAGCATGAGCGGCTCTCTCCCTATGCCGTGCCTGCCCGACGGTCTGTTTGACGCCGCACCGGTCGCCCCGGCCCCCGTGCCGCGGGCACCGGTTTCGCCATCGCCCGCAGTGCGAGCCGCGCCCGCGCCCTCACCGGCGCGTTATCCGTACGGAGACTATTGGCTTAAAGAGATCGTCGGCATGTTCGCCGAGCTCTGCGCCGAGCCTGAGCGTTCGCTGCGGGCTTCGAACGCGTTGGAGGCGTTGCGGCTCTTTGCGCGCGACGAGAGCCGCTTGAAAGAGGATCTTCGCCGACGAGCCGGCGCGACGAACCGGCCCGATTGCGTCCGAAGCCTCATCGAACGCCTTCCGGAGTACCGGAACTCCGCGCGTGCCGCCCTCGATGTGGAGTCCTTGCGCCGGGCGGCAAGGGAATACCGAAATGCGCTTCCGCCCGTGTACGGTCCGCCTAACGGCGGCAGCGGACCGGCGCCGTCGCGTCCCGAAGTCCCGACCTGCCGCTATCAGGACTGGTGCCGGGAATGGTAAGGCGAGAATTCGGGAAACCCGCGGTTTAGGGGGGCGAGCCTTCGAGGATCATGATCTTCTGCCAGATCTTCCGGGACAGGCCGGTGGTCAGCGACTCGATCTGATCGACGGCCGACAGCGCGATCCCGTCGTCGAATTTCTGGCCGTACAGAGCCGCGAGCTTCGAGAGCGGCGAGAGTATCTCGCTGCAGTAATCGAGGTAGCGGTTGAGTTCATGCTCGGTCATCGCCCGCTTGGGCGACGAGAGCGTCGCGCGATCCGCGTTCAAAAGAGACTCCGGATCCTTCGTGAGTTGGTGCATGTCGATGACGTGGGCGAGGGAGCGAAGCTCCCGCAGCGCTTCGAGCGCGCGATGGCGCTTGATGCGCGTTTCGGCCGAGAAGATGAAAAACAGCGCCGCGCCGATCAAGATCGCGTCGTTGATCGAGGACTCAATCACCTGGACGAGTTCGACGAAGCTGCCGATCTTCAGCGTGAGTTCGACGCCCGCGAGCATCGTGCCGGCCGCGGTCAGCACGAGCACGACGACGAGCCCGGCGAGCAGCCGCAACGGCCAATGGGGACGGCCGATCTCTTCGGCGCGCTCCGCCGCGCGGCGGGACACCGCCAGCAGTTCGTCGGCGACCCGCGCCAGGCCCGTCTCGGGGAAGCGCTCCGCGACGCGCCGGCTCAACTCCGCGCAGGTTTCCACGATGCTCTCGGCTTTCAGGCGCCGGTAGCGGTCCATGCTCTCGATGTAGCCGCGACTTTCGCGCGCGTCAATGGGCGGCGAGGCGGGCCTTGAGCGCCTCGATGTTCGAACTCAGCGCCCGGCGCCGTCTTGGGTCCGTCTCCAGAGGCAAAGCGCCCTCGAGCGCCTTCAGGCTCTGCGCGTAGTTGCCGCGATTGCCCTCCAGAATCCCCAGATTCACGTACGCGGGTTTAAACGACGGGTTCGCCTCGATGGACTTCCCGTATTCGACGGCGGCCTGATCCTTCCATCCCTGATTGGCGTAAATCACCGCCA
>PFUL01000094.1 GCA_002790095.1 Elusimicrobia bacterium CG_4_9_14_3_um_filter_62_55 | reverse complement strand
CGGAGTTCGAAGTCGAACTGATCACGCCGATCGCGATGGACAAGGGTCTTCGTTTCGCGATTCGCGAGGGCGGCCACACCGTGGGCGCCGGCGTTGTCGGCGAGATTATCGAGTAACAGGATACAATCATGGCTGAAACGGTAATTTCCCCCAGCACCAGAATTCGGATCCGGCTTCGCGCGTGCGACCACCGGATTCTCGACACGAGCGTCGGCAAGATCGTGGACACCGCCCGCCGCACCGGCGCCGTGATCTCCGGTCCCGTGTTGCTTCCGACTCATACCCGGAAGTACACGGTTCTTCGGTCGCCGCACGTGGATAAAAAATCGCGCGAGCAGTTCGAAATGCGCGTTCACAAGCGCCTGATCGAACTGAAGAGTCCGACGCAGCGCACGGTTGATGAGTTGATGAAGCTCGACCTGCCGGCCGGCGTGGACGTAGAAATCAAGCTGTAAGGCTTTGGAAGGAAAAGAGGAAAAAATGACGGAAGAAAAGAAGCAAGCTGACGCGGAAGTAGGGAAGGGCGACGCGGCCCCGATTCCCGTGGAAGCCAAGGCTGATGAGAAGGCCGCCGGGCCGGCGAAAGCCCCCGAGACCTTCCGGGTCGTACTCGGCGAGAAAGTCGGGATGACCCAGGTTTACACGCCCGCGGGCGAACTGAAGGCCGTTACGGCGCTGCGCGTCGGACCGTGCCCGGTTCTCGGGGTGAAGACCAAGGACGGCAAGGACGGCTACAACGCGGTCGTGCTCGGATACGGCGAGCGCCGCGAAAAGAACGTCAATAAAGCCGACGGCGGACGCTTTAAGAAAGCGGGCGTGAAAGCCTCGCGTCTGGTGCGGGAGTTCCGCGTCGCCGACGCGGCGGGTTTCGAGATGGGCCAGTGGGTTACGGTCCAAGGCCGATTTGCCAGCGGCGACTACGTCGACGTCCAGGCCACCTCGAAGGGAAAGGGCTTCGCCAGCACGATCAAGCGGTGGGATTTCGGCGGCGGCCGCCGGACGCACGGCGCGCAGGCGGAACATCGGGCTCCCGGATCGCTGACCGGACGGCGCTCGCTCGGCCGGGTCATGCCCGGCAAGAAGATGGGCGGCCACATGGGTCAGGAGACGATCACGGTCCAGAAGGTAGAAGTGATCGAAGTGGACGCCGCCAATAACACGATTTACCTCAACGGCTCGGTTCCGGGCGCGCGAGGCAGTTTCGTCACGATTCAGGAAACGGTCAAGAAGCTCAAGAAGCGCAAGGAAGCCCAGAAGGCCAAGGGTCCGAAGAAGGACAAGATGGGCAACATCATCCAGGAAGGCGGAAAGAAGGGTAAGAAGTAATGGAAACCAAAGTTCTGAATATTAAAGGCGAGGAAGTCGGGAAGTGCGAGCTCCCCGAACAGATCTTCGGTGTGACGCCCAAGGCAGGCGTTCTTCACGAAGCGACGACGATCTATCTGTCGAACCAGCGCGGCGGCAACGCCCACACCAAGAACCGAGGCGAGGTCTCCGGTGGAGGCGCGAAGCCGTGGAAGCAGAAAGGCACCGGCCGGGCCCGTCAGGGTTCCAACCGTTCGCCGATCTGGCGCAAGGGCGGCGTGGCGTTCGGACCCCGCAACACGGTGAACTGGTATCGTGACCTCCCTCGGCGCAAGGGCAAGAACGCTCTCGCGCAGGCGTTGAGCGTCCGTGCGGCGGACCAGAGCCTGCGCGTCGTCGAGGCTCTTAAGTTTGACGGAGCCAAAACGGCGCAGGTCGCCAAATTCCTCACCGCGATCAAGGCGGATAATAAATCCCTGATCGTCGCTGAGCAGCACGATGAAAATCTCAAACGCGCTTCGCGGAACATTCCGGGTCTTCAGATCCGTCTTGCGTCGCACCTCAACGCGTACGAGGTTCTTGCGTGCCGCAATTTGATCATCACGAAGGGCGCGATCGAGAAGCTCGCGCCGAAGTGGAGCTAACGATGGCGGAGTTCAACCCATACGGACAGATCGTCCGCCCGGTGATGACCGAGCGAAGCACGATTCTTAAGGAAAAGTACAACCAGTACGTTTTTGAGGTCAAAAAGGAGTCGTCGAAAGGCGACATCAAGAAGGCCGTTGAAGCGATCTGGAAGGTCGGAGTCGAGCAGGTGCGCACGATGCGCCTGGTCGGCAAGTTCCGGCGGTTCGGCCGCGGCGGCGGATACCGTTCGGATTGGAAAAAGGCCGTCGTCACCCTCAAAGAGGGAGACAAGATCGATCTTGTAGAGCAGTCGGCCTAAAGACAAGGCGACAAGCAACTTTCGGAGTGCGTTATGCCTGTTAAAACTTATAAACCCTATACCCCCTCCCGGCGGCAAATGACCACGGCGGATTTTTCGGCGCTTACGACGGACAAGCCCGAGAAAAAACTGACCAAGGGTCTTCGCAAGTCGGGCGGGAGAAACAACACCGGTCGCGTCATGGTCCGCCATATCGGCGGAGGCCATAAGCGGAAATACCGTCTGATCGACTTCAAGCGGGACAAGGTCGGCGTGCCCGGCAGAGTCGCTTCGATCGAGTACGATCCGAATCGCTCCGCGCGGATTTCACTCGTCGTCTACAAAGACGGCGACAAGCGCTACATCCTTCACCCGGTCGGCCTCAACGTCGGCGACCAGGTCATGGCCGGTCCTCAGGCCGAGCCGAAGGTCGGCAACGCGCTTCCGTTGGCGAAGATCCCGGAAGGCACGTTCATCCACAACCTTGAGCTCATCCCGGGCAAGGGCGGACAGTTGGTTCGCTCCGCCGGGGGACAGGCGCAGCTCGCGGGCAAGGACGGCGACTACTGCCACGTGAAGCTTCCCTCCGGAGAAATCCGGCTGCTGTCTTCGCGGTGCATCGCGACGATCGGCCAGGTCTCGAACATCGAGAACGAGGGAATCGTAATCGGCAAGGCCGGCCGCAACCGCAACCTCGGCATTAAGCCGACCGTGCGCGGAACGGCGATGAACGCCGTCGACCACCCGCTCGGCGGAGGTCGCGGAAAATCGAAGGGCGGAAACCACCCGCGCTCGCCGTGGAACCAGCTCGCGAAGGGTCTCAAGACCCGGCGCAAGAAGAAGACGTGGAGCTGGATGATCGTCGCGGATCGGCGCCGGTCGAAGTCCCGGTAAGAATTGGGTAGGAGAGAACGATGAGCAGATCTACTAAAAAAGGACCTTACATCGACGAGACGTTGCTGAAGAAGGTCCAGCAGATGAATGAGAAGGGCGAGAAGAAGCGCTTGAAGGTATGGTGCCGCTCCTCGACCGTGACCCCCGAGATGGTGGGACACACCTTCGACGTCCACAACGGGCGGAAGTTCCTCCCGATCTATATCAACGAACAGATGGTCGGGCACAAGCTCGGCGAATTTTCGTTCACCCGATTCTTCAAGGGGCACAGCGCCGCGACGAAGGAATCTAAGTCTCTGAAGTAAGGATAGAGAAATGGAAGCGATCGCACACGCAAGGTTTCAACGATACGGCTACCGCAAGGTTGCCCTGGTGCTCGACCAGATTCGGGGCAAGTCCCTAGATAAGGCCGAGTACATCCTCCCATCCGTCCGCCTCAGGGCGACCGAACTCGTCACGAAGACGCTTAAGTCGGCCGCCTCGAACCTGCGGGTCAAGGCTGGAAAGAAGCTCGATTCGAACGGCATTTTCGTGACGCAGGCGTGGGTCGGAATCGGCCCGATGGGACACATGCGGCGCGTTCGCCCGGCGCCGATGGGCCGTGCGATGACCGTGAAGAAAAAGGTCTGCCATCTGACGATGGTGGTTTCCGACCAAGCGCTGCCGCGAGGGAGTGCCGCGTCCAAACGCCGTCAAAAGGCGGCCGACACGCCGCTTAAGAAGGGGAAAAAGTAATGGGCAATAAGATCCATCCTAAATCGGTTCGCCTGGGCTACATCCAGGAGTGGGAATCGAAGTGGTTCGACCCGAGACAGGCCCCGGCGCTGATCGGCGAAGATTTCAAGATCCGTCAGCTCGTGAAGACGCGTTTTAGGCTCGCGGCGGTCAGTTGGGTCGGCATCGAACGCTCGGGTCCGTACCTGCGCGTGAACATTCACACCGCCCGCCCCGGCGTCGTCATCGGCAAGCGCGGCGTGGACATAGAAGCCGTCCGCGCTCAGGTGGAAAAGCTCACGAAGCGCAAGACCTTCATCAATGTGATGGAGATTAAGGAGCCCGAGCTCGATTCGCGCCTGGTCGGAGAGGCGATCGCGATGCAGCTTGAGCGCCGTATCAATCACCGTCGGGCCATCCGCCGCGCGATGGAACGTACGATGCAAGCCGGCGCCCTGGGCATCAAGGTCCAGGTCAAGGGCCGCCTTAACGGCGCCGAAATCGCGCGCCGCGAGTGGAACCGGGAAGGCCGCGTTCCGCTGCACACCTTCTGCGCCGATATCGATTACGGTTTGACCGAGGCGCATACGTCGATGGGACTCATCGGCGTCAAGGTGTGGATCTTCAAGAAAACCTATTTTGCGAAGAGTCCGAAAGAACTTCTCAAAAAGGCGCAGGAAGAAGGCCGCATCATTCCCGCGCCCGAAGAGGATAAGCCGGCCTCTCCCGCCGCCGCCCCCGTCGCCAGAATCGACGCAGCCGCGGAAAAGGCTGCGCAGGACCTGGCCGCGAAGGAAGGCGCTCGTGCGTTGGGACGCAAGGACCGGCATATGCCGGAGCTTCCGGCCTCAGCGCTCGCTCAACTCGGCGGATTCGAGCCGAAGGAAGCGGAGATCAAAGCGGCTTCCGACCTGCCCGCGGACGGGAAAGATTCTAAAGAGGGGTCCGACTAAGATGTTGATGCCAAAACGCGTGAAGTACCGCAAGCCGCATTCGAAGCCCCGCATCAAGGGCAACGCGAAACGCGGCGTGACGGTCGCCTTCGGCGAGTATGCGCTGAAGGCGATGGAGCCGAAGTGGGTTACCGCCCGCCAGATCGAAGCGAGTCGTATCGCGATAACGCGCTTCATTAAGAAGGGTGGAAAGCTTTGGATCCGGGTGTTCCCGGACAAGGCCATCACGAAGCATCCGGCAGAAACCCGCATGGGTAAGGGTAAAGGTTCCCCCGAAGTTTGGGCCGCCGTCGTGAAACCCGGCCGGATTCTCTTCGAGATCGAGGGCATCCCCGAGGATTTGGCGCGGCAGGCGTTTCTGCGTGCGTCCCACAAGCTCCCGATCAAGACCAAGTTCGTCGCGCGGGAAGAGGTTTGACGATGAAGCGGAAGGAAAAAGAAATCAAATCCACTCTCTCGGCCGACGAGATTCGCGCCGAGATCGAGAAGCTCGAGGAGAAGCAGTTTCGGCTGAACTTCAAGCACAAGGTTACCCCTCTGGGTAATCCGATGGAACTGCGCCAGGTGCGCCGCGACATCGCGCGTCTTAAGACCTGGCTCCGCTCAAAAGAGCTCCAGGCGAGCACCAAGGAGTAGAATGATGGCGACAGTTTCCGATAAAAAAGAATCCACGCGCGGCCGGCGCCATTCGTTCAGCGGCGTCGTCGTGTCGGACAAGACGAACAAGACGATCGTCGTCAGCGTCGAACGTCTGACCCGGCACCCGGAGTACGAGAAGATTGTCCGTCGCCGGAGCAAGTTTTACGTCCATGATGAAAACAATGAAGCGGCGGTCGGCGACATCGTGGAGATCATGGGGACGCGACGGATCTCCAAGCAGAAGCGCTGGCGGCTCGTGCGCATCGTGAAGGCGGCGCCGAAGCTCGGCGCGGCCGCGCAGAAGGCCGAGACGAACATGCTTCAGGAAGATGCCTCCGCCAAGCCGGTTGCCCCGAAGAATACCGAAGAAGCGATCGCCGCGAAGGCCGCCGCGCTTGAAGCGAAGGCGAAAGCCGCCGCCGAGCCCGCCGCTTCCGAGGGGGAAGAGTAAACCATGATTCAAATGGGTACGGATCTCAACGTAGCCGACAACTCCGGGGCGCGGCGTATTCGCTGCTTCAAGGTCCTTGGCGGCTCCCGTCGGCGATACGCGACGCTTGGTGACGTGATCGTTTGTTCGGTTAAAGATGCGATCCCGCGCGGGGCGACGAAGAAGGGCGACGTGGTGAAGGCCGTCATCATCCGGATGCGCCATCATCGCCGCCGCGGCGACGGATCGTACATCCGCTTCGACGACAACGCCGCGTGCATCGTTGATGATAAGGGCGAGCCGAAAGGAACGCGCGTGTTCGGGCCGGTGGCCCGCGAACTGCGCGACAAGGATTTCCTTAAAATTATTTCGCTCGCGCCCGAAGTTCTCTGAGGTACATGATGAAGAAGTTTAAACTCAAGAAGAAGGACATGGTCCTCGTCATCGCCGGCAAGGACAAGGGCAAGAAAGGCGAGGTGCTTCATCTCTTTCCGAAGACCGATCGCGTTCTCGTGTCCAAGATCAATCTCGTCTGGAAGCACAAGAAGCCGACCCAGAACGAGCCCGGTGGTCGGGAGCAGATGGAAGCGCCGATTCACGTTTCGAACGTGATGCTTATCGACCCCAAGAACGAACAGCCGACGCGCGTGAAGCGCGACGCCCTCGCCACCGGCGAGCGCGTCCGGGTTTCCAAGAAATCCGGCGAAGTGATTCTCTAGGAGTCGTTTGATGGCCAAGGAAACGAAAGAAACGAAGAAGATGAAAAAGGAGCCGACGCAGAAGGCGGAGAAGAAAAGCGCCATCGCTGTCGGAGTGTTCGAAAAGGGCGAGGGGCTTCCGCGTCTGAAGAAGCACTACAACGAAACGGTTCTTCCGGGCATGCTTAAGGACTTGAATCGGTCGAACCGCTTTCAGGTTCCCCGACTCCAGAAGGTCGTGGTAAGCATGGGCGTTAACGAGGCCAAGGAGAATATCCAGGTACTCGACTCGGCCCGTGACGAACTCGGTCAGATCACCGGCCAACTTCCTCAGATCCGGCGGGCGAAGAAGTCGATTTCGAACTTCAAGCTGCGCGAGGGGATGCCCCTGGGCCTTCGTGTGACGCTGCGCGGCGACCGGATGTGGGAATTCGTCGACCGTCTGATTTCGGTCGCCGTACCGCGTATCCGCGATTTCCGGGGATTGGAACCGAGGGGTTTCGACGGAAACGGGAACTACAATTTGGGGCTTAAAGAGCACCACATTTTCCCCGAGACGAGTCTCGAGAGAGCCCCCACGGCGCGCGGCATGAATATCACGTTCGTGACCTCCGCCGAGAACGACGATGACGGACGAGAGCTCCTCAACCGCATGGGACTGCCCTTCAAGAAGAAGGGCGGGCAGGAGTAAGGAGAAGTATTATGGCTACGACAGCGTGGGTCGCCAAAATGAGCAAGCCGCAGAAGTTCGCGGTGCGGTACCGAAACCGGTGCCAGCTGTGCGGTCGTCCTCGGGCGTATATCCGGGATTTCGGCCTTTGCAGAATTTGCTTCAGGAAGATGGCTCATCAGGGCCAAATTCCGGGCGTCAAGAAATCTTCCTGGTAAGGACGGAGAACACACGATGGATACCGTTGGAAACCTTTTGACGAGCATTCGGAACGCGAACGCGAAGTTCAAGGATCGCGTGGACGTTCCGCACTCGAAACTCAAGACGGAAATCGCCCGCCTCCTTAAAGAGGAAGGGTTTATTCAGAATTATAAGACTGTGACCGGCGAGAAGACGAAGAAGCAAACGCTGCGCGTGTTCTTGAAGTACTCGCCCGAGAAAGAGCGGGTCATCAAGGGTATCCAGCGCGTTTCGAAGCCCGGGCTGCGCATCTACCGCAGCTACGACAAGATCCCGCGCGTGCGCGGGGGCGGGTTCCCCATCACGATTCTGTCGACCTCGGCGGGCGTCCTGACCGATAAACAGGCGCGTGAAAAGAAGGTCGGCGGAGAAGTGCTCTGCCAGGTTTGGTAGGGAAAAGGAAAGGGTGCCCGGCTGAAGCCCGGCACCGGTAAAAAGGAAGGAGAATGTCATGAGCCGCGTCGGCAAACAACCGATTCCCATTCCGGACAAGGTCGAAGTAAAGATCTCCGGACAGGACGTCACCGTGAAGGGCCCCAACGGGCAGCTCGCGTGGAGCGTTCCGCCCGCGATTAAGGTCGAACAGAAAGAAAAGGAGCTGGTCCTGAGTCTGGGCGCCAATCCCGGCCCCGACGGTGGAGCCCTTTTCGGCATGTCCCGGTCGCGCGTCGCAAACCTGGTCGAAGGCGTGACGGTGGGTTTCTCGAAGAACATCGAGATTCACGGCCTCGGCTTCAAGGCCGCTCAGCAGGGTCAGAATTTGATTCTAAACCTCGGCCTTTCGCACCCGGTCGAGTTTCCGATTCCCGAGGGGGTTAAGATCGAGATCGACAAGAAATCGACGAAGCTCACCATCAAGGGGATTAATAAGGACCTCGTCGGCGAGACCGCCGCGCGGATCCGCAGCATTAAGAAGCCCGAGCCCTATAAGGGCGTCGGCATTCGCTATGAAGGCGAGCGCATCCACCGCAAGGCCGGCAAGACCGCGGCCGGTTCGGGCGGGAAGAAGTAACGAGGCGAACGACCGATGAAAGATAAGAAGATTCGATTGGAATTCCGGAAGATTCGGACGCGCCGGAAGCTGAGGCAGGCGGCCAACGGGCTGCCGAGGCTGTCGATCCACAGGTCGCTGAAGGCGTTTTACGCCCAGGTGATCGACGACGCGAGCGGCAAGACGCTGGTGGCCGTCGCTTCCACGGCGAAGGACATCCGCGGCGAGCGTAAGTCCTCGAAGAACACCGATGACGCGAAGCAGGTCGGCAAGCTGATCGCCGAAAGGGCCCTCAAGGCCGGAATCGAAAAGGTCGTCTTCGACCGCGGTTCGATGGTGTACCACGGCCGGGTGAAGGCGCTGGCCGAGGCCGCGCGCGAAGCCGGACTCAAATTCTAGGGCGGAGATTTACGATGGCTGAGAATACCACTGCAGCACCCGCGGCTACTGCCGCCGATCGCAACCAGGGCCCCCAGCGCGGCGGTCCCGGAGGCCAGCGCGGCCGCTCCGGCGGCGGACGCGGACGCTTCCCGAGGAAGCAGACCGAGTCGGAGATGCTCGGCCTAACCGAGGTTGTCGTCTCGATCAATCGCGTTTCCAAGACGGTGAAGGGCGGAAAGCGCTTCTCGTTCGGCGTTCTCGTCGTCGTCGGCGACAAGAAAGGCACGGTCGGCTGCGGGCTCGGCAAGTCCAAGGACATTCAGTTCGCGATTCAAAAGGGCTCGGCGGCTGCTCGGGCGAACATGGTCAAGTTCGAAATGGTCAACGACACCATCCCGCATGAGATCATCGGCCATCACGGAGCCGGCAAGGTGTGGATGCAGCCGGCGGCGCCGGGTACCGGCGTTATCGCCGGCGGCGGCGTGCGCAACGTGCTCGAAGCGGCCGGCATCAAGAACATTCTCACCAAGAGTCTCGGAAGCAACAACCACTTCAGCATGGTGTACGCCACGATGGCGGGACTCAAGGACTTGAAATCGAAGGAACAGATTATGAAGTTGAGGGGACGGGCATGACCGAGAAAGCGATCTCGTTGAGCAGTATGAAGCCCAAGCACGGGGCCCGCAAGCGCAAAATGCGCGTGGGCATCGGCGACGGCAGCGGCAAGGGCCGCACCTGCGGCAAAGGCCAAAAGGGACAGACCTCCCGCAACGGCGGCTATAAAGGCACGACCTTTGAGGGCGGACAGTCTCCCCTTTGGATGAAGATCCCCAAGAAGGGCTTCAACAACACACGCTACCGGACCCGGTTCCAAGTGGTGAGCCTCGCCGACCTCGAGCGGGTGTTCAAGAACCAGAACGAAGTCGGATTGGAAGCGCTGAAGGTGCACGGCCTGGTGAAGGGACGGCTTCCGGTGAAGGTCCTCGGTGACGGGGAACTCAAGAAGCCTTTGAAGGTTCAGGCGCACGCATTCTCCAAGATCGCGCAAGAGAAAATCAAGAAGGCGGGCGGGAGTTGCCTAGTCCTCGCCAAGCAGGGGGCGAAAGCCTGATGATCAAGCAGATCACCAACATTATCGAGGTTCCGGCGTTGCGAAAGCGCGTGCTTTTCACCTTGATGTGTTTGGCGGTCTATCGCCTCGGCGCAGCGATTCCAATCCCCGGCATCAACGGGGAGGCGCTGCGCTCGATCTTTCAGGCTCAATCCAGCAGTCTTCTAGGGATTTTGAACATTTTCTCGGGTGGAGCGCTGGGGCAGTTCTCCATCTTCTCGATGGGCGTGATGCCCTACATCAATGCCTCCATCATTATGAGCCTGCTGCAGGGGGCTCACGTCATTCCTTATTTGGACCGTTTGCATAAGGAAGGCGAACTCGGCCGCAGAAAGCTGAACCAGTTGACGCGCTACGTGACGCTTTTTCTGGCGTCGTTTCAGTCCTTCGGTTTGACGATCATGATCACGAAGATGCCGACCCCGGGAGGAATTCCCGTCGTTACGGATCCGGATTGGTTTTTCTACACCGTGACCGTGTTGACCCTAACAACCGGGACGGTCTTCATTATGTGGCTGGGCGAGCAGATGACCGAAGAGGGCATTGGGAATGGAATTTCGCTGATTATTTTCGCCGGCATCGTTGAAGCCTTTCCGGGAGGTTTCGTCGCCCTCATTCAGCTCATCAAGGCTGAGGAAATCGGGCCGGTGAAGGCCCTTCTGTTTCTCCTCGGTTTGGCGGCGGTGATTATGTCGGTGGTCTGGGTGGAAACGGCGCAGCGGAAGATTCCCGTGCAGTACGCGAAAAAAATGGTCGGCCGCAAGCAATTCGGCGGGGCGCAGAGCTTCCTGCCGTTGAAGGTCGACCAGAGCGGCGTCATCGCGGTGATTTTCGCCGTCTCGCTGCTCGCGGTCCCGATGACGGTGGTGCAGTTCATGCCTCAATCGGCGTCCGGGCAGAAAATCTCCTCGTTCCTGCAGGGCGGCGGCTGGCTCTACAACAGCGTCTACGCGCTGCTGATCATTTTCTTCTGCTACTTTTACAACTCGGTCAGCATCAACCCCGAGGATTTGGCCGATAACATGAAAAAGTCGGGGGGCTTCATTCCCGGCATCCGTCCCGGAAAGCCCACCGCCGATTTCATTGAGTGGGTCCTTGAACGCATCACTCTCGGGGGGGCCCTTTTCGTTGCCGCGATCGCGGTGCTTCCCGAGATTTTTCGCCGCCAATACAGCATTCCGTTTTTTATCGGCGGGACGGCGCTTCTGATCGTCGTCGGCGTCGCGCTGGACACGATGGGGCAGCTTGAAGCCCATCTGATCATGCGCCACTACGACGGCTTCCTGGGCAAGAAAGGCCGCATTAAGCAGCGCTGGTTCAACGTCGGAGGGGGCGTATGAACATCGTTCTTCTCGGATGTCCCGGCGCCGGAAAAGGCACGCAGGCCGCGGTGCTGTGCGAAAAATACGGTCTCGCCCACATCTCGACCGGAGAGCTTTTCCGGTCCGAAATCGCGTCGAAATCCCCGCTCGGCCTCAAGGTCGAAGGATTCGTCAACAAGGGAAACCTCGTTCCGGATGAGGTCGTCGTCGAGATCGTCGCTGGGAAGTTGGAAAGTCTCGAGAGCGGCTGGCTTCTCGACGGCTTTCCCCGGACTCTGCGGCAGGCCGAAGAGCTTGATCGCTATTTGGCGACGAGCGGCAAGCGGATCGATTTTGTTTTATTGCTCAGCGTATCAGAAGAGGTCGTCATCAAGCGTCTCGCCGGTCGCGGGCGGGAAGACGATTCCGACGCGACCGTCCGCAAACGCCTGATGGTATTTCGGGATTTGACCCAGCCGCTGGCGGCCTACTACCGTGGGCATGGATTGCTGCAGGAGTTCGACGGCGCACCGTCCGAAGATCAAGTCTCCTCGGCGCTGACCGTATTTTTAGAGGAGAGTGCCGCGAAAAGCGGTTCTTAAGCGGAATGTTTAATTCGATGTCCATCGAACTAAAAGGCGAGAAAGAGCTCGCGGCGATGCGCAAGGCTGCGAGCGTCGTCGCTGAGACGCATACCGTTTTAATGGCTTCGGTCGAGCCTGGAATGTCGACCCTTGATTTGGACAAGATCGCCGAAAAGGAGATCAAGGCGCGCGGCGCGAAGTTGGCGTTCAAGGGCTACCGCGGCTATCCGGCGACGCTGTGCGTCTCGGTCAACGATGAGGTCGTCCACGGAATTCCCAGCGCCAAACGGATTCTCGCGGAAGGAGACATCGTCAGTCTAGATCTTGGAGCGATCGTCGACGGATTTTACGGGGACAGTGCGGTGACCGTCGGCGTGGGGCGGATTTCGGACGAGGCGAAACGGCTTTTGAAGGTGACGGAGGAGTCTCTGTTTAAGGGGATCGAACAGATGCTTCCTGGAAACAGAATCGGCGATATCGGCGCGGCCGTCCAGCGCCACGCGGAAGCCGCCGGATACGGCGTCGTCCGCGAATTCGTCGGACATGGAATCGGACGGGCGCTGCACGAGGACCCGCCGGTGCCCAATTACGGAAACGCGGGAACCGGAATGCGTCTGCAGCCGGGCATGGTGTTGGCGATCGAACCGATGGTCAACGCCGGAACCGCGGACGTGAAAGTCCTGAAGGATAATTGGACTGCGGTGACATGCGACGGTCGGCTCTCGGCTCATTTCGAGCACACGATCGCGGTGACCGAAGAGGGCCCCGAGGTCCTCACAACGAGAGGGGGATAGGTTGGTCAAGGAAGACAAGATCGAGGTCGAGGGAAAGATCGTCGAATCGATGGGCAACGCGATGTTTCGCGTCGAGATTCCGGGTAACAAAGTGATCCTCGCGCACATTTCTGGAAAAATGCGGGTTCACTACATCAAAATTTTGCCGGGGGACACGGTGAAGGTAGAGTTGTCCCCCTACGACCTCAGCCGGGGTCGAATCGTGTATCGAGAGAGATAAGTTATGAAGGTCAGAACCAGCGTAAAACCGATCTGTCAGAAGTGCAAAATCATCCGGCGCGGCCGCACGGTACGGGTTGTCTGTACGAACCCCCGTCACAAGCAGCGCCAAGGCTGATTGCGCCAACGGAGTTAGGAGCGAAATAATGGCACGAGTTGCGGGAATCGATCTCCCCAAAAATAAGCGCGTAGATGTCGCGCTGACGAGAATCTACGGAATCGGCGACCACGTCGCGAAGAAGATTCTCGAAAAGCTGAGCGGCTCCATTGAGCCGACGACGCGAGTCAAGGACCTGTCTGAAAACCAGGTCGGTCTCTTGAATTCTTTGATTTCGAAAGAGTTGAAGGTGGAAGGCGAGCTGCGCCGCGAGGTCCAGCAGAACATCCATCGGTTCGTCGAAATCGGCTGCTTCCGCGGCGTCCGGCATCGCCGGAATTTGCCCGTGCGCGGACAGCGGACCAAGACCAACGCCCGCACCCGACGCGGTCGACGCAAGACCATCGGCGGGGGCAAGGCCCCGGTCAAGAAGTAAGGCGTAGGAGGAATTTCAATCATGGCTGAAGAAGAAGCCCCGAAAACCGCTCCAGAAGAAAAACCGGAGGCGAAAGCGCCCCAGGCGTCCGCCGAACAAGCCGCCCCGGCGGATCCGTTCGCGGTGTTGGGAGAGAAGCCTGCCGACGAGAAGACGATCGTCCGCAAGCCTAAGAACGCGAAGAAAGGCTGGAAGGCCGTCACGTTCGCGAAGGTCTACATCCAGTCTTCGTTCAACAACACGATCGTCACGATCACCGACGATCGCGGCGCCGCCCTGTGCTGGGCGTCGGCCGGGGGCTCTGGGTTTAAAGGGACCAAGAAGGGAACGCCGTTCGCCGCGCAGATGACGGCTCAAAAGGCCGCCAAGCGCGCCGTGGAACTCGGCGTCAAGCAGGTCGCCGTGTTCGTGAAGGGGCCCGGTCCAGGACGCGAGACCGCGATCCGCGCGCTTCAGAACGCGGGCTTGCAGGTTATTTCACTTAAAGACGTGTCGCCGATCCCTCATAACGGGTGTCGCGCGCCGAAGCCGAGGAGAGTCTAAGATGGCGAGATATACGGGTGCCGTTTGCCGGTTGTGCCGGCGCGAGCAGACGAAGCTCTTTTTGAAGGGCGAGAAGTGCTACACGAAGTGCGTGCTCGATAACCGGCCGACGCCTCCCGGCGCGGCGAAGCCCCAGCGCGGCAAGCCTTCGGAATTCAAAATCCGGCTTCGCGAGAAACAGAAGCTGCGCCGGATGATCGGGATGACCGAGCGGCCCTTCGCGCGGGTGATGGCGAACGCCTCTAAGGCTCCGGGAAACGCGGCGGTGGTGCTGCTGCAGACGCTCGAGACGCGTTTGGACAACGTCATCCGCCGGGCGGGACTCGCGACGAGTCTGAGCACGGCGCGGCAGATGGTTCAGCACGGCCACGTGAAAGTGAACGGAGAAACACTCAACATCCCTTCCTATAAGGTGAGGGTGGGCGAGACGGTTTCGCTGTCGGGCAAGCTTAAGGGCAACGTGAACGTGAATCTCGCGCAGGAATTTTGCGAGAAGAAGGCTCCGCGCCCGTCTTATTTGGAATACGACGCCCACAAGCTGTCGGTGAAGCTCCTTCGCGAGCCCAGCCGTGACGAGACCGCGTTCTCGGTCAACGACCAGTTGATCGTCGAGTACTACTCGCGATAAACGGAGGGTGCCGGGATTAATCCCGGCACCCACATTAAAGAGGATCGGAGGAACCCCTCGTGATTTATAAGGAACTAATTCTCCCGCAAAAGCTCGCCGTCGAAGAAAAAACGGCGACCGAGAGCTACGCTAAATTCGTCGCTGAGCCGTACGAGCGCGGCTACGGACATACGGTCGGAAACTCAATGCGCCGCGTGCTGCTCTCGAGCCTTGAAGGCGCGGCGGTAACCGGCGTGCGCATCGAAGGCGCACGGCACGAGTACCAGGCGCTGACGGGGGTTCGCGAGGACGTGATGAGCATCCTCCTTAACCTCAAGAAGCTCCGCGTCAAGCTGTTTTCCAACGGGCCGGAAACAATCTATCTCCAGGCCAAGAAGGAAGGCAAGGTCACCGCGAGCATGATTCAGGAGAACTCCAACGTCGAAATCGTCAACGGCGACCTGGTTCTCGCGAATCTCGAGCCGGGCGGGAAGCTCGACATGGAGATCGAAATCTCACGCGGGCGCGGCTACGTTTCCGCCGATGAAATTCAAGAGCAGGCGAACTGGCCGGCGGGCTTCCTTCCGGTCGACGCGCTCTTCTCCCCCGTCACGAAGGTCCACTACGACGTCGAGAACGCTCGCGTCGGACAGGTGACCGACTACGACCGCCTCATCCTTGAAATCTGGACCGACGGTTCGATCAATCCCGCGGACGCCTTGATTCGTTCGGCAAAGCTGCTCCGGGAGTCTTTGAAGATCTTCATCCCCGAGGAAGAGATCGTGGACCAGCCCGGACAGGAAGCCTACGAGGGCGAGGGCGGAGAACTGCTCGGCGGCGACATGGGCGGCGACGGCGTGGCGCTCGACGCCCGGCTTCGGGACGTTCTCAATCAGCCCGTCGATATGATCGAGCTTTCTAGCCGCGCGTCGAACTGCCTTAAGGTCGCCCGGATCAAAACGATCCGCGAACTCGTGACTCGGCGCGAAGAGGAACTTTTGGCCGTGAAGAATTTCGGCAAAAAGTCCCTCGACGAGATCAAGGACCGCTTGAAGGACATGGGCCTGAATCTCGGGATGCAGGTCTAACGAAACGGTGCCGGGATTCATCCCGGCACCCAAGGTTGGAAATATGATTAAAAATCTAGGCGCGAATAAACTCGGCAGGACATCGTCTCATCGGCGCGCGATGCTGCGCAACATGGCGACGAGTCTCTTCCTGCACGAACGGGTGACGACGACGGTAGCGAAAGCGAAGGAGCTTCGCTCTTATGCCGAAAAGCTCATCACTCAGGCGAAGAAGGGCAAGCATCAGGAAGTACGCAAGGAAATTCAAAATAAGATCGCGTACAAAAAGCTCTTCGAGGTTCTGGCTGAACGCTACCAGAGCCGTCCCGGCGGATACACGCAGGTACTCAAGGTCGGAGAGAGAACCGGCGACAACGCATCACAGGGCCTGATCCGACTCGTTTCGTAAGCGGGACCGGACGGGAGCCCCCGCGTGCGCGGGGGGGAGGAAGGGTAGCAAGCGCATGTTCGACTACCTCTTCAGCCTTTTCTCGAATGATATGGGCATAGACCTGGGAACGGCAAACACCCTGGTCTACGTCAAAAATCACGGAATCGTGCTGAGGGAGCCGTCGGTCGTCGCGATCGACCGCGGTACCCGGTCCGTCCTCGCGATCGGAGCAGACGCGAAGCGGATGTTGGGCCGGACTCCTGATTCGATTATCGCAGTACGCCCTATGCGCAACGGCGTCATCGCGGATTTTGACGTGACCCGCCGGATGATTAAGTACTTCATCGAAAAGGTCCATAACCGCCGGGGATTGCTGCATCCCAGGGTTGTGATCGGAATCCCTTCGGGGATCACGGAAGTCGAGCGGCGGGCGGTGCAGGAATCGGCGGAAATGGCCGGTGCCCGAGAGGTCTATCTGATCGAAGAGCCGATGGCTGCCGCGATCGGAGCCGACCTTCCCGTTTCCGAGCCCCAGGCGAGCCTGATCGTGGATATCGGCGGGGGCACGACGGAGGCAGCCGTCGTTTCGCTGGGAGGACTCGTCGTTTCCAAATCGATCGATGTGGCGGGCGACGAAATGGACGAGGCCGTGATGCTGCATTTCCGGAAGAAATATAATTTGATCGTCGGCGAGACGACCGCCGAGGACGTTAAAATCCAAATCGGGTCGGTTTACCCGATGAAACAAGAAAAGACCATGGCAGTGAAGGGCCGGGATCAGGCCACCGGCCTTCCAAAAACAGTGTTGATCGCGTCCGAGGAAATTCGGCAAGCGCTTATGGAGCCTGTGCAGATGATTCTTGACGTGATCAAAAATACGCTGGAGGAGACGCCGGCGGAGTTGGCCGCGGATTTGGTGGATCGAGGGATGGTTCTCGCGGGAGGCGGTACGCTTTTGCGGGGATTGCCGGATTTGATTCGGCAGGAGACGGATTTGCCCGTGCACCGGGCGGCCGATCCCTTGAGCTGCGTCGCGATTGGGACGGGGAAATACCTCGACGTGCTCGATCGATTGACTCATCGACGAACGGGATCCGTTCTGTCGCTGCGGGATCGCTGATCCCGCGCCGCGCGCCTCGTCGGCCAGGAAACGATGAACCGCGACCTTCGCGTCGCTAATACGCTCGCGCTCGTGTTCAGCGCACTTTCTTTAGTGCTGCTGAGCCTGCCGTTGTCCGGGAAGGTCCTCGCTTTCCGGGCGTGCATTTCGTATTTGCTCAATCCGATCCCCTTCTACGGGGGGACCGCGGTGAATCGACTTCGCGAACTGCCCGAGAACGCGGCGCAGTTGATCGCGGGAAACGTCGAATTATTCGAAGCGCGCCATCGGCTCAAAGAAGCCGTTTTGCTGGAGACCGAGCTCCGAAACCTTCAGGAAGAGAACATACGTCTTCGTGAAGCCGCGGGTCTTGCTCCGGTTGAGGGACGCCGCGTGCGATGGGCCGAAGTACTCCAGCGCGACCCGCTGCATTGGCATCGTTCGCTGCGCCTCGCGGCGGGAACGGCGGACGGCGTGCGAATCAACGCCCCGGTTCTCGGCGTTTACGAGGGGCGGCTGGGCGTGTTGGGACGCATCACCCAGGTCTCCCCAAGGACCGCGACCGTGCTTCTCGTCACCGACGAACTCTCGGCCGTCGCGGCGCGGATCGCCGGCCGATGGGAAGGGCTTGTCCAGGGGCAGGGTTCCTCCCATCTGCGGATGGACTATCTCCCCGTGATGACGCAATTTGAAATCGGAGAAACCGTGTACACTTCGCCGAGCAGCGCCGCGTTTCCTCCGGGGATTCCGGTGGGCACCGTGGGCCGTGTTTTTGAGGCGGATCCCTTTTTGGCTTTTCGTGCCGTGGAGTTGAACCCTGCGGTCCCTGCGTCTTCCGTCCGGGAAGTGCTCATCCTTGAACCGGTGGTCGCCAGGACGGCGGGAACTCCCGTTCCCAAGTTCCTTCCCCCGGCCATTGGGGAGAAGCCGGAACTGAAACCGAAGCCGGAACCGGAGCCGGAACCGAAGCCGGAACCGAAGCCGGAACCGAAGCCGGAACCGGGACCGAAGCCGGAACCGAAGCCGGAACCGAAGCCGGAACCGAAGCCGGAACCGAATCCGGAAATGAAACAGACTCCGCCTCCGATTGTCCCTGAGGAGGAGGAATGAAGTATTTCTCAGCCGTGTTCGTATTCTTCACGGGGGTGTTCGCGCACTGGATTTGGTCGACGCACTTCTCCGTCTGGGGATTGGCTCCGGACGTCCTTCTGGCGCTTACGGTCGCGGTGGCCGCGCGATCCGGACCGGTCGCGGGCCAATGCTACGGATTCGCCTGGGGTCTTTTCCTGGATCTGCTAGGAGCGCACATCTTCGGAGCCAACGCACTGGCGCTGACCTTGGTGGGATACGCGGTCGGATCGCTGCGGCGTCAAATGGACGTCGCCAGCGCCCCTTCTCAGGGAATTTTGATTCTAATGCTCACGCCGGCTCATTTTCTTTTGTACGGAATCGTCGGATTAATTTTCGAGCGGCATTTTCTTTGGGTGGGCTGGGCTTCTTTTCTCGCCGTTCCGTTTTATACCGCTCTCGTTTCTCCGGCTGGGTTTTCGTTCGTGAAGCGTTTCTTGAAACTCTGATATGGCTCATTGGGATCGCGGACTCCAGGACCGACTGAATCTTCTCTGGATCGCCTGCTACGCGGGGGCGGTCCTGCTGGGTGTGCGCCTGCTGCATGTCCAAGTGATTCGAAACGTCTATTACGCCCGGGTTGCGGAAAGCAACCGAACTCAGATCATCCACCAAAGCGCTCCCCGTGGAAAGATCTTGGACCGCCGTGGAGCGGTGATCGCGACGAGCCAACCGGCGTTTTCGTTGATTTACCTTCCGGGCGAGACCCGCGACGCGACGCGCCTGGTGGGACTTGCGAAGAGTCTCTCCGAGGAACTCCATCAGGACGATGAGGAAATTCTCGAGCGCCTCAAAGAAGCGCACGAGGAGGAAGCAGCGATCCATTTGGCGGAAAACATACCGCTGGATGCGATGTTTAAACTTTCGGAACTGAAAACGATTTATCCCGGCGTCGAGTTGATCGTGGAGGCGCGACGGCTCTATCCCGACGGCGCATTCGCCGGTCATTTGCTGGGGTACATGGGACGCATGGACAAGCGGAGTTGGAAGAGTTTGAAGTCGCGGGGATATCGCGTCGATTCTTGGATCGGGCAGGCAGGATTGGAGCAGAAATTTGAGAGGAGACTGCGCGGCATCGACGGCGAGATCCGCATGGAGGTCGACGCCCAGGGCCACCTCAAGCGTAAAATCGGGGAAACCCCGTGGAAACCCGGAGCGAATCTTCATTTGACGATCGATTGGAATATCCAGAAAGCGCTCGAGGCGGGACTGCGCGACTCTCCGTCCCGCATGGGGGGGGCGGTCGTGCTCGATCCGCGAGACGGCGCGATTTTGGCCATCGTCTCCGCGCCCGACTACGATCCGAATTTGTTTTTGCTGCCGGACTGGAAAAAACCAAAGGACCTGCTCAAAAACCTGCCGGAGTTCAATCGCGCGATTCAGGGCACCTATCCGCCGGGTTCGACGTTTAAGATGCTGGTCGGGGCCGCGGTCTTTAATTCCGGAAAAGCCGCCCCTTCCGAGACCGTCTTCTGTCCCGGTTATTTTACGCTTGGCCGCCGAACCTTCAAGTGCTGGAAAAAGAAGGGGCACGGGAGAATGGATTGGATGCGCGGGATCACCCAATCCTGCGACGTTTACTTCTACACGATGGGTCTGCGGGCGAAGGGATCGTTGATCGAACAATATTCGCGACAGTTCGGGTTCGGCAGGAAAACCGGAATCGGCTTAAGCGGAGAGAGCAGTGGGAATATTTTCGGTCCGCAAGCGCGCGCTCTTCGCAAGAGGAGTTGGTATGAGGGCGACACGGTGAACCTCTCGATCGGTCAGGGCGAGCTTCTCGTCACCCCGATTCAAATGGCTGTTTACGTCGCGGCTCTCGCCAATCGAGGAACCCTCTGGCGGCCCTACGTCGTGTCTAAAGTGAGCTACCCAAACGGCAGCGAAGAGAGGCCGGAGGGCCCCCACTCCATGGGACGCGTCGACTTGTCGAGCGGAACATGGGATTTGATCCAAGCGGGCATGCGTTCGGTCGTCACGAGCGGAACGGGACACCGCGTCGACATTCCCGGAATCGAGGTTTACGGGAAGACGGGCACTTCTCAGAATCCGCACGGAGAGGACCACGCGTGGTTTGTCGCTTACGCCGGGCGAAACGGCGAGTCCCCGACGGTCGCCGTCAGCGTTCTGGTTCAGAACGGCGGTCACGGATCCACGGCCGCGGGTCCCGTCGCTCGCCGGGTGATCGAAGCGGCGTTCGCCGTGCGGGAGGACCTGTGAAATCGGATTCCGGGTTCATCCGCGGAAGAATCGATTGGGCGATGGTCGGCGCGATGGCGGGTTTGATCGCGATCGGAAGCGTCGCGATCCTTTCGGCGGCCTCTCCGCTTCCCTACTATTCTTCGATTCTTCAGAAGCATTTCCTCGCGCTGGGGATCGGCGTCCTGCTTTTCGTGTTCGGACTCGGATTTAACTACCAGATTTTTCAGGATCAGGCGAAAACGATTTACGGATTGGTCGTCATCATGATGATCGCCGTTCTTCTCATCGGGGATACGCAGCGGGGGACAAAAGGCTGGATCCGGTTTCCGTTTTTCTCGTTTCAGCCTTCCGAGCTCGCGCGTGTCGGTACGATGCTGGCCCTCGCGAATTTTCTCGACCGCAGGGGGAAAACTTCGCACCGAGTAGGGTATGTGCTGGGCGCCTTTGGGGTCGTGTTTCCGATCCTCGCGCTGATTCTGATGGAACCGGACTTTTCGGGGACGCTCCCGTTTTTCCCGATGCTGCTCGGGATGCTTTTCTGCGGAGGAGCCAGCATCGGGCACTTGATCGCGATGGGCGGCTACGCTACGCTGACTTTGGCGCTCCCTCTTTTGTGGACGATGCTGTCGCTGCGGCCCGAGTGGATCGCCGATTCGATTCTGCTGAACGGCTTCATGAAAATCCGGCAGTTCGACGCCGAGTTCATGATCGCCCTCGCGGTGGTCGTCGCCGGCGTGTGGGGGTTGTATAAATTGCTTCAAATGCTGCGTTTCAACGTGCAGGTTCCCGCGTTTCTGGCGGCTGCGGGAATTTTAGCCGCGGGATTGGCCTCGGGGGTGCTCGTCGATCATCAGCTCAAGGGATACCAGCGAAACCGTTTCGTGGCCTTCCTAGTCCCCGGGGCCGATCCCCGCGGAGCGGCCTACAACGTCCAGCAGGCCCAAGTCGCGATCGGTTCCGGCGGTTTGTGGGGCAAGGGAGTTTTTTCCGGAACCCAGTCGCGGCTCGGGTTTCTTCCGGAGAGGCATACGGATTTCATTTACGCGGTCATCGGCGAGGAAATGGGCTTTATCGGGACGATGTCGGTTCTGGCACTGTACATGTTCCTGTTGTGGCGGATCGTCAACGCCGCGCGGGTGGCCCGGGACCGATACGGTTACCTCGTCTGCTGTGGGATGGCGGCGACGATGGCATTCTACATGCTGATCAATGTCGGCATGTGCTTGGGCTTGGTTCCGGTCGCGGGGGTCCCGCTGCCCTTCATCTCTTATGGAGGGTCGAACCTCGCGATAACGCTGTTCGCGATGGGGATCGTCGGCAACGTGTATTCGAGGCGCTATGCTTTCTACTAGGAGCGTGAGGGGCGTGAGCGCGCGCACGCGCTACCGGGTTCGCGTGGGGCGATTGGGCGAGGCGAGTCGCTTGACTCATTTGGCGCAGATCGAATCTCTTCGCCGCGCGGTCGTCGAGTCGGGACTTCCGGCTGTGATGGACGCGAAGCGCAAACGTCCCCGACCGCGGCTTGCGTTCGGACCCGCGATCGCGATGGGCTACGAGAGCCTTGCGGAATACTTCGACTTGGAACTCGAGTCGAAACTCGATCCGGAAAAGGTGGCGGCCGCCCTTAAGGAGGTCCTTTCGAGCGGATTTTCGCTGAGAGGGGTTCGCCGTATTCCGCGTTTCTTCCCCTCGATCGACGCGAGCGTGAACGTCGTGCGCTACATTTTGTCGGCGAAATTCCCCCCGGACGCCGACGAACGGCGCGAGCGGATGCTTGCTCGCGATGAGATCGTGATCGAAAAAATTAAGGAAGGGGGGGCGCGTATTGAGCACGTCGACGCCCGCCCCTTGATTTTGAAACTGGATTTGTTGGATTCCCGAAAGGCGGAATTAACCCTGCGGTTCGGTCCGAAGCGGACCGTCAAACCGGAGGCCGTCGTGAAGGAATGGCTCGGGAGCGTTCCCGAGAGCCTCGGCGTGCTGCGAGAGGATTTGTTCTCGGAGACCGTCGGGGGAGAACTGATTTTACCGTGACGGAGGATTTATGATGGAAGAAGATCGAAAGGATGAACCGGCGACGCCCGAACCGAAACGGGAGCCCACCGGCGTCCCCCCTAAGGGAGAGCGCCCGCCCGTCGATAAGGGTTTGGTGATCGATGACGAGGGGATGTCGATGGAGCAGGCCTTGGGCGAAGCCCCGGAAAAGAAGGCTGCCGAACCCGGCGGCTCCGACGCCCGCGGTCGCCGCGGGAGGGGCCGCCGAGGCAGGGGACGCCGAGGTAGGGGAGGCTCTCCGGAGGCTCGCCCCCAGAGCGGCGAACCCAGCAGCGGTGAGAACCGCGGCGGCGAGAATCGAGGGCGCAACCGGGGCCGGGGCCGGGATCGGGACCGGGGTCAGAATCGAAACCGCGAAAAAGGCCGCGACCGCGCGCCGGCAGGGCGCGACCGGGACCGCGACGCGGCCCGTCGCGGACGGGGATCCGGCGAGCGTCGGCAGACCGAGGCGCAAAAGGGCGGTTTTAAGCGCGAGATTTACGTGAACGGTTCCCAGGAGGAGACGCGCGTCGCCATCATGGAAGACGAGCGACTTGTGGAGCTTCTGTGGGAACGAAAAAACTCCAAGAGCATTGTCGGCGATATTTATAAGGGGACGGTCGAAAACGTGCTTCCGGGAATTTCTTCCGCGTTCATCAATATCGGGTTCGACAAGAACGCGTACCTGTACATCTCCGATGTGCTCGGCGATACCCGAAGACCGATCGACCAGATCCTGAAAAAAGGGCAAGAGGTCATGATCCAGGTGGCCAAAGAGGCGATCGGAACGAAGGGTGCGAAGGTGACCATGGACGTCACGCTTCCGGGACGCTATCTCGTTTTCACGCCGTTCTCCCAATTCGTCGGAATTTCCAAACATATCGCGAACGTCGTCGAACGCAAGCGGATTTCGGAAATCGTCGACGGCATTATGGAGACGACGCTGAAAGGCAAGGGCGTCGTTGTGCGCACCGAGGCCGAGGGGGCCACGAAGGAGGAGTTGGAGCGCGAGGCGAAATTCCTGATGAAGACCTGGGAGGCGATCGACAAGCAGTATCAAGAGACGCCGGCGCCGTGTCGGCTCCACGAGGATCTCGACGTTTCGCTTCAGGTCGCGCGCGACCTGCTGACCGACGAAGTCTACGTGTATTTGATAGACGATAAAAAGGCCTACGAGAACGTCGTCTCATTTATCGACACGCTTTCTCCCGAGCTCAAGAACCGAGTGCGCTACTACGACGGAAAGACTCCGATCTTCACCGCGTTCGGCATCGAGCCCGAGATCGAGAAAATCCGCCAAACGAAATGCGCGCTCCCCTCGGGAGGCTCGATCGTGATTCAAGAGGCGGAATCCTTGTGCGCGATCGATGTGAATACCGGGCGGTTCACGGGCTCGAAGTCCCAAGAGGAGACCGTTACTCTCAACAATGTGGAAGCCGCGCAGACGGTCGCGCAGCAACTGCGGTTGCGCAATATCGGCGGCATCGTCGTCATCGACTTCATCGACATGCGCAAGGCCTCGAACCGCCAAAAGGTCATGGAGGCCCTGGCCCAGGCCGTCAAGCGCGACCGCGCGAAAATCCGAATCCTCCCGATCACCCGCCTGGGTCTTATCGAGATGACGCGAGAACGAAAGCGCGAGTCGACGGTCAGTCTCATGACCGACGAGTGTCCGGAGTGCATGGGTTCGGGGCGCGTGCTCTCCGCGGAAAGCCTGCGCATCCGCATTCAACGGGAAATCATCGAGCTCACGCAGGGGCGCCCGGGCGGCAATATCCGCCTGGTGCTGCACCCGCAGCTCGCGGAGGTTTTTGAGGCGAAGCAGAAGGGCATCGAGGAGTCCGTGAAGCGGGTCATCAAGATCGTCGGGGACGCGAATCTTCAATGGGAGGATTACCGGATCATTCTCGAATGAGCAGCCATTCGCCCGCTATCGCCCTTCTCGCCGCGGGGCTTCTGTTCGCCGCCTCGGCGTCGTCTTCGGCCGAGGAGGTTGAGATCCATAAATCCGGAAAGCCGTGGGGTTCCGCGGACGCGTATCGTGTCGGCGAGGACTTCTATCTTCCGGCGAAGACGGCGGCCCGCCTCTACGGCGGTCAGTTGTACTGGTACGCGGTTCGCGGAGAGGTTCGCATCAGCTTCCGCGGCCGCCAGTTGGTTCTAACGAAGGATTCCACCTCGGCTCTCGTGGACGGCCGAAGCGCGGCGTTGAAGCTTCCGATGATCGTGCGGGCCGGAAACGCGTTTATCCCGATCGACTTTCTCTGCGCTAAGGAATTTTCCGCAATCGTGGGCGTCGATTCCCGGTTCGACGCCGGCGTGCGCCGATTGGTCGTGGACGCGCGCAGTACGGTAGGGCCGGTTCGTTGGTTCTCCTATCCAGAATCCACGCGGGTGGTCTTGGAACTCGACGAACGCCATCGGTTTCAGACCGTTGAACGCGGTCAAAGCGGGCTCGATCTGAGCGTTCCCAACGGGACTCTCGACGGTCCGCGGCGCGTCGATGTTTCGGACGGGGTGGTCGAGTATTTCCAGTTAGAGCAGGAAAGCAAGCTGGCCCGGCTCACGCTGAAGGCGGGTCCCGCGTCTTCGGGCTACAAGATCATGGAATTGCGGAATCCGCATCGGGTCGTCATCGACTTTACCCGGTCCCGGGACATGATCCTCGAGGAAAAGAACCGCCGAATCGACTACGAGGCTCCGCCCTCGCCCAAGCAGCATCAAAGGGAGGAGAAGCGGGAGAGTCGTTTGGCCGCAGCCGGGGTGATCCCGCCCGTCGTTTCTGCCCGAGCGGGCCGCATCCGCGTCATGCTCGATCCCGGACACGGCGGCAAGGACGGCGGCGCGGTGGGTCGACGCGGCACGCTGGAAAAGGACATCAATCTATCCGCCGCCAAGGAACTCGCGCTGCGCCTGCGCGAAAATGGAAATTTCGACGTTCGTCTGACGCGGGATTCGGACGTTTTCGTCAAGCTCGGCGATCGCTCGAAGCTGGCCAACGATTTCAACGCGGAGCTGTTCGTCTCTCTTCATTGCAACGCCGCCGATCAGCGCTCTCTCTCCGGTTTCGAGGTTTATTTTCTGAGCGAACGGGCGACCGATCCGGAGGCCGAGCGCTTGGCCGAGTTCGAAAACTCGGTTCTGGCGATGGAGGGCGAAGACGTCGTCCAGGACGAAGCCGCTCAGGTTCTTTACGCGATGGCGAAGAACGAGTTCATCAATCACGCCGCCGAAATGGCCGGGCTGATGACCCGTGAGATTTCCAAGAAAGTCGATTTGCGCAATCGGGGTGTGAAGCAAGCAGCGTTTCTTGTGCTCAGGGGGGCGAACCAGCCCGCGGTTCTTGTTGAGATGGCGTTTTTATCGAACAGCCGGGACGAGGCGAAGCTCGTTTCGGAGAAATACCGCGGGAACATCGTCGACGGCATCTACGAAGGGATTCTTGATTACGTCAAACGGACCCGACACTCGGAGGTCGCGCAATGAAGCGGCTTTCCGAAGCGTCGCGCGCGATCGGCGTGTTCGACTCCGGGGTCGGAGGCCTGACCGTCTTCAAGGCGCTTCGCCGGGAGCTTCCGCGGGAAAAGCTTGTTTATTTCGGAGACACCGCCCGCGTTCCTTATGGGACGAAGACAAAGGAGTCGGTGACCCGGTTTTCTCTCGAGATCGCTCACTTCCTCGAGAAGCGCGGCATCAAGCTGCTCGTCGTCGCGTGCAATACCGCCTCGTCTCTGGCGTTGGCGGCCCTTAAGCGGGAACTCGACATCCCGGTCATCGGGGTGATACGGCCGGCGGTTCGTGCGGCCGCTTCCTTGTCCCGCACCGGCACGATCGGACTGATCGGCACCGAGGCCACCGTGGCCAGCGGCGCCTATCAGAGGGCGTTGTCGACGATCGTCCGTGGGGACCGGATCGTCGCTCGGCCCTGTCCTTTGTTCGTTTCGCTTGTGGAGGAGGGATGGTGGGATCGCCCCGTCGTGCGCATGGTGGCCGAAGAGTACCTCGCTCCTCTTAAGCGTTCCAAGATGGACGCTTTGATTTTGGGCTGCACGCATTATCCCATGCTCGCCCCGCTGCTGCAGCGGGTCGTGGGACCGAAGGTGCGGTTGGTCGATTCCGCCCGCGAGACGGCGCTGGAGGTGCGCGCAGTGCTGGAATCCAAAGGTTTGCTGCGGCGAGCGGGCACGGGGTCGGATTTATTTTTCGTGACCGACGGCGCCGTTCGCGTGAAGCGGCTGGCGCGGAGATTCTTGGGGGGACGGTCCCCCCGCGTTCACGTGGCGAGGCTTGGGTGAAAACGGGCTTAAGACGCGCTTGCGAGCATCTCGTCGATGATTCGGCGCAGATCCTCGATTTGAACCGGTTTGGCGAGAAACCGTGCGTTGGACGGATCGGCGACTTCCGCGAGGACGTCGCTGGGATGGGCCTCGCCGCTCATGAAGAGGATCGGCGTTTTGGCCGTGGCGTTGTTGCGGCGCAAATTTTCGAAAAGATGGGCGCCGGTATCCCCCGGCATGTGGTAATCGAGCAGGATAAGGTCGGGTCTAAAGGAGCGGCACACCTTCATCCCTTCGGCGGGATCCCCGGCGCTTTCGATCGTATGTCCTCTCGCGGACAGCGCCATCGTCAGCAGCTGCACGAGATCAGGATCGTCATCGACCAGCAGTATCTTCGCCATAGTCCAGATAGCATAGGCTCGCCGGAGCGGGCGGTCAAGGAGTTACGGAGGGAATTTTGCAGGAATTGATCCAGCGGATAGGCCGGGCTCGTCCGACGATCGATAACGGGATGCTGCGAATCGGCCCGCGTTTGGACAAGACCAGCCGTCTGGACGCTCTGTTGACCGGGACGGCGAGCCGCGCGCTGTCTCTCGCCGACGCGGTCGTGCAGCTTTGCCGTCAGGATCACGCGAACGAAGCGCTTCCCGTGCTTCGCCAACTCGCCGAACTCGCCGTCACGGCCCGTGCAACACGCACGGAAGAGAGGGCGGGGGAATTGCTCTCCCTATGGGAAGCTCCTCGCTGGGAACTGCTTTGGCCCGCGGAGGGATTGGGCGCGCGCGCGAGAGAGGCGGGGCTGCCGGAGGGTGAGATCACCCGCATCGAGACGCTTTGCCGGGATTTTACGCGCGCAAATCGGGCGGTGATTCCATGGAGCCACGTGTACGAGGAAAATCAGCACCCCGGTTGCGACGCACAGACCGTGCTGAGTCTTGCCGCGGCGATGCTCGCCCACGTGCTTCTAGGGCTGCATGCGCGCTGGCCGGAATCGTTTCCGAAGACGGAGGAATCGCCGTTGTGATGACCCGATGGAGCGTCTGCGCCGCCTCCGCGATGCTGCCCTTCGGCGCATTGGCTGCGGTTCCCGCTTTGGATCCGACGGCGTCCCCCGTCTCGTTGGACCGGGCGGCCCCCGATTTCGATTTTGGGATTTCCAGCGGGGGCGTTTCCGGCGCCGGAGCGGCGAGCGTCGATTTTGGAATTCCGGATTCCGCGCCGTGGATGGATCCCGCGCTGACCGCGCAAAAGGAGGACGCCCTGAAAGCGGCGCGGCAAAAGCCGAAGCACGCGCTGGAGGTTCGGTTTTGGGAGCGTTTGGAGCGCGACGGGGTCTCGCTGGAAACCTGGCGGTTGGGCTTGTTCGACGTCCTCCGCCACGCGCACGGGTTGCCTCAGGTATTTCCCAAGCAGCCGATCGGCGATCGCGTGCTTTTCGTCGAGTACGCCGATGCCGCGCGCGACGCATGGCGACGGGCTCTGGATTTTTTTGCGGGATTGGATTCGCTCGCCGCGCGCTACTCGGAGTTTACCGTGCTCGAAGATTCGGACGAACGCCGCGCGGCCTTTTTAATCTCTTTCGCCGCCGCGGCGGCGCAGCTGCGCTTCGCCCGGGAATGGGAGGCTTACGCCGCGCGTGATCCGAAACTGCGCGCCATCTTCAACGAGCCGGTTCCCCCACTGGGCTTTCCCCGGGGAAGCTGGGATCGGATCGTCGAGGCCCGTTTAAGTTCCGACGGGCTTCGGGCCGCGGCGTACGCCGGGTCGCATTACCGGGCGATCGGGGAAAGCGCCGCCCTCGCTCGCGCTCTCGGCTCGCGCCGCCGCGCGTGGGCGCGCGCCCGCCGCGAAGATCTCGCCGCGTTTCCAAAGGCCGCGAAGCGGCGCTATCCGGCGCGGCGCGCGGGGAAAGCCGTCGAGGCGGGCGTGTTCGGCGGCGTTTTTCGGTTGACGACGGGAACGCTTCCGTTCGACGAGGAGGTCCGAGCTCCCGCGCCCGAAGCCCTTCCGTTGATGCCTCCGACCCCGGAGGGCCCCCCGGTCACCGTCAGTTCTCAAGTGGTTTACGGAATACGGACCTTGCGTCACTGGCTGCAGTGGGACCCGTCTCAGGGGCCGAGGCCCGCGGTTTTGATCGACGCTCCCGCGATCGCCGCGGCCCGAAAGCGCGCGCAGCCGGGAGACCTGTTGTTGGCGCGACGGGAGCGGCATTTGACGGCGATGGGCGACGGCGGGTATTGGCAAAGCGCGGGGGTTTTCGCGGGGGGAGATGACGATCGCGTGTTGACGGCCTTTGCGCAAGGAGTGTCCTTTGTTTCGTTCGAGCGCTTCGCGACCGCGGATCATTTCGCGATCTTGCGCGCGCGGCTGAGTTGGGAGGAAACGGCCGCGATGCTCGCCCGCGGCGCCTCCGCGGTCGGGGCGGAATCCGATCCGTGGGAAGATTCCGCATCGGCGGACCGGCTCGGCACGGCGGAACTCATCGCGCGCTTATTCGGAGACGAGGCCGTTCCCGAGGCGATCTCGCTCGACCGACGCGTTTACTCCGTGAACGGCGCGGTCGAACGCTTTGATTCCGTGTACGGGTCGCCTCAAGAACGCTTCGACTTGATTTTGTTTCTCGACGGGAATGAAGCGCGCCGTTCGGCGCGTCCCGAACCCGTTGAAGAATTTCGAAGGACATGGCGGCGTCCTAAATGGACGATCGCCCAGGAGAAGACTGATGAGAAATAGATCTCGCCACCGCCGCCGCGGCAACCGTTCCGGCAATTCCGTTCAGGGCGGCCAGGGTCAAGGCAATGTGCAAGGCGGCCAGCCCGGACAGAACCCCGGACAGGGTCAGGGTCAGTACTCCGGTCAGAATCCAGGCCAGAGGGGCGGACGCAACCGCAATCGAAACCGCAACCGGAACCGGGGCGGGCGGCGGGGGCGTCAGCAGCCGCAGGCGCCGCTGCAGCGGACCGAGGCGGAGGTCGAGTTTCTCAACAAGACGCCGATCACTCCCAACGAATGGATTCAGTTCGAGAAAGGTTCCGACGAACACGCGATGCGCGCGGTGGATTTTCTTTGTCCCGTCGGGAAGGGAACGCGGGGTCTTATCGTCTCACCGCCGAAGGTCGGCAAGACCACGATTCTCAAGCAGATCTGCAACGCCGTCGAAAAGGCCGATAAAGACATGCGGGTGCTCTGCGTTCTTATCGACGAGCGCCCCGAGGAAGTCACGGACTTTCGCCGCGCGGTGAACGCCGAGATTTTCGCCTCGTCGAGCGACGCGGGCTTTCAAGAACACATCAAGATGGCCCAGCGCGTCTACCAGGAAGCGGTCGCTACCGCAGCCGCCGGCAAGGACGTAATGATCGTTCTCGATTCACTGACTCGTCTGGCGCGCGCGTTCAACACGGCCGCGACCGGTACAAAGACGCTTTCGGGCGGCTTGGACTCGAACGCGATGGAATGGCCGCGGCGCTTTTTCGGCGCGGCGCGCAAGTTGGAAGAGGGCGGATCGATCACGATTCTCGCGACCATTCTCGTCGACACGAACAGCCGCATGGACGAGGTGATCTTCCAGGAGTTCAAGGGAACCGGGAACATGGAGCTAGTGCTCTCGCGCCAGGCCGCCGAAATGAGAATCTTCCCGGCGATTCACGTGAAGAATTCGGGAACCCGCCGCGAGGAGCTTCTGCTTCCCAAAGACGCGCTGGAAAAGGTCTGGCTGCTGCGCAGAAAGCTGGCGATCGCCTCGGACATGGAGGCGACGAAGACGGTCGTGGATTTGCTCAAGCGCAATCCGACGAACGAAAAGCTGTTGGCGGGGATTCAAGGGAGCCTGTGAGGCGCGTCGGGATCCTTCTCGCGGGACTGCTCGCCGCCGCCGGCGCCTTGGCTCAAGGCGACGACGACGGCCTGCGGCGTCTCGAGAACGATCCCTCGCCCAAGGCGGGGCGAACGCTTTCCCGGCTCTATCATTCCACGGTGGACCGGGACCAGCGCTTCTGGCTGGTGCAGGCGCTGGGAAAGCGGCTGCGGGAGCATTCCGAAGTCGAGTCGCTGGACGCGCTTCTGCTTGCCGCCCAAGAGGCGGATCCCGGATTGCGGGCCCCGGCGCTGCGGGCGCTGACGAATTTCGATCATCTTCCCCGCGAAGCCCTCGCCCGCGAGCGGCTTAAGAAAATCGAATCGGTCGCGCAGTTGGGCGCGGGAGACAGCGCCGGTCCGGTGCGCGACGCCGCCCGAGAATTGGAGAGGGCGCTTCGCCTGTTTAAAGATCCGTCCTCCCGCAAGACGCCGCCCCCCCCGGAGGAAATCAGCGGGCCGAGTCCCGGATTCTGGGCGCGGGCCGCCGGGCTGCTGAAGTGGGCGTGGATCGTGTTGTTCCCCTTTGTCGGAGGATTGTGGGTTTGGGCGGGGACTCCGGTGTTCGACGGCGACGGCGAGGAAGGCCGTTTCGCTTCGGCCGCATTTCGTCCTCTGGCCGATCAATACGCGTTTCTCGCGCTGTGCGGATTTCTCTGGGTGAGCCTGGCGTCCTTGGTCGGCGGGTACGGATTCTACGCGATGGCCCTCACCCTCGGGGAACCGCTGTATCGCGCTCCCGGCGGCTGGCCGGGTTTTTATTGCGCCGCCGGCCTGTGCATGGTGCTGCCGGGGTCGATGGCGGCCGCCGGTTTCGCCCGGCGTCCGAGCGGAAGCGTCGTTATGAGTTCCTTGCGGGCGTTCCCGATTTCGGTGATTCTTTGTTCGACGGCGTTGTTGTTTTTCGCGCCGCTTGAGGCCTTCTATCGATTGTTCATGCGCCTGCCGCGCGGTGAGCGCGATCCCCATTCCGACGCCTTGGGCGTGCTGCTCGGGGTGCTCGACACGGGTTCGTTTCGCACCGCCCACCTGGCTGCCGCGATCGCCTCTCGCGAGGGCCGCGGCCTCCTTCCGGCGCTGCGGCGCGCGCTGTATTTGGTTCCGGAGAACGGACTGCGCCGCAGGGCGGGTCTCGGGAGCATCGACCCCCGATTCAGCATGTTGTGCGCGGCCCCGGCCATGGCCTTCCTGTGTTCCTTGGTCGCCAAAGGGATGCCCGTGCGTTGGCAGGTCGGCTGGCCGATTCTGCTGCTCGCCTGCGCCGTGTGGGCGTGGGGCGTTTTGGCCGCCGTGCTGTATGCGCTGCTGCAGACGCTCTCGGGCGTCGACGCCGCGGCGCAGGTCGTCCGGGCTCAGGGCGGGGGTCTTTCCGAGGCATACCAGGAACTTCAAACCCTCTACGATAAGGAGAGCGACGATGCATGACGCATCCAAGAAAGCCGTTTCCACCAGCGCGGCGCCCGCGGCGATTGGACCGTATTCCCAAGCGATTTCCTGCGCCGGCTGGCTGTTCTGTTCAGGGCAAATCCCGCTCGATCCGGCGACGGGCGCGATGGTCGAAGGCGGCGTGCCGGAGCAAACCCGGCGCGTGCTGGAAAATCTGCGCGCCGTGCTTGCGGCCGCCGGGTTGACGCCGGCCGACGTGGTCAAGACCAGCGTTTTCATGACCGACTTAACGCGCTTTTCCGAAATGAACGCGGCCTACGAGGCGTTTTTCGACACGGCCCCTCCGCCGGCGCGCGCCGCCGTCGAAGTGAAAGCCCTGCCGAAAGGCTCGCTCGTGGAAATCGAGGCGATCGCGCGGCACAAATGACGCGGGGAGTCGCGTTGTCTCTGGTGCTGGCCGCCGCGGGGTGCGCGGCCCCGTCCACGCGCGTTTCGAAGACCGCCGAGGGCGTACGGTTGTCGTCGTACGCGCGCATCGGCGTGATGCCCTTCGGCGGGTCCTCGGCCGATCCCGATGCGGTCGCGGAGGAACTCGCCAAGCGGCTGTTTCGGATGCGCTACAGCGTGGTGTACGGACGGCAGCTGCGCGCCGCGCTTTCCCAACTCGGCGTCCAAAAAGGCGATTCCATCGGCGACCGGACGCTGCGCGAGCTCCGCCGCATGACTCAGATCGACGCCCTGATCGTCGGAGCGCTCGACTGCGGTTCGCGCTCCCGGCTTCCCCGGGCGAGCGCCCTTCTGATCGACGCAAACGACAACCGGATTCTATTTGAAACCCGCTTCGAGCCGAAGGAGTGCTCCTCTCACGAGGCCCCCGCGCGCGTCGCCGAGGAAATCTCCGCCGCGCTGCGCGAGGCACTGGGGCGCGAGGGAAAGCGGGAGATGGATTTCGGTCTCGGCCTGGGAACGGAGGACTGACTCGGTGGCCCGCAAACGCGCCGTCGTTCTGCTCTCAGGAGGCCTCGATTCCGCGACCTGTCTCTATTGGGCGAAATCCCGCGGATACGCCCTCGAGGCGCTTTCCGTTCACTACGGACAGCGGCACGAGCGCGAACTGCGTTCCGCCCGCCGTTTGGCCGAAGCCGCGGGCGCGCGGCTGCACGCGCTGAAGTTCTCTTTGCCGTGGCTCAATACCAGTTCCTTGGTTAATAAGGAGAAACCGCTCCCCAACCTGCCGCTCTCGAAGATCGGGACCGGCGGCGTCCCCTCCACGTACGTGCCCGGCCGCAACACGATTTTCACCGCGCTGGGCGTCTCGTTGGCCGACGCCGTGGGAGCGGAAATCGTCGTCGTCGGCGCGAACGCGTTGGACTACTCCGGCTACCCCGATTGCCGCCCCGAATTCTATCGCGCGTTTTCTCAGGTCGCCCGGCTCGGGACCAAGCGCAAAGCCATTAAGATCGCCACGCCGCTCGTGCGCAAGGATAAAGCCGCCATCGTTCGCATGGCGCTGCGCTTGGGGGTGCCGTTGAAGCGTACGTGGTCCTGCTATCGCGGCGGGCGCCGTCCCTGCGGGCGATGCGACTCGTGCAAATTACGCGCGAAGGGATTTTCCCAAGCGGGGACCGAGGACCCGGCCCTGTGAACGCGAACATCGTCGAAGTCTTCTCGTCCTTGCAGGGGGAGGGGACTCGCTTGGGCGAGCGGCAGATTTTCGTTCGCTTCGGCGCCTGCAATCTGCGCTGCGATTACTGCGACGAACCGGAAACGATTCCGGCCGGGTCCGGAGAGCCGTGGAGCCTGGAGCGGCTCGACGCCGAGATTGAACGGCATTCGAAAGAACGGCCCCATCGGGCGATCTCCTGGACCGGCGGCGAGCCCCTGCTGCAGGCGGAGTTTCTCGCCGAGGCCGCGGCCGCCGCCCGCCGCTTTGGACTGGAAAACGTTTTAGAAACAAACGCGCTGCTCCCCGCGAAATTCGAAGCCGTGCGCGCCTATTTCGACGCGGTCGCCGTCGACGTGAAACTTCCCTCCGCGATCGGCTTCTCGGCGTTCGCCCGGCACGCGGAGTTTTTGGCGCTCCTTCCCCCCGGAAGCTATGTCAAGATCGTGCTCACCGCGGACTCCAAGCGCGCGGAATGGTCCGAGGCCGTCGCGCTCTTGGCCGAGCGCGCCCCAGGACTGCCGCTGTTTCTGCAGCCGGTCACGCCAGCCGATTCTTTGCGGGAGAAGGGCAAAAAGGTCGCTCCAATTCCGCCCAAGCGCGCGATGGAATTTTATTTCGAGGCGAAGGAAAAAATCGTCGACGTTCGGATCGTTCCGCAATGGCATCCGATCTGGGGGATCGCATGAGCATGGAATCGGGAAACTGCTGGCAATGCGGACGGGAGCTGCCGCCCGGCGCCTACGGCCGCACCGAGACTTGCTCCGGCTGCGACGCCGACACGCGCTGCTGCAAAAATTGCCGCTTCTACGACCCGGGCACCCCCAACGACTGCCGCGAGCCTCAGGTCGAGGCGGTTAAGGATAAAGAGAAGGCGAACTTCTGCGAGCTCTTCAAGCCGGGCGAGCCCGACGCGGCGCGGCCCGGTTCGGGGCGCGCCGCCCCTAAAAAAACCGACGCGAAGAACGCGTTCGACGCGCTGTTTAAGAAGAAGCCGTGATTTTCGGCTGGCTTAGGCGCAGGCGCCGCCGGAAACTGCTGGCCGAGCCGTTCCCTTCGGACTGGGAGGCGCTGCTCGAGAAGCAAGTCTTCTACCCCCGTCTTTGCGCTTCGGACCGCGCGGCGCTGCGCGTGATCGTGCGCGTGCTCGTCGCCGAGAAGCTCTGGACGGCCTGCGGCGGGTTGTCGATGACCGACGCGATCCGCGTTTCGATCGCCGCCCACGCGGCGCGATTGATCTTCAAGCGTCCGCACGACTTCTACGACGGCACCGACGAGATCCTGGTCTACCCGGGGAAATTCTACGACCCGAGCGAGCGTGAGGAGAGGGGAGGCTTCGTGAGCGAGGAAGGGGAAACCTTGGTAGGCCAGGCCCACGCCTCGGGGCCGGTGATCCTTTCCTGGGACGAGACGCGGCGGAGTCTTGCGCGCAGCCGCGACGGGTCGAACGTGGTGCTGCACGAGTTCGCGCATCGTTTGGACATGGCCGACGGCTGGGCGGACGGGGTGCCGGTCTCGGCGGGCGCGGACGCCTGGCACGCGTTGATGGAGCGGGAGCGTAAGCGGCTGGCGCGCGGGGTGGGGAAGGTGTTGGACCCGTACGGCGCGGACGACCCGGCCGAGTTCTTTGCCGTGGCGACGGAGGCCTTCTTTGAAGCCGGCGGGGGGCTTAAGCGGGAGAGGCCCGAGCTCTACGACGCGCTGATGAAGTTTTACGGGCAGGATACGGCGGGGGGGTGAGTCGGGGGATGTTCGCTCAGTCCTTTCCGGCCTCCATCCGGCAGAGGGGGCAGTCGTCCTCATAGTCGGTGCCGAGCCTGACGTGCTGCACTTCGGGCCGGGGGATTTTGGCCAAATGGCGGGTGGGGAGTTTGGGCTTGAAGCCTTGGAAAAACTCCTGGAAGGCGGCGCGGACTTGGTGGAGTTCTTTTTTCGGGAGTCGGACGCCGGAGAGCATTTCTTTTTGCAGGAGGTGGAGCATGCAGGATTGGGGTTCGTCCCATTCGGCGCGGCAGTAGCCGGCGTCGGCGTCGCCGATTGCGAGGGCGGAGAGTTGGCGGCGTTCGAAGCGGGTGAGTTGGTTTTCGAGGATTTGGGGGGTGGGGGGGGTGTCGGACATTTGGTCGTTGATGAAGATGCGCATGGGTGCCTCCGTGAGTGGGTTTATGAGGCATGTACGGGCGAGGGGGGGATTTTGTTCCGCTTTTCATCCGAGATCCGGTGATTATCTCTCCACGAAGAGGCAGGAGAGACGTTCACCAGGAAATCAGTCCGCCGTCTGCGTACTTTCCAGTTTAGGACGAAGATGCAGCACCTTGAAAATCCGGAACATGCTGTTCCATTGGGGATTGCCGCGTTTTTCGTCTTCAAGGTCCCCCGCGCCGACCTAGTTGGAAAGAAGGTGTTCGAAATCGGCGAAAAATATTATTTCGAGGATCTCGGTCTGCGCCATTCCATCATAGGCTGCAGGCCGAACGATATTGGAAAGGTTCTGGAGAACCTGGTTTTCCTGCGGTTCTGGGTCAGCGTGGGAGTCGCCAAACAACTCCCGTAATTAAAACAACTACCTGGCCAAGGCGGCTAGAACCCGGCTTGCTTCCTCCGGACTGGCGGCACTCCTTGCTGTTTCCTCTCTTTGAATGATCAAAGAGGCGTGCAGATGAGAAAGCACCTTGCGAAGCAAGTCTAGAGAAAGGTCTGCCTTGCCGGAGATGACCTTGCTCAACTGGCCCTGATCGACACCGGTGGCTTGGCAGAACTTGTACCGGGAGCCGTACTGCTCATCGATGAAGGCGGCAAGATAGTCCTGATAATCGGGCGGCTTTACCTTCCCCTCGGCGATACCGATCCTGGCTTCGAGATCACTGCAAATGCGCTGCACCGGAGAATCGGAACCGATCCTCCGATCGTCGACATAGTTGAACCACCAAGCTGCAAACTCGCTCCAACCCGGTTTTTCCTTGTATTTCGAAAGGACAAAAGTGAGGCAGTCTTTTTCGTCGGCCGTTAGGCTGCGCAGGTCAATCTGCCTGCCCGTAACCGTCTCATAGTTGTAGTCGTTAACCATCATAATCGCCTCCCCTCACTCCTCGTTACTCCGACCACAAATCTCCGTCCAGAAACCCGGCCTGCTTTCGCCTAAGCACGCTTTTCTTGACGCCCCGCACGACGCAGAGAATCTCGTCTTGATCGAAAGAGTTCGCGACCTTTTCAAGGAATTCCCGCAAATCGTCGACCTTGTGTTCCGCAATGAGCAGCGTGTACTTTCTACTCTCGTCATTTATGATCTCGCCTTGCTCGTTTGGCCAACTCCCCGGTGTTTTCCGGACATCTTCGATAGCTCTAATTTTCACCCGTTCCCGAAAGACGTCAACCGGGCCAGACAGGGCATGGAACAGATCTCTAAGGCATTTGTGGAAGACATCCCAAAGCTCGGTCGGATGCTTCTCGCGAGGCACTGAATTACGGAGAATGGGGATCAAGAACCAGCATTCGATCTGCTCCTCTTGTTGAGACATTCAGTTGTTTTCGTTGATTGTTGTCTAATTTAAGCTTATCAGATACTTGTCAATATGTCAAGTATCTCCGAATTCCCGCAGTCCGTCTACCGTCAGTTCCTCTATCTCTCGCTTGTCGAACACCCCCTTCCTTACGGACCACCCCCAAAGAAAGTTCCGCCACGCCAATACAACTCGAAAAATACCGGGATTCCCGGTATATTGACAAAATACCGGGATTCCCGGTAAAATATTGGAATGAAACTCCACATCCCGAACAGCGCCTTCCTCGGGAATATCGACTGTTTCATTAGGAATTTCGACAATTCCGACCCCGCATCCCTCGAAATCACCGCCAACCAGAAATGGATCGCCGTCCACCCCCTTGTTCTCGTCATGACCGCCGCCTTGGCCGCCCGGGTCGGGGCCAAAAACGTCGTTTGCCGGGAGTTCGAAGCGAAATCCAAGCATTACCTGCAGCGCATGGGTCTCTTCGAATGGATCGGCGCGGCCGCGGACCGCGGGCTTGTCGAACACGAGCCGGCGGGCCGCTTCATCCCCATTCAACGGATTCGGAGCTCGAGCGAGCTCGAGCGCTTCATCACCGAGATGATCCCGCTGCTGCACCTGGAGCCGCCGCACTCGCAGACCATCGTCTACATCGTGAGCGAATTGGCCCGAAACGTCCTCGAGCATGCCGAGTCGGAGCACGGCGCGTTCCTGAGCGCGCAGTACTACAAGAAAAGCAACTCGATTCGAATCGGCATCGCCGATACCGGCATCGGCATCCGGCGCGCGATCACCCGGTCGCACGCGGCCGCGGACGATCTCGCGGCGATACGGCTCGCGCTGACTCCCGGCATCACCGGCACGACGACGCGAGAAGGCGGCACCGCGCAAAACGCCGGCGCGGGTCTCTTCTTCACGAAGTCGATCGCGAGCGTCAACCGGGACTTTCTCGTCGTGTACAGCGGAAGCGGGTTCTATAAACTTTTGAAGAAGGCCGAGGACCGAAAGAACCCCTACTTGCTCCGCGAGGATCCGTTCAAGGACCGGCACTCCGCGCTCGACGCGGTGCCGGCGTGGCCGGGGACCGTCGTCGGCATCGACATCACCCTCGACCGGACCGGCGAGTTCGACGCTTTGCTCGACGCGATCCGCATGACCTATGGACGGGCCGTGCGGGACCGGCGAAGCGCCCGATACAGGAAGCCGAGGTTCACATGAAGACGATATCGATCAAAGACAAGGCCGGGAATTTTGCCGAAAACAAGGATGTCGCGCGCGAGCTGCGCGAGGGAGTTCTGCTGCCGGCGCTCGACGCGGGAGAGGGAGTCGCCCTCGATTTCGACGGCGTCAACGACGCGACGCAGTCGTTTGTCCACGCGCTGATCAGCGAGGCCATGCGCCGGCACGGCGCCGAGGTGCTGGACCGCATCGAGTTCAAATCCTGCACGCCCAGGGTGCGCAAGATCATCGCGATCGTCGTGGAATACATGCAGGCCGGGATGTAGCCGCAAACCGTATAATACCCTCACCCCAACGAAGGAGACTTCCCCATGCGCGCCATTCTCATAACCTTGCTCCTCGCCGCCGCGACTCCCGCCCGCGCCGCCGACCCCGTCCGCC
>PFUL01000002.1:2526-2877 GCA_002790095.1 Elusimicrobia bacterium CG_4_9_14_3_um_filter_62_55 | reverse complement strand
TCTGGGAGCGTTCGGCGCCGGGCGCTTCCTTCTGGGCGCAGCGATCCTCGCTCTCGCCGTCCCGATCGCACGGTGGAACTACTTGTTCTTAAGAGACCCGAAGGACCGGGTTTTTTCCGCCGCGGCCGCACGGGCCGCTTCGCGCTGAGAGTCGGTCATCATCGGAGCGAGCTTTTCCAATAGTGCTCGCCCCTTTCCGGCGGGATCGCGCTCCATCGATAACCGCGCGTAAGCCGCCGCCTTCACCAGATCCTGCGGCCGGCCGGTCGCGCAGGCCAGCCCCGCGCTGAACAAAGCCTCCACGCTGCCGAGATCGATCGCCCGCTCAAACGCCTCCAACGCCGCCGCGGC
>PFUL01000002.1:0-2503 GCA_002790095.1 Elusimicrobia bacterium CG_4_9_14_3_um_filter_62_55 | reverse complement strand
CGCATGCCCGGCCGCCGCGGCACGGCGGTACCACGGCTCGGCCTCTTCCGGCATCGGGCGGTCCAATCCCTCGCCTTCGGCGAGCATCAGACCGAGACTAAATTGCGCCTCGACGAAACCCCTCTCAGCGGCGTCCTTATAAAGGAGAATCGCCCGCCTCGGATCGCGCTCGACGCCTCTACCGACGCGAAAGCTTTGAGCGGCCTCGTAAAGAGCCGCCGGCTCCCCTGTTTCGGCGGCCTTGAGAAACCAACCCTGCGCAATCGACTCATCGGCCTCGACTCCGCGACCCTGCAGGAACATCACTCCGAGATTGTGCATCGCCCCCGCGTGCCCGGCCTTCGCGGCCCGGCGAAACAGCTCGAACGCGTCTCCGACATCGGCGTCCACTCCCGCGCCTTGGAGACGGCACAGCCCAAAATTGAAAACCGCCTCGACCTCGCCTTCCTCCGCCGCTTGCCGATAAAGCCGCACCGCGCGCTCCAGATTGCGCGGGAGGAATTCGCCTTCCATGCAAATGACGCCGAGCGCGTTGGCGGCGGGGGCCGAACCCGAGTCCGCCGCACGCTCGATCCAGGCGAGACCGCGCTTCGGGTCGGCGTCGACTCCCTCCTCCCCGGCGAGCAACAGCCGTCCGAGATACAGCGCGGCCTGCGCGTCGCCCCCCTGCGCGGCGCGTTCGAACCAGCGCGCCGCGCCGGGCGCGTCCTTGCGTCCTCCCGCAGCGGGTAAATCGCGCAACAGCAGAATCGCAAGATTGACCATCGCGTCGGGATGTCCCGACGCGGCCGAACGCTCATACCACTCTTTTGCCCGCTCCAGGTCGCGGGGTTGATCGAGAAGGCCGAGGTGGTGGACGTGACCGACTTGATATTGAGCGGCCGGATCTCCGGTCCCGGCCTTAACGAGAAGCGCGTCGAACGCCGCCAATCAGGAGCCCACCCGCAGCAAGCCGCCCTTCACCGAAATCTTCGGGATTCTCAATTCAAACGGAAGCTCCGGATTCGGCGTGAAGAAAACCGTGTAGCCTGCGTGACGCCCCAGCGCGAACAACGGCAGCGGAACGCCGTAAGCGCCGGCGCGCTCCGCCGCGAGGATCAACCTCTTCTTGTTCAAATCAAGAGACACTTCCGCCGCCACCGGAATCCCGCGCCACCGCGCCGCCGCGCGAACCCTTCCATCCAATTCGAAGCGCGCCTCCGTCAAATGTTTTACGCGCTCTTCGAGGAACGCGGCGGCCGCGGATTCGTCGACCTCCGCGGAAGCGAAGGTCAGTCGATCCATTTTCAGGAACCGGAAATCTTCCAAAAGATCCGCTGCCTCGCGCCTGCCGCCCCCGTCATCGACCAAAGAAAAAAGGCTCAGACCCTCCATCACCACTTCGACATTTCGGATCTCAAGTCCGCGTAAATTGAACCGAGGCGCCCGCATGACGACGCGATCCCAGGACCCTTTGCGGGAATTCCAACGCCCGAAACGAATCGACAGGCGCTCCGTTTCGAAGCTCTTTTCCGCGTAAAACTGGATGAAGACGTCGTCCCTTTCCCCCAGCGGGGAACGCGGGAAATTCCTTCGTTGAAACAGCACCGCCTCGCTCTCGTCGGGAAGCCGGAATCGGCGGATTTCGCGATATCCCCGCTGGAACCAGCCCTTGGGGTCCAGCATCGCCGCGCGGACCTCGCCCAACTGCCCGATGACCGAAGGCGGCCCCAGCGAACCGGTCTTCACCACGACGAACTCGCAGAATTCCACGAAGCGCCGATTCACGCCGCGCACGCGCAGTCCCTCGACTCCATGGCGCTTGCGCTCCCAGTTGAAGGTCGGACCGTTGAAGTGCTTCGAGTTGCCGACCAAGGCGAGGTTTGAAAAGGGGGCCTTCGTCGTCTTATCGCGCGCCGCCTCGGCGGCTTTCAGAATTTCGCCGATCTTCCAATCCTCCGACTTCGGGGGATCGGAACGGAACGCGCTGACCGTCAAACCGGCGTTGAAAACTAGGTGAGGCAAAACTCCGAATCCGTAATTGAGCGCGGCGATCAACTGGAATACGACGACGCCGATGCGCAGCTTCGCGGGCCACGGCCCCATCGCGAGCACCGCGAGCGGCACGAGGCCCGGAAGCAGGTAGCGCAATTGGCGGTTCGGAACGAGGGTCCAGAAGAGATAGGACCCCGCGAGCCAACCCATCAACGGCCAGAGGTCCCCGCCGCGCCGGCGGACCCACGGCGCGAACAAAGACGCCAGCGTCAAGAGAAACGCCGGGAATCCGAACCCATAACCCAACTGAAAAATGTAGGCCAGCGCCGCGAAGCCTTTCCAAACGGGGACTGCGCCGTCGGCGGAGGCCCCGAGCAACCGCGGCAAAAGCACCGGCCATTCGGCAAGATACCAGGGGAACACCAACAGCGCGAAGATCCCCGACGCGACCCCGAGGCCGCGCCGGCCGAGACCGCCGCGCCACGCCTCCCATCCGATCCAAAGCACCGGAAGGTAGTAGGAAAACGCG
>PFUL01000061.1 GCA_002790095.1 Elusimicrobia bacterium CG_4_9_14_3_um_filter_62_55 | reverse complement strand
ATTCGTCCATGACCTTCGCCCTTCCCGACACCGCCCTCAAATTGCCGCGCGGCTGGTACTCCCTCCGCGTCGGTGCGAACGGTCAATACTCCGATTCCAAGTTCGTCCAAATAGCGCCGGACAAGCCGACCTTGACCCCGGGAACTCCCTCGGGCTCGTCGGTCGGGTCCTCCTCGGTCAGTTGGACCTGGACCGGCGTCTCCGGAACGGTCGGGGTCGATTTCGACGGCTACAACATCTATTCGGCGACCAGCGGCGTGTTCGTCGCGACCGTGGCCCACTCGGGAGGCCCGGGGTCTCCCCAAGTGTTCCTGCACCGGAATCTCGGACCGGACACTTCGGACATGATCAAGGTGTCGGCCTACAACATCGCCGGCGACGGTCCGGTTTCCATCGCGACGGTCCCGGTGCTGACTCCGGACAGCGAGATCGCCAACCTGACGGGCACCCCTCAGAGTCCGACGGAAATTTTCTGGTCCTGGGCGAAAGTCGGCCAAGCGAGCTCCTATGAAATCCGCCACGCCAGCAACAGCGCTTTGCTGGGAACCTCGACGATTCCAAGCTTTACCCAGACGAAGCTCTCCACGAACACCGCCTACGGAGTCCGGATCCGAGCGGTGCTGCCGGGAGGCACCGGACAACTTTCACCGGGGACGACGGTTTTTACCCAGGCCGCGGCCCCGGTGATCGGAACACCCCCTGTCACGAACGTGTCGACCGGCGGGTTCACCGTGCTTTGGCGGGAAAACCAGAATCCTCCGGAGACGCAATACGTCCTTCGCTACCTGACGCAATTCACCGAGACGCTGACGACCTTGTCGCCCGGAAATCAATTGGATTCGTCGATTTCCGGCCTGACGCCGAACACGGCCTTCACTCTCGAAGTCCAGGCGCTCAACGGCGACGGAGCGGGAACGGGCTTTACCGCGCTCGGTACCACGGTGACCCTGGCCGCCGCGCCGGGGAGCCCGATCGTCACCATCAACGAACCGTCCCGAATCACGCTCACGTGGGACGCGAACGGGAACCATGCTCTCACCGAATATCAGGTGCTCTTTTCCAGCGACAACTTCGCCGCGCACTTCGCGACGTTCTCGACCTTCGGCGGTGATTTCTTCTTGACCACCGCGACGATTTCGAATCTCATCACCGGTCAGAACTATCATTTCCGCGTCTCGGCCTACGACCAGTTCGGCCGCGAAACCGCTCAAACGTCGACTCAAAGCGTCACCAACAACGGCGGCGGTCCGCCGGGCTCGATCGCGTTTCCGGTTCCGATCCAAGGCATCACGACGGCGGGCGGCACGCTCGGCGCGACGGGAGCCGAGGGGATTCTCCGGCAGGTCAGCTTCCGCATTCCCCCGCACGCGTTCCCGCAGGACACGCAGTTCTTCGTCACGACGGATTCGGTGAAAAACTGCGGCGGCATCGACGCGTCGATCACCATCACGCCGATCCCGAGCCTTCAGCCCGATTTCCCGTTCGAGATGAGCCTCCAGTACGTTCCCGGCGAGGCGAATCTCGGCAGCGTCTCGACGCTCGGAATCGTCCGCTGGGACCCGGCGTCTTCTTCCTGCGTCCCCCTCCCGAGCGTCGTCGATCAGGCGGGGAAGACGGTCACCGCGCAAATCAACCATCTCTCGACCTTCCAGCTCGCGCAACTGGCTCCGCAGGCGAACACCGCCAATTCCCGCATCTTCCCGAACCCGCTCTACAAGACCCGCAACGGATTCTTCACCTTCGACCGCATGCCGGCGAACACGCGCATCCGGATCTACACCCTCCACGGCGGAGAAGTCCACGAGACGACGACGAACGCCTCCGGCGTCGCGACCTGGGACGCGACAAACAAGGCCGGGCGCCCCGTGGCGAGCGGCCTCTACATCGCCGTCATCGAGTCCGGCGGCACTAAAAAGAAAAGCAAGCTGGTGGTGATCCGGTGAACCGCTCACTGCGATGTCTCGCCGCGATCCTGATCGCCGCGTCTCCCGCGTCGGCCGGCACTGATTTTACGACGAAGGCCCTGGGAACCGCGGGTTCGGAATTCCTCAATCTCGACGTCGACCCCCGAGGCATCGCGATGGGGGGCGCCCTGACCGCGGACGCCAACGACTCCGCGGCCCTCTATTGGAACCCCGCGGGCCTCGCCCAAATTCCCCGCGCCGCGGCCTCGGCGATGCACAACGAATATTTCGACGGCATCCGGATGCAGTACGCGTCGTACGCCCAGCGCATCACCGAGACCTCCGTCCTCGGAGGCGCCGTACGCTACATGGACGCGGGATCCATCGTCAATACCGATTTAAGCGGAAACACGATCGGCACCTTCCATCCGCGAAACTACGTCTACGAAGTCGGTTGGGCGCAGAACATCATGGACCTGACCGACGCGGAGCGGGACATTTCGCTGGGGATGACCGCTAAATTTTTTCAATCCGACATGATCGCCAAGGCCAGTTCGTTCGCGATGGACTTCGGCATGCAGGCGCATTATACCGACGCGGTCATCCCGTACAATTTCGGAGCCGCCGTTCAAAACATCGGCCAAGGACAGAAATTCGACAAAAAGAGGGACACCTTGCCCTTTCGCGCGCGTCTGGGTGCGTCCATCCGGCCCCGCCCGTTTTTGCTTTTGGTGCTCGACGGCGTGATGCCCGTCAGCAGCCACCCGTACGCGTCGCTCGGCGGGGAAATGGAGCTCGACACGAGGGCGAAGGCGCGAATTTTCCTGCGCGGCGGCTACTCGATGCAGAATCAATTCACCGGGCTCGACGGGCTGCGCGGCGTCTCCTTCGGACTCGGCGTGAAGGCCGGGAACATCAGCTTCGACTACGCGTTCGTCCCGTTCGGAATCCTCGGCAACACGCATCGCATCGGGTTCAGTTGGGCGCTTCCGCCGAAATCCTCCAGACGGTTCCGGATGCGCTGAGATGGAAGAAGAATCCCCTTTCGAACGGGAATTCCCTCCCGTGCCGAGAAACCCCATGGAGCCGAAGCCTCCCGCGCCGCCCCCGGCCGGCCTTCTGAAGCCCGACGAATCCCCGATGGTCGAATATATGCGGCATCGCCTGGAGTCGCTTGAGCGCGAACTCATTCGCTCACGGGAACAGGCCGTCTCCTCTCAAAAACAGCTCGAACACCAGGAAAAACTGAGGGAAGAGGTCGAGAGCCATCTAAAGTCCATCTCGGCCGAACTGCGGCGCGAAAAAGAGCTTCGCGATCTTGAGGACAACAAGCAGCAATCGGCCGGTCGCGTCGAAGCGCTCGAGAAGCGACTCGATGAGATGCACGCGAGTTGGGCCTCTTTGCTAAAGGACGCGATCAAGGGACAGGAGGCGACCCGTGAGTCGGTCTCGCCCCGCTTGGAATCGGTCACCCACGAGTTCTCGGGGGTCCGTGACGACCTAAGACGCCTGAAGGATGAATTGGCCGCGGTCCGCAAGGCCCTCGCTCCGGTGGACGATCTCGCAGGCGAGGTCGATAGTCTTCGCCGAGCCGTACCTGAGGCCAACCGCAGGAGGGCGTTGGAAGACAAAGCGCTTCGCGACGAGCTGGCCGGGCTCGCCGACCGCCTCGGGGAAACGGTTGCCGGTCGGCTTGAGGCGATCGACCGGCGCATCGCGGTCGAATTACACGAAAACCAGGATCGACTCGCCTCGATCCAGCGCGAGCGGGACGCGCTTCGGGAAACGATCGAAGAACAGCATCACCGCATCCGTCAAGAGCACCTCAAGGAGCGCACCGCGCTCGAAGAGCAGTTTTCCAAACGCATCGAGGAGCTCAAGGAGTCCTTGAGTTCATTCGGCGAGCGCCAATCCGGCGCCGCGGACACTCTGTCGAAACTGCACCGCCTGGCGGACGAAGTTCATGCGATCGTCTCACGCCCGCGCGAGGCGAAGGATCAAATGCTCGCCGATCTTGACCGCGAAAAGCGGGATCTGCTCCGGGCGCTCAAGCAGCGCTCCGAAGAACTGCGCGCCTACAGCCTGGAACGCCGCGAAGTGGAGCACAGCTTAGGCGAAAGCCTGATGGACGCCAACCGCGCTCTCGAACTGGAACGTGCGAAGCACCGCGAGTTGGAGGAGCGCATCGCGTTTCAACAAGGCGAGATCGAGAGGCTTAAGGCGGAGGCCTCGCTCCGGGAGCAGGAGAGCCTTCAGAAGGACGATCGCTTCCGACAACTCGCTCAAGAACGCGACAAACTCGCTCAGGCTCTCGCCGAAGAGGCGGGGAAGGTCTCCTCGCAAATCGACGCGCGAACGGATTCCGACCGCCGCTGGGAAGCAAAAATCCTGGACATGCAGAAACGCATCGACGACGAACGCGAGAAGCGCCTCAAGACCGACGAGTCGACGACCGCTCTTCGCGATCAAATCAACACGCTCTCTGAACACCTCAGCCGGGTCCTCAAAGAGAAAGAGCGAACCGAGCGCCACTACGGCGAATGGCTCAAAGAACGGGAAAGCATTCAATCCTCCTTGAAGAAGAAGGACGAGATGATCGGAATGCTCTCGTCGACCTTCCAAAACCTGCTGAAGAAACCGGACCGCTGATCCCCCGCCGTCCGCCGGACTCCGCAAAAATTATAGAATCCGGACTTAGTCCGTTGCAAAATAGTTGCGGCTGAATTGAATCAATTTAATGTTGACAGGTCCCGGTAAGTTATTACACTATTGTCCGATTTCCTCGAGAGGGACTTTCCATGGCCAAGAAACCGACAAAGAAGAAAAATCCGAAGGCCTCAGGGAAGGCCAAACCCGTAAAGGCGAAGAAGGCCGCGAAAGCGCCCTCCCGCCGTTCGGCCGGCCGATCCGCCGCCAAGCGAAAATCCGTCGAGGATCTAAAGACGACCGCCCCCGAGGGAGCTCCCAAACGCAAAAAGCTCGCCCGTGGCAGCCTGAGCAAGCCAGAACTGAACAAGATTCGCGGACTTCTCATCGAACAGCGGCAGAGAATCATGCAGGCGATGAACAGCGCTCAAAAGATAGAAATCGTCGGAGGAGACGTCGGCGACGAGGCGGACCAAGCCGGGATGAACATCGAGCGGGAATTGCAGTTCGAACTCTCGGACAACGGCCGCACGACCCTCGATCAGATCGAAGGGGCGCTGCGCAAAATGGAAAAGGGCACCTTCGGGCAGTGCGAACAGTGCCGTTTGCCGATCGAGATTGCCAGGATCAAGGCTTTGCCTTTCGCGCGATACTGCATTCAATGCCAAAACACCTCGGAGAAGGCCACCGCGACGCTCCTCTAAACCTCACGTCGGAGTCCGGATGGTTGGGGGCCGCACAGTGAAAGCCGCGCGGCTTGACGCTTTTGGGGGCATTGAAAAACTCGTTTACGGGGATCTCCCCGACCCGGTTCCCGGCCCCGGCCAGGCTCTCGTAAGGGTAAGGGCCTGCGCGTTGAACCATCTGGATCTTTGGGTGCGGCAGGGGAATCCCGCCTATACAATCTCTTTGCCCCATGTCCTCGGCAATGACGTCTCTGGAATCCTTGAAGCGCTCGGACCGGACGCCGAGGCTCCCGGACTCAAACCGGGCGACGCCGTCGTCGCCTCTCCAGGCATTTCCTGCGGCGTCTGTTCCCGCTGCTTAGAGGGGAAGGACAACCTTTGTGATTCGTACGCCATCCTCGGCGCGGACGGGGGCTGGGGGGGATACGCGGAATTTATCGTCGTCCCCGCGAGGAATCTGCTGCCGATGCCCTCCCGCCTCTCCTTCGAGGAGGCGGCGAGCTATCCGCTCGCGTTTTTGACCGCATACCACATGCTGAAGACTCTCGCGGAAGTCCGCTCCGGACAAACCGTCGTCGTCGTCGGCGCGGGCAGCGGGGTCGGCTCGGCCGCCGTCCAAATCGCGAAGCACCTCGGCGCCCGCGTGCTCGCGGCCTCGAGTTCCGAGGCGAAACGTGAAGCGGCCCTCGCCCTCGGCGCGGACGCGGTTCTCGCGTGCCCGCCCGAACGACTCTCGAAAGCCGTGCGCGCGGCCGTCGGGCGAGGAGGAGCGGACGCGGTGCTCGAACACGTCGGTGGGGAAATCTTCCCCGAAGCGGTTCGCTGCCTTCGCCCCGGAGGCTCTCTCGTCACCTGCGGCGCCACGGCCGGACCCGAAGTCCCGCTCGATCTGCGGTTCGTGTTTTTCAAGGAACTGCGTTTGCTGGGCGCGAAGATGGGCACCTTCGAGGAATTTCGCCGACTGACGGAGCTTTTCGAGCGCGGAGAGTTAAAACCGGTGGTGGACCGGGTGTTCCCGCTTGCCGACGCCCGCGCGGCGCACGAATACTTGGCCGCCCGAAAACAGTTCGGAAAGGTCGTCCTTCGACCATGAAGCGACTGCTCGCGGCCGCGCTTTTGCTCGCCTGCTCGAGTCCCTTCTGGGACCTGGCCCATCCCCTATGGGAGGTCGACGACGCGCGCTACGCCGAAGTCCCTCGCGAGATGGTCGAGAGCGGGGATTGGGTGACCCCGCGGCTCAACTACGTCGATTACGTCGAGAAGCCCCCTCTCATCTATTGGGCCGGAGCCGTCTCCTACACCGTATTCGGCGTCGGCGAAGGGGCCGCCCGCCTGCCGCTGGCGCTGTTCTCCCTGGCGGGATTGCTCGGCGTCTTCTGGATCGGCTCATGGCTCTACGACCGCAGAACCGGGGTATTCGCCGTCCTGATCCTGGGCTCATCCGCGCTCTATTTCGGGCTCTCCCATCTGATTACCACCGATCTGGCTCTCTCCGTCTGCCTGCTCTGGGCGACGGGACTCATCCTACGATGCCTGCGCAAGCCCGCCGACGCCTCCTGGGCCGGTCCCGCGGCCTGGATCGCGATGGCGGCGGCGTTTCTCGCGAAGGGCCTGATCAGCGTCGTTCTTCCCGGCGCCTGGATCGTCGCGCTCCTCATTCTCTTTCCCGAAACCCGCCGGGGACTGAAGGGGCTGCTGCTTAACTGGGGAACCCTCGCCTTCGTCGTGGTGATCGGAGGATGGTTCGCCGTGATGGAACGCGCGAATCCCGATTTCTTCCACGTGTTCATCATCGAACAGCACTTTCAGCGCTATCTCACGCCCAAGTACAACCGCCCGGGCGCCTGGTGGTATTTTTTAGCGGTGGATTTAGCCGGCTTTCTGCCGTGGACGCCGCTCGCCGCCGCCGCCGCGCTGCTGCCGTTCTTGCGCTGGCGGCAATCTGAGTCGCGCGACCTGCAACTCGCGCTGTGGGTGGCGCTGGTCTTCGGATTTTTTTCGGCGTCGAGTTCGAAGCTGGCGACCTACATCCTACCGCTGTTCGCCCATCAGGCGATTCTCGCCGCGCATTTGGCCTCCCGCTTAAGGCGCGAACGCGCACTTGAGCGTTTCCTGCGCACGGCGGCGCTGGGGATCGGAGCGCTGTTCGGCGCCGCCGCGCTCGCCTTGCCCTTCGCGGCCCGATGGATTCCCTCGCCCGTTCCGGTCGGCTTTCGGCTGACGGCCGCCGCGACGGGGGTACTCGCGCTTCTCGCCGCCGCGCTCGCCGCCTTCTCAAGAGCCTCCCGGCTCGACGACGGAACGGCCTCCGTCGCACCGACCGCGGTCGCGGGCCTGCTCGCCTTCCTCTGCCTGCTCGCGGGAACCCGGGGGCTGACGGACGAGTTGTCCGTTCGGACCATGGGCCATGCGCTCAACGGAAAGCTCGCCTCGATTCCCGGCGACGAGCAAACCAGACTGATCGCCTACGACCGCTACCCGCACGGAATCCCGTTTTACACGCGGCGTCCCATGGACGTCGTCAATTGGGTAGGGGAAATGCATTACGCGAAACGCTTCGAGCGCTTCGCCGATCGTTTCGGAGACGACAACACGATCCGCGCGCTGCCGCAGAAAGGGACGCGGACCTTCGTCACTTTGCCGCGGAAAGAACTAAAACACTTCCTGACCTTGAACCCGCCTTCGGAACTCCGTTCCCTAGAACCCTTCGGCCCCTGGGTCCTCGCCGAATTTTAATTACGGTCCGAATATTTCCACCCGCGTGCGGCGGCGGTCCTTGGCGCGTGCTTGGATAAGATAGCCCTCGGGACCGACTTGAAGAACAAATCCGTTCGGCTCGAAAATCTTGAGCAGCGATTGCTTAAATCCCGCGATGTCTCCGCTGGCATCGGCGAGATCGACGAGACTCTCGCTATAGCGTCCGGTTTGCCGCCGGTGCGCCTCCTCCACCGCCGCGAGCACCTGAAGTCCCTGCTGCGCCCGCTGAATCGCCCTCTCGTCGAACGGGCTCGGCCGCAGCAGGTAGAACCATGCGTTGCCGCCCATAATCGCGAGAAAGGCGACTAACGAAACGACGGCGCTCAGAAAGGCGGAGCCCGGATCCTTCGCTCTGTCCTCGGCAACGACGCTCCCTGCCAGCAGATCGTGCCAAGTTCGGGAATCAGCTTGAAACAGGCTCCACAGGAATCCCAAATTAAGCAGCGGGGAACTGATCAGATAGCCGAAGCCGCGCACGAACGAGCGGACGAATCCCAGCGGATTTCCGTCCATGCCTACGACCCGGATGCCGAAGAGACGCTTTCCGACCGTCGCTCCCGAGAGGTTCCCAAGCGTCTGATAGACGAGGTAAAGCAGCAGCCAGGCGATAAAGGCGCGGCGCATGGCCGTCTGAGAATAGGGCCATCGATGCAAATAGACGATAAAAAGGTAGAGCGTCGCGTAATACCCGAAGACGAACGGGAAAAGATCCAGCAGATACGCGAGAAACCGGTCCGTCAGCTTGGCCGGAGTGAGCGGCGGATGGTCCATAACGACGATAGTATTAGAGGTTTTTACGCCGGCATCAAGCCCGGGGGCGGGAAGAGACCGGAACCGACGCCAATCCAGGAGTCCACGCGTCCGAGAAGTAGTAGTAAAGCGCCACGAGCGGAACGATCAAGGACGCCAACCAAGCGGACCAACCGCTCGCCGACTGAGAGGCCCATAAAGGATCGGGGACCAAACGACCCGACGCACGCGGGAAGAAGCGCCGAGAGAGGCGGGAGAACCCCGCTGAAGACGCGGAGACGGCGCCCGCGTTCAACCGGGAAACCGCGGCCCGAAGCCAGCGGCGCACGGGACCGTCATCGGAAAAGGAACGAACCACGCCGTCTCGCGCGAACGAGAGGCCCACTCCCACGATGGAGAAGCCGGTCCCGGCAGCGGAGAGGTTCATCGGCGCCCGTTTCGCGGCGGCGGGGGAGCGAATTAGGGACAGGGTTCCCGGTGTCGGAACGGCGACGCGCAGAACGCGGTCGCGCGCCGCGCCGGGCGTTTCCAACACCGGGCCTGCGCCGTTCGCGCCGTATGAGTCCGCCTCCCCGAAGATCCAAACCCCGAGACGGTCGCCTGAGAAATTGACGGTCAACGCACGCGGCGCCCGGGCCCTTCCCGAGGCCGGAGCGGGTCCTACCAGCTCCGCGAGACGCGCGAGGGCGCGGGCAAAGGCCCCGCCGCTCCCGAAAGAAGCGCCCGCATTCCGAAAGGCCGAGGGAGCAGCCTCAGCGGAAGACTCGGCGCTAAGAGAGACGCGCACCGCTCCGGCGTCCCGGCCGTTCAACGAACCCGCAGCGGCGCCTTCCGGAGAAAACGACCCCTCATCGGCGCGCATCCCGAAGGCGCGGCGCAATTGCGCGAAGCGCAGTCCCAGCTGATTTCGCTTTCCGCGCACGGTGCTTAACGACGAGTCCATATCCCGCGGGAGTCCTTCGGCGGTCTTGACGGCGGCGTCAATGGGAAGGGTTCCGAGCACCGCCCCCCGGCCCGTCACGCTTCCTGAAAGCGCGGCGTCCGTCGTGGGGAGCGCGGACGGAGGCATCGATGGGATGCGGGCGTTCGCGTTGGGAACCGTCGTCGGCAGAGGAATGGGGGCGGAGGCGAAATCCGGACGAGCGGTCGGCGTCACGGAATCCGGCGTGGAAAGCGTTTGCAATCCCGGGAGCGCGCCCCCGCTCAACGTTGGGGCCGACAGGCTCGCGCCCATAGGGGAAAAGGTCATTGCGGGAGCGCCCACCGTGAAGCCCGCAGGCCCGACGGGAGCGCCGCCGATCGGCGTCCTCACCGAGACCGAAGCGATCGGGCCGGCCGACACCGGGCCGGCGGCGAACACGGCCAACGCCGCGACCGAGGCCATAACCCTTCGGAACGCATCACGGGACTTCATATCTCTACGATTATAATAGGAAAGGAGGGGCGCTCTCAGGTCCTCCGGGGAATCGGGAGGAACAAAAGAGACCTAGGTCGGATTAGGTCTTTTGGGCCGCGGCCCAGAGCCGAGCGTACGCGCCGCCCTGAGAGACTCGGAAACGCGTCCGATCGAGCGCAACGCGGCGCCGGCGGGCGCGCGCCGCGCGTTCGGGGGCCGGACCGGCAGCGCCGAATGGGCGACGGCGGGATCGGCGGACGGGAGCGCGGACCGATTGGAAACCGCAAACGATGCGGCTTCGGCGGCAGGACCTTCGGCGATCGCGGAAACGGGTATTTGGAGAGTCAAGGACGGCAGGGCCCCGTCGAGCCGGGGGGCGGCGAAAGACGCGGGCGACGAAAGAGGGAGGAACCCGGCGGACGGCGCGGCCGCTGAAAACGGAGCCGCGGGCGTCGTCGGATTCGCCATCCGCCCGATCACCCGCGCCGCGGCCGGCCCGGGAGCGCTCGCCGCGACGGCGAAGGCCAATCCGAGGCAGAGGGCCCGTTTGAAGATCATTCGCAAACGGGAATCATTCTTTGGGCTTCGCCGTCCCCTTGCTCGCGTTCCAGAGTTCGGTGTAGCGGCCGCCCTTCGCCAAAAGTGCGTCGTGGTTTCCGATCTCGACGATGCGTCCGCGCTCCATCACGACGATGCGGTGGGCGTTCTTGATCGTGTTCAGATTGTGCGCGACGACCAAGGTCGTCGGCCGACCGTTCTCGGATTCGCCAAGCGCGCGCTGCACGCGGGCCTCGGTCGCGCCGTCGAGCGCGGAGGTCGCCTCGTCGAGCAGAAGGATCTTCGCGTTGCGCAGAATCGCCCGGGCGATGGCGATCCGCTGCTTCTGGCCGCCGGAGAACATGTCGCCTGCTTCTCCGACCATCGTTTCCAGACCCTGAGGCAGGCCGTAGACGAACTCGGCGTCCGCCATCTTCAACGCGCGTGCGATTTCAGCGTCCGAAGCCTCGATCCCGTAGAGGAGGTTATAGCGGATCGTGTTTTGGAACAACGGCGGTTCTTGGGGCACAAGGGCGATCTGACGGTTGAGTTCGTCGCCGTCCAGCTTCGCGACGTCCAGTCCGTCGATGAGCACGCGGCCCGCCTGCGGCTCGTAGAGCTTCTGCACGAGGTGCAGGGCCGTGCTCTTGCCCGAACCTGAGGCGCCTACGAACGCCACCGTCTCTCCGGGTTCGATATCGAGCGAAAGTCTCTTCAAGATCAATTCGGAGTCTTCATCGTCGCTGTAGCGGAAATCGACGTTCTCGAAGCGAATCCGTCCTTCGAGCTCCGGAACCGGCAGACGGTCCAACCCGGCGTCGGGGCGTGCCGCCGCCTCCTGCGCGGCGCGCAGCTGCGCGGTCACCCACGCGGCGCCTCCGCGCTTCTGCTTGAAGACGATCCAGTTTTTCGAGATCCCCTGCACCGAAGCCTTGATGTAAGACGCGGCGAGCGTCGTCGCGATAATGCCGCCCGCGCTGAGTCCCGCGCCGTAGGCGATCAACCACGCGCCCGCCAAATAGATCAGGTGCTTCGTGAACAAATCGGTCAGCGAACTCTCGAACATCCACTGATTGGCCTGAAGCTGGTAGACCTCTCGCCCGACCTCGGTAAGTTCCAAGTTCTTCTTGCCGTAGCGTTGGGCTTCCTGCGCCTCGCCGTTGAAGGCCTTCACGACCTTCGTGAGCGCGAGCGATTCCTTCCCGAGACCGAGAATCTGCGCCCGAACCTCGACCATTTTGGTCAGAGCCTTCTCAAAGCGTCCCCCGAAGATCGAATTGACGCCGCCCAGGATGAACGGCAGCAGATACACGCCGATCCCGAGCGGCCCGGCGGTATACAGCATCAGAATCGAAGCGAGGACGAAGGTGGCGGCGTGCGTCATCAGCGGAACGCGGATCTCGACGTTCTTCGAGGCCAGCATCTCGAGATCCTCGCCGTTGAGATGCGAAGAAAGCTCGCCGGAGCCTTCCTTCTTGAAAAATTTGAGCTTCTGGGCCGCGAAGTGACGGTTGAGAGCCTTGCGGTAATCCGCGATGATTCCGGCGTTGATCACGCCGCCGTAGCGCAGGTAGAAATACTGGAAGACCGCTCCGACCGCCAGCGCTCCCGCGAGCCAGCCGAGCATCGGCAGCAGCGCGGACGCGGTGGCGGTCTGCGCCAGTCCCATCGCGACCCCGGCGTCCAAAATCTTTCCGACGAAATGCGCGCCGCCGGTGTTGATCGCCGCGTGCGCGACCATCAAGGCCGCCGTCACGAGGATGCGTCCGCGGTATCGCTTAAGGAACGGCTGCGACACGTCGTCGCCCATCGCGAATTCCTTGACCAAAACGCGCCACGCCCGGAAACCCTCCCGGGCGGCGGAGAACTGCGCCTTCAGCAATCCCGGAATTCCGCGCAGCTGCGCGAGGGTCGCGCGGACTTCGCCGACGCCGCGGTCGCGGTGCGCGTTTTCGTGGAGATCGATGAAATTCCGATAGCGTTCCGGAAGCGTTCCGAAGGCCGTCGAGCGGGACTCGGCCGTGGCGATCGGCTCGAACCAAACGCCGCGCTTGAACGCCGCGGCCGGGTCTTCGGATTCGATCTTTTTGCGCTCGGCCCGGACGGCCTTGGCGATCGCGCGGCCGGTCGTAAGAAAGGAGAAAGCGGAGAGGGCGGCGGCTCCGAAGACGGGGACCAGCATTCCCGCGAGCCAAGGAAGGGAGGTTTCGAGCAGCGTCAGACCCGCGAACACCGCGCCCGCGGCGATCGCGGCGGAGACGGCGGCCGCCGCGAACTGACCGGCGGCGGTCGCGGGAGGGGCTCTGGGATCCTCCAACTCCCGGGCTTTTCGCATCTTATAGAACGCGCCCTTTTTTGCCATCAACTCTTCCCAGTTGCCGCTCTCGGCGATGCGCCCGTGATCGAGCACGAAAATCTTGTCCGCGTTGCGGATCGTCGAAAGGCGGTGGGCGATGACGATCGAGGTCCTTCCTTCGCCCTCGTCGAGCAGTTTCTGCATCGCGGCCTGGACCTCGCGTTCGCTCTCGTTGTCGAGCGCCGCGGTCGCCTCGTCGAAGATCATAATCGGGGCGCGGCGCAGCAGCGCGCGGGCGATCGCGATGCGCTGACGCTGACCGCCGGAAAGCTTTCCGCCGCCCTCTCCTACGTTCTGCTCCAGTCCGTCCGGGAAAAGCGACTTATCGTAGACGAAGTCCGCCTGCGCCATGCGCAGCGCCTTCTCGATCTCCGAATCCGGGACGCCCTCGAGACCGTAGGCGACGTTGAAGCGGATGCTTTCGTTGAACAGGCGGTTGTCCTGCAGGACGATCGAAACGTTCCGCCGCAGGTCGGCCGACTTCATGTCGCGAAGATCCACTCCGTCGATCGTAACTTTCCCCGCGTCCGGATCCCAGAAGCGCATCACGAGATTGGTGATCGTACTCTTGCCGGAAGCCGTCTCACCGACGAACGCCACGGTTTGTCCGGGTTCGATCGTGAAGGAAAGATCGTTGAGCACCGGCGCCATCTTTTCGCCGCTTCCCTCGCGGTCCTCGTAAGCGAAGGTCACTCCCTCGAAGCGGATGCGGCCCTGAAGCCGTCCGAGCGAATCCTCCGTCTCGGGTTCGACGATCTTGGACCGCTGGTCCCAAATCTCCCGAATGCGGGTCGTCGCCCCGTCGTCGGCGCTGAACTTCAGGAAATTCTGCGCGATGCCGCTGAGCGAATAGGTGACCATGTAGGCGAAGCCTGCGAACGCCGTGACGGTTCCGAAACTCATTCCGGCCACGGTCGCGATGAGCCAGGCGCCGATGCCGAACACCAGAAATCGCGTAAAAAGCTCCGCGACCCCGCCGTTGATCGCCATGTACTTCGCCCAGAGAAGGGCGATTCGCGTGTCGAGGGACTTCACGCTGTCGGCTTTTCGGTCGTAGCGCGCCGCCTCGAATTCGGTCGCGGCGAAGGACTTCATCACGTCCGCGTTCTCGAAAACCTCGGTGCTGTGGCCGGTGATGTCGGCCTTTAAATCCTGATGCTGCCGGCTGTAGGAGGCGATCTTCTGTCCGAAAATCCCGCTGATGATTCCGATCGGCAGCGCGACCGCCACGACCAGGGGGGCGAGCGCGGGGATCAGATAGAACATCGTCGCGATGCTCATGACGGCGACGGTCAGATAATGGGGAAGCGCGTAGCGGACCTGAACCTCCTTGCTCGCGAGCCGGACGGTGTCGTCGCGCAGGCGATTCGAAAGCTCCCCGGATTTATTGATCGAGTGAAACCCCATGTCCAGGCCGGTGAACTTCGCCCGGAAGGCGTTGCGCAGTTCGCGGACCGTGTACACGGTCGCCAACCCGCCGAGCAGCGTGTGCTGGCGCTCGGTGAACGCGTAAGCGATCAAGAGCGCGACGAACGCCCCCGAGAACATAAACAGCTTGGGCAGATACGCGGCGACTCCGTTGGCGGCCGCAGCGACGCCCGTATCGAGCAGCGGCTGGAGCAGCCACAGAATGCCCATGCTCAGAAAGCCGTCGAGCAGCAGAAACGCGGCCGCGCCGAAGAAAAGCCTCTTGTGAGGGAGCCACGCGAAGCGGAAGCGCTTGTCTCCGACGACCATCCGCTTGACCAGAGAGAGCCCCGCCCGGATCCCGGCCGCCGCGCCGCGAACGATATAGGCGATGTCTCCAAGGAGGAAGGGAACGTGGAACTTCGCGGCCTGCCTCAAATACGAACGGAAGGCTCCCCAACCGCGGCCCCGAGCCCGCGCGTGTACGCCGACGACCTTCTTCGCGTGCTCGGGCAGTTGTTCGAAGCCGGGCTCGACCCCGTCCTTGGTGGCGATCGGAGTGGACCAAGGCGAAGGACGGGCGTCCGCGTCGATCCCCTTGAACTCGCGGCGCAGCGCGCCGGCGATTCGCAGCCCGAGGACGCCGTACCCCGTCCCGACGATCGCCGAGGCGCCGGCCAGGACGAACAACGGAATCGCGACCCAAGACGCCGGGGTCGCGACGGTAAAGCCGAACAGCCAAACGGACCCGCTCAGCACTTCCATGCCGAGCCAGGCGGAAAGAGCTCCCCGAGCGACCAAGAAGGCAGACCACGTCAGGTGTCCGCGCGCGGTCGGCCCCTTTTTCGCGGGAACGGCGGGCACCGAAGCGTCGGCCGGATTCCGGACCTGGAAGCGGGATAGCGCGGGTCCGCCGCGGCCGACGGAGTTCGCGACGGAAACGGGTGAAACGAACGGGGAGCGCAGAGCCGCGGAGTCGAACGCGGCGTCCGATTTGAGCGATTCGAGAGGGGACGAACCGACGCGGGCGCCCAAGGACGCCGCGGTTTCTGAAAGCGTTCGCAGTTTGCCGCTTTCCGATGCGGGCGCTTCGGGTGAGACTTCGGAAGCCGTCGCGGCGACGCGGCCGGAAATCACGCGAGCCGGAACCTTCGCGGGGGAAACGGTGTCTCTCTCTACGGCCGGCGCGGCAGCGGATTTCGGAGAGGCTGATAACGGAGCGGCGGCGCGGACCGCGGGGGAAACGGCGGCGCCGGGAGCCTCCGAGAGGCCCGGCGCGGAAAGAAGGGGAAGACTGGAGCGCAACCCCGGAGCCGATTCCGCCGGCGACAGCGAAGCCGAACCCGGAACCGCGAGGGAGCCCAGCGCGAGTCCGAGGGGAGCCGAAGGGAGGCCGACCCCGGAAACCGTCCCGCGAGCCGCGCTCGCGACGGCGTAGGCGACGCGGGGTCCGGGAATGGAAACAAGGATGGAAGCAACGAGTGAAACCGCGATGCGGCGCAACAAGGCGTTCGAAGCTCTCATGGCACTTCCATTATTGGCTTTAGAGCCGCGAGTCAGTAGGGTCAACGGGGGAACAGGAAAAACTCATTGGACCCAGAGCGCCGAGGGTCTTAAAGCCTGGGTGTCCGGGGTCCAAGGGTCCATTCTTGCGGCTCCACAGGTTTTATGTTAAATTTTTGGAGGTTTTTAAGATCGCCGAGCTTACGGCAACCGGGGGCAAGACGTGAAATATATCGGCATGATCATCGGCCTGGCGATGCTCGGCTATGTCGCTCAGGAATACGTCCTCAAACCGAAAAAACAAGCGCAAATTCTTCAGCAAGAAGCCGAGGAAGCCGTCCAACAGCAGAGCCTCGATATCCCGCCCCCGCCGCCGGAAATCGAACAAGCGCCGCCGCCCGTGCTCTCGCCGTCACAACTCAAACGCATCCGTGCCTCGACCCGGGACACCAACCCGGATGTCCGCTGGGAAGCCGCCGAACTGCTTCTGAAGTCCCGCGACCCGATGGCCGACCAGATTCTCTATCAGATGCTCCAACAGGACGGCAGTCCCGAAAACAAAGTAAAGGTCATCGCGATTCTGCAGGAAAGGACGGGAGACCGCAACGTCGTGGCGGCGCTCTCGAACGCGCTGCGCGATACCGAATCGAACGTCCGTCTCGCCGCTCTCAACGCGCTCGGTCAGATCGGCGACCCGTCGGCGGCGCCCTCGATCGGATCGCTTCTCAGCGACGTCGACGAAGGCGTGCGGCTTCAGGCGCTGCGCACCCTCAACGAACTGGAGGCGAAGCGTCAAACACTCGCCACGGATCGCGCGGCCCGCAACCAGCAAAAATTGGAGAAGTACGAGAACAAGGTTCGCGAGTACGAGGAGCGCCAGGCGGAACTCCAGCGCAAACAGCAGGCCGCGCAGCAATGAGTCGTTTTTTCATGCTGGCCGTATTCGTCGGGGGGCTCTTCTATCTTTATCAGAAGCAGAACACCCCGCCCCCGCCGACTCCCGAGGAAATCGCGGCGAAGCAGGCGGAGGAATTGGCGATGAAAATTCCGCCGCCGCCGCCGGAGCTGGAACAAGAGCCGCCGCCGGTCATGTCTGAATTGGAATTAACCAAAATCCGTCTTTCGACGAAGGACTCTGATCCGCAGGTGCGCTGGGCGGCCATCGAATTGCTGCACCAACTTCAGGATCCGCAGTCGTTTCGCATTCTGGAGGAGACGCTCAAAATCGACACCGAACCGAGCGTCCGTCAGAACGCGCTCGCCATCATGCAGGGCATCAAACGCCCCGAAGTGGCGATGGACATGGTCAACGCCCTTCGGGACACGGAGAAGAGCATCCGAATCGCCGCGCTGATCGCGCTCGGGGAGATCGCCGAACCGAAGACGACGCCCTACATCGTAAAGGCGCTCGTCGACATCGATCCGGACGTCCGGACTCAGGCGCTGCACACGCTCGGGCGCATTCAGGAAGTACGGGACGCCCAGCATAAGGAAAACCAGGAAAAAATCCGCCGCGATTACGAACACCAGGTCGAGGAGATCAAGTCCAAGATGTCCTACAAGAAACAACAGGCGGAGCGTAAAGCCCGCGACCTGTTCCAAACGACACTCAATCAGATCGAAAAGGGGAATTAGACGAATGGCATCCGACATCCAGGAAATTTCCGATAGGGTTCAGAGCGAAAGCGTCTTTGTCGCTGAACTCAAGAACGAACTGTCCAAAGTCATCGTAGGTCAGGAGGAAATGCTCGACCGGATTCTCGTCGCGCTGATCGGCGACGGGCACATTCTTCTAGAAGGCGTCCCCGGACTCGCGAAAACCCTGACGATCAACACGCTCGCGCAGGCGATCGACGCGCAATTCCAGCGGATCCAGTTCACCCCGGACCTGCTGCCGGCCGACTTGACCGGGACCTTGGTCTTCAATCCCAAGGAGAGCAAATACCTCGTCCGAAAAGGTCCGATCTTCTCGAACCTGATTCTCGCGGACGAAATCAACCGCGCTCCGGCGAAGGTTCAAAGCGCGCTCCTGGAAGCGATGCAGGAACGCCAGGTCACCATCGGGGAAACGACCTACCCGCTTCCGGATTTGTTCATGGTGCTGGCGACGCAAAACCCGATCGAACAAGAAGGGACGTACCCGCTCCCGGAAGCCCAAGTCGACCGCTTTATGATGAAGCTCGTCGTCACCTATCCGCGCAAGGACGAGGAGCGCGTGATCCTCGAGCGCATGTCCCAGGCCGTACGCCCGAAAGCCTCTCCCGTGATCTCACCGAAAAAGGTCGCCGGCGCGCGCGCGGTGGCGGACTCCATCTACATCGATGAGAAGGTGAAGAACTACATTCTCGAAATCGTTTTCGCGACGCGCGAGCCGGAAAAACACGGCCTCTCGAAACTACAGGGAATGATCCGCTACGGGGCGAGTCCCCGCGCGACGATCTTCCTCACGACCGCGGCGAAGGCGTTCGCGTTCCTCAACGGACGGGGTTTCGTTACGCCCGAGGACGTAAAATCGATCGGCCCCGACGTGCTCCGCCACCGCGTCCTCCTTTCCTACGAAGCCGAGGCGGAAAACATCTCCTCCGAAGAGATCGTCAAACGCGTTTTCGAAACGATCGAAGTACCGTAACGAGTTCCGGCCCGTCCGCCGGAGAAAACCGACATGCTGACCGCTGAACTGCTCGCGCAAGTCCGCCGCATCGAGATCAAGACCGGACGCCTCGTCAACGAGACGTTCGCGGGCAAGTATCTCTCCGCGTTCAAAGGACGGGGGATGGAATTCGCCCAGGTCCGCGAGTACGTCCCCGGCGACGACATCCGCACGATCGATTGGAACGTCACGGCGCGCTCCGGAAAGCCTTTCGTACGGGAGTATCAGGAGGAGCGGGAACTGACGCTCGTGGTCGCCTGCGATCTTTCCGGATCCCAGTTTTTCGGATCCGCGAAGCGGTTCAAGCGTGAGGCCGCCGCGGAACTTTCGGCGGTGCTTTCGTTCGCGGCGCTCAAGAACAACGACAAGGTGGGATCGCTTCTGTTCACCGACGGCGTGGAGCGCTTTATCCCGCCGCGAAAAGGGCACAAGCACGCGCTCGCGATCGTGCGGGACCTCCTCGCGTTCGAACCTGAGCGCCGCGGGACGGACATCGGCGCGAGTCTCGACACGCTCAACCGCCTCCTGCACCGCCGAAGCATCGTCGTCCTCGTCTCCGATTTCCAATGCGAGGGATTTGAGCGCGCCTTCCGGAACACGGCGAAAAAACACGATCTGATTCCGGTGCTCATCGAAGACCCGCGCGAGACTCGGATTCCGGCCCTCGGCGCCTACCTCGAACTTGAAGATCCCGAGACCGGAACCTCGGTGCTTTTCGAAGCGTCGTCGAACGCGGCGCGGGCCGAAGCCGCCGAACGCCGCCGGGCCGGCCGCGACAAACTCAAAGCCCTGTTTACGAGCGCCGGAGTCGAGCCGATCGAGGTCCGCACCGACGAACCCATCGTCGATCCCGTCATCCGCTTCTTCCGGCGGCGCGCGCGGAGGTTCCGGTGAAGGCGGCACTCTTCGCGCTCTTGGCCGCGCGCGCGTTCGCCGCGGACGCGTGGCACTGGAAAGCGCCCGAGGCGCCGGTGCTGATCGGCGGCGCGGTGGCGGTCGAGGCGGATCTCGCGGTCCCCGACGGATTTCGCCTCTACCCGGCTCTCGTCAATCAGGAAAAGGGATCGTTCGAGATTCTGGACGTCGCGAACCTCGACGGCGGGAAGTCGGTCCGAGTAACCCTCTCCGTGTTCGCGCTCGGCCGGCAGATTCTGCCGCCGCTGCGCTGGACGCTCAAGGATGCCCGCGGAACCGTCCGGGAAATCGAGAGCCCGCCGTTGTCTTTGATCGTGAATCCGCCGAAACCCGTCGAGGGGGAAAGCGGGGAACTGCGCGATATCAAACCCCCGCTTGAAGCCGTGCTTTGGCCGTGGATGCTCGGCCTGTTGGGGGCCGTCCTCGTCATAGGAGCGCTGGGCTATTGGGTCGAAACCCGCCGCCGTGGAACTCCCCTGCCGGAGACGGCGAAGCCCGCGGAGTCGCGCACCCCCGAGCAAATCGCCTTCGCCGAACTCGACGCCCTCGTCAACCTCTCGATGCCGGTCAAGGAATATTACGATTCGCTTTCCGACATCCTGCGCCGCTATCTCGAACGCCGAGTCCGGATTCCGGCTCTGACGATGACCACCTACGACCTGCGCCGGGCCCTCGTCCGCGCGGACGCGGACGCCGCCGCGCGCCAGGAGATCAAAGCGCTGCTGGACCGATGCGATCTCGCCAAGTTCGCCCGTCATTCGCCGAGCGAATCGGAAAGCGAGAAGGCTCGGGAAGACGCGCGCGCGATCGTCCGCCGATTGACGCCGCGCCCGGCCCCTTCCCCGGAGAAGGCCCTGCCGTGAGATTCGAGGAACCCCTTTGGCTGCTCGCCGCCCTGCCCGTTCTCACCGCGGGCGCGGCGGCACTCTTCGGCTGGAGCGGAAGACGCGCGACGCTCCGATTTCCCGATGCACAAAGTCTCGGACACGCCCCGATGTGGAAGGCCCGAGTCGTGCGGGGAACCTCCCCGGCGCTGACGGCCGCGGCGCTCTTGTTGATGGTCGTCGCGCTCGCCCGGCCGCAAAAGGTTTCCCGCGAATCCGCCGGGCCGACGGAAGGGATCGACATTCTGCTCGCCCTGGATACCTCCACCAGCATGAACGCCGTCGATTTCGATCCGTTGGACCGGATGACCGCGGCGAAGCGCGCCGCGATGGATTTCATCGGCAAGCGAGTCAGCGACCGCATCGGCGCGCTCGTCTTCGGAGGGGACCCGCTTCTGATGTGCCCGCTGACCCTCGATTACGAGGCCCTTTCGGGATTTCTCGACCGCGTCTACGCCGGCATGACGCACAGCGAGGGGACGGCGATCGGCGACGGACTGGCGGCCGCGGTGGATCACCTGAAGGAGAGCCCGGCGAAAAGCCGCGTCATCATCCTTCTGACGGACGGACGCAGCAACACCGGACTCGTTGATCCGCTGACCGCCGCGAAAACCGCCCGTGCCTTCGGCATCAAGGTCTACACGATCGGAACGGCGAAACGCGGCGAATCGTTTGTCCCCGTAGACAGTCCTTTGCTCGGACGCCGCCTGGTGCGAATTAAGGACGACTTGGACGAAGATTCCTTGCTCAAGATCGCGGCGGAAACCGACGGGAAATATTTCCGGGCGGAGAGCGCCGAGGAACTCGCGAAAATCTACGCCGAAATCGACCGCCTCGAAAAGACCGAATACGAACGCCCGGAGATCGTCTCCTACTCGGACATCCTGATTCCGTTTTTGATCCCCGCGGCGCTGCTGCTGTTCGGCGAGATGCTGCTGAGCCGGACCGTTCTGATGAGGCTCCCGTGAATTTGTTCCGAGATCCTTTTTATCTGTTGGCCGCCGCCGCGGGCCTCGCGGCCTGCGCCGGACTGTCGTGGTGGGCCGCGCGCAGGCGGGAGCGCTTCGCCGCAGCTTTCGCCGATCCCGAAACGCTGTCTCGGCTTTTCGACCCGGCCGCGCTGACCGTCCGCGCGCGGGCGAACGCGCTTCGGGCGGCGGCCCTCTGCCTGCTCCTCACGGCGCTCGCCGGTCCGCAATGGGGGGTTGAACTGGTTCAGTCGCGGGCGAAGGGAACCCAGGTCGTGATCGCCTTGGACACGTCGACCTCGATGCTCGCTGAAGACCTCAAGCCGAATCGTCTGGCGCGAGCGAAAAGCGCGATGGCGCAGCTGATCGACGGTCTTGTCGGAAGCCGGGTCGGAATCATCGCTTTCGCCGGAGACGCCTTCCTGCAATGCCCGCTGACCCACGATGCCGACGCGGCGAAATCGATTCTTCGCCGCCTGCTTCCCGGCATGATCCGGCGCCCCGGCACCGAAGTGGGAAAGGCGATCGAGGTCGCTTCCGAAATGCTGTCCAAGTTCGAAGGGCACAAGGCGCTCGTCCTGCTTACCGACGGGGAAGACCACGGAAAGGGCGCCGTGGAGGCCGCTCAAGCCGCCGCCGAAGCCGGCATCCGCATTTTCGTGATCGGCACCGGAACGCCGGAGGGGGAACCCATCCCGGTCAAGAACCCCGACGACAAGGTGGTGGGCTACAAGAAGGACGCGAACGGAAAAACGGTGATCAGCCGGCTGGGAGAGGCCTCGCTGATCCGGATCGCCGCGGCGTCGAAGGGCTCCTATTTCCGGGCGACGGCCACCGAAGAGGAAATCGAGGAGATTCTGCGGCAGATCGACGGTTTGGAGAAAGGTGAAATTCAGGGCGGATCGGCGAACCGCTACATCAACCGCTACCGTTTTCCGCTGCTACTGTCCTTTCTCTCGCTTCTGCTCGCCCTCGCATGGCCCGAATTGCCGAAGAAGCGCCCTCCCCCGGCCGCTCCGAAGGGACGACGAAAGGAAATTCCATCCGTCACGGCCGCCTTCCTTCTCCTCCTCTTCGGCTCGTCCGGGGCGCTCGCGCTGCCCGCCGAGGTCGGCGTCTGGAGGGGGAACTCGGACTACCGGGACGGCAACTACGGGAAGGCGCTCCAGCACTACAAGAATTCGGGAACTGAAAAGAACAAGGCGCTGTTCAACGCGGGCGCCGCTCTTTACAAGATGGGGGAGCTCGATGCCTCGGCGGGCGCCTACGCCGAACTCGTGGGTAAAATCGATCCGAACCCCGAAGCGCCGGCTCTTCCCGCCGCGGCCGGCAAGGGGGCGCGTGCGATCGCTCCGAAGGCTTACTACAATCTCGGCAACGCGCTTTTTAAGATGAACAAATTCGACGAAGCCGCCGCGGCCTACAAGCGCTGCCTGATCCTCGATCCGAAGGACGAGGACTGCCGCCACAATCTCGTGCTCTCGCTTCGTCCGCGCAAGAACCAGCAGGATCAAAAACAGGACAAGCAGCAGAAAAAGGAAGACAAGAAGGAAGAAGAGAAAAAGAAAGACGAAGCGAAGAAGCAGCCGCCTCAAAAGGACCGGCCCCGCGAACAGGAATTCTCGAAGGAAGACGCCGAGCGTCTTTTGAAGGCCGTCCGGGAAAAGGAGCGGGCGGCGCAGAAGCGCCAGCCCATGGACCAGGAAAGCGCAAAGAACGACCCCACTCCGGTTCGGGAGGATTGGTGAGGAGATTCGCCCCGCTTCTTCTCCTGCTGGCCGCCCCCGCGTCCGCGGCGCTTGACATATCGGCGAGCGTGAACCGGAACTCGGTCGCGATCAACGAGCAGTTGGTGCTCACCCTCGTCGTCGCCGGCGATCAAAGCAACCTCCCTCCGCCCCAGCTTCCGTCGATGCCGCGCTTCAACGTCCACAACGCCGGCCGGAGCACCAATTTCTCCTTCGTCAACGGACGGATCTCCAGCAGCGTCCAGTACACCTTCGTGCTGGTTCCGCGCCTGATCGGAAACGCCGTCATCCCCCCGATATCCGTCTCCAACGGACGGGAGCAGGCCCAATCGCAGCCGATTCAGGTGACGATCCTTCGCCCGGAGGCGACGCCGCCCGCGTCGTCCGCGGCTCCCGCGCGCGCCGCGCCGCAGCCGCGGGGTTCGCGCGCCCCCGCGCGGGCCCGCCCCGGCAGCGAATCGCAGGCTCCGGACATGTACGTGACCGCCGAGATCGACAAATCCTCGCCGTACGTCAACGAACAAACGATATTGACGGTGCGCTTTCACACCGCCGTCCGGCTTCTAGGAAACGCCGAATGGGCCGAACCCGTGACGAACGGAATGCTGACCGAGGACCTGCCTCCCGGCCCGCACTCAGAAAAAACCCACGAAGGCCGCCGCTACATGGTCTCCGAAATTCGGATGGCGCTGTTCCCGATCCAGCCCGGCAAACTCCAGATCGGGGAGAGCACGATCAAGACCCGCGTGGCGCGCAACCGGAGCGTCGACCCTTTCGCGGCCGATTTTTTTCAGCAATTCTTTTCCCAGGGAATCGGGTCGGAGGTGCAGGTTCTCAAGACCCGGCCGATCACGCTGACGGCCCGCCGCCTTCCGGAAGCCGGAAAGCCGTCGGGATTCACCGGCGCCGTGGGTAAATTCACGATCGACGCGGAAGCCGACCGCAGTTCGGCGAAGGTGGGGGACGCGATCAACCTGACGCTTCGCGTTGAGGGGCGGGGGAATCTGAAGGCGATCGGGGATTTGGAACTGCCCCCGCTCGATGAGTTCCGCGCCTACGAAATGGTCGGTTCGCTCAATCAGGCGAAAGACGCCGACGGCGTCACAGGCTCGAAGGTTTTCAAAACCGTACTCACGCCTAAGGTGTCCGGAACCTTGACCCTTCCGGCGATTCCTTTCTCGTTTTTCGATCCCGACACCGGGCGATACCGGACCGTCAAAACGAAACCGCTTGAATTTTCCGTCGAACCCGGAGACGCCGCGGCCGCCCCCGCGCCGATCTCTTTCGGAGCCGCCGTAAACGGCGGGGGGCAAATCACCACGGTCACCGAAGATATTCGGTATCTGCACAACCAGCTGAGACCTTCGGCGCAGACCCGTTGGGCGTCCTTGGTCGCGTCCGCCGGTTCGCTGACGGTATTCCCCGCCTTCCTCTTTATCGGCAGTCTCGGCTGGTCGTTCTACCGGGACCGGCAGCTCCAAGACCCCGTCGGCGCGCGCCGGCGAGGCGCCATCGGGCGAGCCCGCTCTCTGGCGCGCGAAGCCCGCTCGGCGCCCGACCCTGCCTCCGCCGCCGCAAAACTCAGCGACGCGCTCAGCGGCTATCTCGGCGACAAACTCGACCGGTCGGCGTCCGGGCTCACGCTGAAAGAGGCGCAGGAGGCCCTGAAGTCCCGCAACCCGGGCGCTCCGGAAGGCCACCTCGACCAATTGCGCCGCGTCTGGCGGGAACTCGAACGCATCCGCTTCGCCCCGTCTCAAAGCGGAGACGCCACCTCCTCAGGGCTCGCAGACTGCGTTCGCGAACTCATCGACGCGCTCGAGGAGGATTTTAAAGCATGATTCGCCTCGCCTGCCTGATCCTGGCCGCGACCGCCGCGACCGCCCAGGAAACCCGCCGCGTCACTCCGGAAGAGGCGTTTCACGAGGCGGCCGTCCACTACGAAGCCTCCCGCTTTTCGGAAGCCGCCGAACTCTACGGCCAAACCGCCGAATTCGTCCCCGACAGCGCCTCGGCCCACTACAATCTGGGCAACGCGCTTTTGCGAAGAGGCACGCCGGGATCGCTCGGTCTCGCCATCGCGAGCTATAGCCGCGCCTTTCAACTGTCGCCGCGGGATCCGGACATCCGGCACAACCTCTCCTTCGCGCTCAAGCGCGCGGGAGAGGAACTGATTCCCGCGGGAACGCCTCCCGTCTTTTGGAAGGCGTATCGTCTCTTGAGCATCACGGAGCTCAAGGCGCTGTTTTTTCTCTCTTTGTGGGGCGCTCTTTTGCTCGCGACGCTGTGGACGGTGCGCGTCGAATGGCGGGAGCGATTGCGCTCGCCCCTGACGATTTCGCTGACGCTCTGGCTCGCGGCGGCCGGCTGGTGGGGGTCCCGAACGGCGACGGGTCTGAGAAATCCCGCGGTGGTGGTCCTCGCGGGAGCCGAGGTCCGCAGCGGTCCCGGAACCGCCTTTCCCGTCGGCTTCAAAGTCCCCGAAGGCCGCCGAGTCTCGCGCCTGGGCGGAAACAAGAATCAGTGGGTCGAAATCGGCGTCCCGAAAGAAGGATTGAAGGGATGGATCGAGTCCGACGCGCTGGAACCGATCTGAGCCGTCTTTACGGAAAGGCCGGTGACATCGGCGTCAGCGGGACCCGCGGATATTTATCCTTGGGCTTTTCAGGCTCTTCCGCTTTCTTAGGCTCGGGCTTCTTCGCCGCCGCGGCGACGGTCTTCGCCGGCGGCCTCCGCTTCGAACGCGAACGGGACGATTTGGATTTCGTTCGGGTCGGGCGCCGGCGCGAGCGAGAGTAACGGGTTTTCGAACGGGAGCGTCGCGGCTTTACCGCGGGCGCGGGAGGCGGAGCGGCGATTTCGGATTCGGCGGGTTCCGGGTTCGCCGATTGTTCCTCGGGCGGGGCTTCTTCGTCCGGCGCCGCTCCGGGTTTGCGCGTTTGCGTCCCCTCGGACGGGGGCATCGCCTCTTCGGGCGGGGTTTCCGCGGCCGGACGCGTCATCGTCGGGTCCTCTCCGATCCTGGGGTCGAGCAGGCCGCCGCCGCTTTGAGCGAACGAGGCCGAGGCCAGCGCTAGGGATCCCGCTAAAACAACCGCCGTAAACCGAATCATCGTCGATACGGTAACAGGGTGATGTTGCGAAATCAAGTCGCCTGCGCGAACCGGGAGAGCCCCAATATTGACACTCCGCCAAAGCCCCTCCATACTGACTTATGTGGACACCACCGTGGAACCCCGATCGCCGACCGCGCCTGTGCTGCGCCGCCTGATCGACGGCATCAACCGCGTGCTGGTCGGCAAGGAGGAAGTCGTCCTGCGCACCGTCGTGACCTTGGTCGCCCGGGGCCACCTGCTCATCGAGGACGTCCCCGGCATCGGAAAGACCTTGCTCGGACTGGCGCTGGCCAAGTCGATCGACGCGAAGTTCCGCCGCATCCAATTCACCAACGATCTTCTGCCCTCGGACATCGTAGGCGTCACCCTCTTTAATCAGCGCGATCAGCGCTTCGAGTTCAAGCCCGGCCCCATCTTTTCCAATGTCCTTCTGGCCGACGAGATCAACCGCTCGACGCCGAAAACGCAAAGCGCGCTGCTGGAGGCGATGAACGAGCGCCAGGTTTCCATCGAAGGACACACCCACATTCTCGAAGAACCGTATTTCGTCATCGCGACCGAGAACCCCGTCGAATACCATGGAACCTTTCCGCTGCCCGAGGCGCAGCTCGACCGCTTTCTGATGCGCGTCCAGATCGGCTATCCCGAACCCGCGGACGAAATCTCCGTGCTCAAAGGCGGGGAGATGGACTCCCGCCTTGCCTCGCTCGAGCACGCGTTGACCACGGAGGAAATCGTCTCCATCCAGCGGCGGGTGGAAACGGTGCACGCCGCCGACGACTTGATCGAGTACATCGTCGCGCTCGCCTCGGAGACGCGCGCGGAAAAACGCGTACGCCTCGGTCTGAGTCCTCGCGGGTCTCAGGCCCTGCTGCGCGCCGCGCGCGCCTACGCCTTGGTGCAAGGCCGCGACTACTGCGTTCCCGACGACGTGAAGCGGATCGCCGCGCCGGTGATGGCGCATCGCATCGTGCTGGAAAGCGGGGAATACGGGCTCGCGCGGGTTCAGGAAGCGGAGCGCTTGGTCGGGGAAATTCTCAAGCGCGTCCCGCCTCCTTCGTAAAGACGATGCGTCCGACCCGGACCGGCCGGATCGCGGCTGGATTGGTCTTCCTGACGCTCTTCGCCGCGCTTGCCAGCGGCAACAACCTCCTCTACCTGCTCTACAGCGTGATGGTCGCGGCGTTCGCCGTTTCGGCACTGCTCGCGCGGCGCGCGCTCACGCACCTGAACGTCTCGATCCGTTTTCCGGACCGCTCCTACGCGGACACCGACATCCGGCTTCGGGTCAGCCTCCGCAACGACGGAAACCATCCGGTGCACCTGATCCGCGCCGCCCACGGCGGAGACTCCGTGCTTTTCGACCGTCTCGATCCGGGCGAAACGCGCACGGGCGATCTCTCCGCCCGCCTTCCGCACCGAGGACGCAACGCCCTGCAGGACCTGCGCCTATCGACGCGATTTCCGTTCGGATTAGTAGAGGCCTCCCTCGCCGTCGAAGACGCCGTTGGAACCGCCGTACCCCGTCCGAGGGAGGCGCGGGACGCGTCCGAACTCGACGCCGACGCGGAGGCCTCCGGCCGCGCCAAGCCGAAGAAAGGCGCCGGCGAGGAGATTTACGGGATCCGCGCTTACGACGAAAGCGACGATTCCCGGCTCATCAATTGGAAGCTGTCCGCGCGGACGGGGAAGGTGCTCGTCAATCAGTTCGCCCAAACCGCCGGCGCGAAAGTCACGATCCGCGTGCAGGGCGGGTCAGGCCCCGCGGTGGAAGGCCGCATCGTCGCCGCCGCCTCCGCCTGCGCCTACTACATCGGACGCGGCGGGGAAGTCCGCCTCGAAACGGACGAACGCGAAGTCGGATACGGGAAGGGACTCGGCCATCTCGACCGGCTGCTGGAAGCCCTCGCGCTGTTGGGGGAGGGGAAGTCGGTTCGTCCCGCGCCGCCGCCCACCGCGGAGGACGCCCTCGAAACCCCGTCGAGGGAGCGGCTCGCGTGGACCTGGTGCGGCGGGGTTCTCGTTTATGCCGCTTTGTTTCTGATCGATGAGATTCCCCGATCTCTGCTCTTCGGCTTCGGCGCGGTCTATCCGTTGGGGCTTTGGCTAGAAGCGCGCAAACTCCGCGTTCCGGATTGGATTTGGCAGATCACCTCCGCGATCATCCTCGCCTATATTCTGCTGATCGATTGGCACACCAGCGGGATCACGCTCGCGAACACCCATCTGCTCATGTACATGATCGCCAATCGCATGCTCTCGCCGAAGGGCCTGGTCGAACTCCGTCAAATTTTTCTCATTTACTTCCTCGCGTTCTTTCTCGTGTCGGGACAGACGGTCTCGATGGCGTACTTCCCGTCTTTCCTGCTCTACTCGGTGTTCGCCGGCATTTGGCTGATGCTTGCGGAACGCGAAGGACGCATAGACCGTCGGCATTCCTCGGCGGGGACGAGTCGACTCCCGACCCAGGCTCTGGCCGGCGCCTTGGGGGGCTGCCTCGCGGCGGCAGGCCTCGCGTTCGCCGCGACCCCCCGCATCGAGCCCCTGCGCAGCATGAATCCGTTCATCGCGATGGGTCTCGATAAGCGCAGGGTCAGCCGGGATTTCGTATCGGGCTTCACGGAAAGCGTGTCCCTCGGATGGTTCGGTCAATTGAAGAAATCGAGCGCCCGGGTGATGCGCATCAAGCCGCTTGGAAATTTCCGCCCGGCCTCGCTGCGCGTGCGCGGCATGGCCTTCGATGGGTTCACCGGCCGGCGCTGGACCCGCGCGAACATCAGCTTTCGCTATCGCGGAGACGACGGCAAACCCTTCTTCGCCCAAGAGGGAAAGGCCTGGGCGCGCCGGGCGCCGAACGGGCTCCGGTTTCCGGGGCAGGCCGGCGGACCGGCGCCGGCCATGGAATTTCGCGTCTTTCCCATGAATTCCGCGGTCATCTTCACGGCGTACGGGGCGAGAACCGTCGACGCCCCCGACGCGGGAGCGTACTTCGATCTCAACGACTCGCTGTTCTTCGGCTCCAAGTACCTCATGGGCGTCACCTACCGCGTTCATGGGAGCCCTCATCCGCAGCGCGGCTACGGCGGCTCCGTGCCCGGCTACGACAGTCTTTTGGAAAAACTCTACCTCGGACTGCCCCGCGGACTGGACCCCCGCGTTCGGAGGCTCGCCGAAGAAATCACGCGCGGCGCCGCTACCCCTTCCGAAAAGGGCCGGGCGATCGTCGCCTATCTGAGCGCCTTCGACTACGACCTCTACTCGGACGACGAACAGCGCTCCCTCGAAGACTTTCTGTTTCGCTCGAAGCGCGGCAACTGCGAGTTCTTCGCGACGGCGGCCGCGATTCTCCTGCGCGCGTCCGGAGTCCCCGCGCGGCTGGTTACCGGCTTCCTCGCCGACGATTGGAACGAATACGGGGAATTTTTCGATGTCCGCCAAGGGCAGGCCCATGCGTGGGCCGAAGCCTGGGTCGGGGGAGAGATCGGCTGGATGACGATCGAGGCGACGCCCCCGGCGACCGATCTCGAGCGCCGAACGGACGCCGCGTGGAACAAGCTCCGGCGGTGGTTCTCGGCCGCGCAGTACCGCTGGTACCGCCACGTGATCGGCTACGACAGCTTCGTCCAAAAGGACACCTTCCACCGCGTCCGCCTCGCGCTGAACGCACAGGCGCTGGAACGGGCCGCGTCCCGCGGCGCGCGGCTCGGCGGTTGGCTCGCGCTCGCGCTCGCGCTGATCGCCGCGATCCGGGTTCTCGTTTCCCGCGCACGGCGCGCGCGAACGGCCGGACGCTTTCAACGCGTCGAGCGCCGTCTCGCCGAACGCGGCTTCGTCCGCGCGCTCGACGCGACCCCCCGTGAATTCGCAAGGACTGTTTTGGCCCAACGGCCGGACCTCGCGCCCTTGGAAGAGTTCGTGGAACTTCATTACCGGGAGCGATTCTCGGGCAGGGCCCTGCCCGAGTCCGAAACGGAAAGGGCCGACCGCCTCCTCGCGGAGATCGAATCGGCCCTTTCGGACAAGCGAAGGACGGCTACTTCTTCTCGATCCCCTCGATCTCGAGCGTGATCTCGACCGTATTGTCCACGACGAGCCCGCCGGTTTCCAAAACCTTGTTGAAGGAAACCCCGAAATCCTGCCGGTTGATTTTGCCGGTCGCGGTAAACCCGGCGTGAAGGTTTCCCTGCTGGTCCTCGACCGTCCCGTGAGACTCGAGGGTGAGCCTTACCGTTTTGGTTGTGCCCCTCAGCGTCAAGTCCCCGATCAGGTACAGATCGTCTCCCTTGCGTTCGATTTTCGTCGACCGGAAGATCATTTTGGGATGATTCTCGACGTCGAAGAAATCGGCCGAGCGCAGATGGGCGTCGCGCTTCCCGTTTCCGGTATCGACGCTGGCGACCTCGATTTCCGTTTCCGTTTTCCAGGATTTTCCCTTCGCATCTTTCGGGTCGAAATCGAACCACCCCGAAAATTTCCCGAACACGCCGGAGGTTTTGCTGATCACCATATGCCGGACCTTGAATCCGACGGAGGAATGCACCGCGTCGATTTCATAGCGCGCGGCGTCGGCACCGGAAACGGCCCAGGCTAAGAGGGTTGCGACGAACAGGCAACGGGCGAAGGTCTTCATAGTCAATCTCCAGAGAGCTGCGGTTTCGATTCAGTGCGGGATCGTAGCAAATCGTTACGCTTCCCGTTGTGGTAAAATATGGGAAGCCGATGACGCTGTTCCCTGCAAGCAAAAAGGCCGTGAGAGAAATGCGATTCGGGTGGTTCGGAGATGAGGGCCTCGGCGAGGCGCTCATTGCGCGCATCCTCAGCGGACACAAATCCGCGACCTCCAGCCCGTCCTACGATCCACAGGAAGCCGACGAAGGCGACCTGGTGCGGGTGGTCGACAAGAACGGAAGGGGACGCTGCACCGTGCGCATCACCCGGATCGTCACGATCCCGTGGGGCGACATCGACGAAGCCGTCGCGCGCGCGCTCGGCCTGACGCTGGACGAATGCCGCCGGGCGGCGGATTTCGCCAACAGCCGGAAACTGCAGGGCTCCGAACTCGTTCGGGTTTCCTATTTTGAACTCGTCGAGAAGGTCTGACGGAACTCCCATGAAACTCTTCATCCGCAGTTTCGGCTGCCAGATGTCCGTCGCCGACGCCGAAGAGATGGCGCGCCCGTGGCTCGCCCGCGGATTTACGCCGACCGGAGTCATGGACGAGGCCGACGCCCTGATTCTCAGCACCTGCACGGTTCGCCAGCACGCGGAGGATAAGGCCGTCTCCGAGATCGGGCGCCTGCTCCCCTGGAAACAGGCCGACCCGAACCGCTTTTTAATCGTCGCGGGATGCGCGGCGGAACGCATCGGGCCGTGGATTCGCAAGCGCTTTCCGCACGTGGATCTGGTCGTCGGCGCGAAGACGATGCCGCAGTATCCCCAAGTGCTTGAAGAAGCCGTCCGGGAGCGCTTCGATTGGGGACCCGAACGCGAGTCTTTTCCGGATCATCAACCGAAGGGCGCCGCGCACTCCGAATCGAGCGCGTTCGTAACGATCATGCGCGGCTGCAACTATGCCTGTACCTACTGCATCGTCCCCTCCGTGCGGGGGCGCGAACTCTACCGCCCCTTCGACACGATTCTGGAAGAAAGCCGGCGAGCCGTCGCCGCGGGGGCCAAGGAAATCATCCTGCTGGGACAGACGGTCAACAGCTACAAGGCCCCTTCCGGCGAGGATTTCGCGGACCTGCTCCGCGCGGTCGATTCGGTTTCCGGAGTCGAACGCATCCGCTTCACAAGCCCGCACCCGTTTTATCTAAACGACCGGCTCGCCGCGGCGATGGCGGAATGCGGACGGGTGATGCCCCACCTCCACCTGCCCGCGCAGAGCGGATCCGACCGACTGCTGAAGGCGATGCGCCGCAACTACACGGTCGAGGAATACCTCGAACGGACCGGACGCTTGCGCACCCTCATCCCCGACCTGGCGTTGTCGACGGACCTGATCGTCGGCTTCCCCGGCGAGACCGAAGCCGAGTTCCGCATGACCTTGGATTTCGTCGAGAAAGGCGACTTCTGCTCGGCCTACTGCTTCAAATTTTCCGCCCGCGAGACGACCCCCGCCGCGGCGATGGAGGGGAAGATTCCCGAGCCGGAGATCGAACGCCGGCTGGACCTCCTGCTCAAAGCGGTCAACGCCCGGACGCGCAAGCACCTGCGCGCGATGGTCGGGACCCGCGTGAAGCTGCTGCTGGAAGACAAGACGGACGGACGAACCCAATACCACTTCAAGGGACGCCTCGACGCCCCGGGAGAGCCCGGAAGCATCGTCGAGGCCGAAGTCACCGGCCATTCCCCGACCGCCCTGAAGTGCACGGCGCTGGCCGAGAGAACGGCGGCTTAATAAACGGAATATTTACGCGCTTTGGGCGCGTGGCTCGCGGTTTCCGCTTCGCGGAAACACGCGAGCTCGAAAGACAACGGCAACCGCGCTTGAACGGCCGCTCCCGCGCATCACGCTCCTGCAACTGATTCGTGGAATCCCTTCGGGATTCTATTCTTATGCGTGGAGGCGCGTTCGCCCGGGAGGGCCGGGCCGTTGCCGTTGGAGCTCGGCGAATTGCGAAGCAATTCGTCGAGCCACGCGCCCAAAGCGCGTAAGTATTCCGTTCCTTTTTAGGCCGCCGCTCTACTTGCCCCTCGGGCCGTTTCTTAGTATCGTAGTTTTGATGAAACACCCGAACGGAAAGAGCTCGACCGAGCGCCGCAAAGCGCCCCGCGTTTCGGTCGTCAGCGACCTGGTCGAACCGATCGTGCTCCGCTACGCGGCCGATGACAAGCCGTCGAAAGGGGCGAGAAAGGAAGACGCGATTCCCAAGCACCTGCGAACGCAGCCCGCAATCCTGACCAACCTTTCCCAGGGCGGCCTGGCTCTCATCACTTTTTTGGCGCCGCCCCGTACGAAATGCTTCAAGATGACGCTCACGATCCCCGGCCTCGATCATCTTCCGATCGAGGGGAGGGTCGTCCGCGTGGCGAAGAAGGGCGAGACATTCTCGGTCGGCATTGAATTCACGAAGATCGCCAAGAAGTACCAGAAAGCGATTCAGCGCATGGCCGACGACGACGCGGACTGCAACACCCGCGTCTCCCTCGGCTTGCCGGAAGCCTGCGTTCCCGACTGCGGCTTCCACTACCTCTGCACGAAGACGCAGAAGGCGCCGCACTGGCCCCCCAAAGCCTGAACCCAATTCTCCTCGCGATCGTCGGCCCGACGGCCTCGGGAAAAACCGATCTCGCGATAGAACTCGCGCGCCGCTTGAACGGAGAGATTCTCTCCGCCGACATGGGTCAGTTGTACAGAAAGCTCGACGCCGCCACCGCGAAACCCGATCCGAATCTCGACGTCCCCTATCACGGAATCGGCATCCTCGACCCGGCAGAATCGTCGGACGCGGGTTCCTACGCCCGTTTCGCAGAACCCGTCCTGCGGGATATCCGCTCGCGGGGAAGGCTTCCGATCCTCGCGGGGGGCGCGGGACTTTACCTCCGGGCCCTGCTCGAAGGCTTCGACGATCTCCCGCAGCGAGACAACGCGCTGCGGGAAGCGCTTAAGAAGCGCGCCGACGAGGAGGGGCGGGAGTCGCTCCATAAGGAGCTGGAGACGGTGGACCCCGCGGCCGCGAAGAGCATCCCGCCGGGAAACATCAATCGGGTGATGCGGGCACTTGAAGTCCACCGGCTGACCGGGCGGCCGATTTCCTCGTTTTGGGACCGGGCGCAAAGACCTCCGCGGCACCCGGCCGTCTTTATCGGAATCTCCTGGGAACCGGAGACGCTGCGGGAACGCATCCGAATCCGGGCGGGTGCGATGTTTCCCGCCCTTCTCGAAGAAGTCCGCAGTCTCGTCCCGTCCCACTATCTCGGTCTCGAGCCGGGATTTCGCTGCCTCGGATATCCGGAGGCCGTCGCCTGCGTCCGGGGGGAAATGGGAGAGGGCGAGGCGCTCGAAGCGATGATCCGAAGCACCTGCGGCTACGCCAAACGCCAACGGACCTGGTTCCGCCGCCAGGTCCCGACCGTTTGGCTGGAGCCGGGACCCGGTCTCGCCGACCGGGCCGAACGCGCCTACCGGAAGGCGGCATGAGCGGCGTGGAACGCGAAGCGGCGCTTCTGATCGGCGTCTACCCGAGGGGACGCGAACTCGCGCTGGAAAGCGCGAGCTTCGAAGAACTCGAACGTCTCGCGGACACCGCGGGGGCGCGGGTGGTCGGTTCCGTGACGCAGAGGGTCGAACGCCTCAACCCGCGCTCGCTGATGGGCAAGGGGAAGGTCGAAGAGGCCGCCGCCGCGGCCAAGCGCCTCGGCGCGAAAACCGTGATCGTCAACGAAGACCTCTCCCCGGCGCAGCAGCTCCACTTGGAAAAAACCCTCGACGCCAAAGTCGTCGACCGGACGCGTCTGATTCTCGATATCTTCGCGCAGCGGGCGCACACCAAGGAAGGAGAGCTTCAGGTCGAACTCGCGCAGCTCTCCTACATGCTCCCACGACTTACCGGGAGTTGGCGCGCCTTTTCGCAGCAGGTCGGAGGCATCGGAACCCGAGGCCCCGGAGAGCGCAAGATCGAGTACGAACGCAGACACATTCAGCGCCGCATCGATCACCTGAAGCGGGGCATCGAGAAGCTCGAACAGGAGCGCGAGGTTCGCCGCCGCAAGCGCTCCCGCGTGCCGGTTCCGGGGGTGGCGATCATCGGCTACACCAACGCGGGGAAATCCACCCTTCTCAACCGTCTCGCGCGTCTCGCCGGCAAGGCCGACAAACAGGTGTACGCGGACGATCTTCTCTTCGCCACGCTGGACTCCACCTCGCGCCGCATCCCCCTGCCCGACGGGGGCTGGGCGGTCTTCACGGATACGGTGGGATTCATCTCGAAGCTTCCGACCTCGCTGATCGCCGCGTTCAAGTCGACGCTCGAGGAGGTCACGCACGCCGACTGCCTGCTCCACCTCGAAGACGCTCTGGCGCCGCACGCCGAGCAGCAGCGCCGAACGGTCGAAGCCGTGCTGCGCGAACTCGAGGCGGACCGGATCCCCCGGGTGCGCGCGGTCAACAAAGCGGATTTACTCGGGGAAAGCGAACGCCTCGCGCTGCGCGCGAACGATCCCGACCGTCTGCTCGTTTCGGCAAAATCGGGGGAGGGGATCGAGGATGCGCTCCGGGCCGCGCAGAACATCCTCAATGACCGCTGGCTGCTCCGAGAACTCCGGCTCGCGCACGAGCGCTCCGGACTGCTCGACGAGGTCTACCGGGTTTCCCAGGTACTCTCCCAGAAGGCCGACGACGCCGGAATTCTCCTAACCCTGAGGATCACCGGGGAAAATTGGGCGCGCCTCAGAAAACGCGGCGGGATATGTTAATCTGCCAAACCATGGAAATCCGATACGCCGCGGTTTCCGCGGCGTCCTATCTCTGCGGCGCCGTCCCTTTCGGCTTCATCGTGCCGAAAGTCCTCAACGGCATCAACATTTTGGAGCGCGGCTCGGGGAATCCCGGAGCGGCCAACGTCCTCTACGAGGCCGGCCCGTTCGCCGCGATGATCGTCCTGCTTGGGGATTCGATAAAGGGAGCGATTCCCGTGGTCGCCGCCGGTCTCTTGTTTCCCGGCCTCCAGTGGCTCTCGGCCGTTTGCGGCGGGGCGGCCATCCTCGGCCACTGCTGGACCCCCTTTTTGGGGTTTCGCGGCGGAAAGGCGGTCGCCACCTCGATGGGCGTCTTCCTGGCGCTGACCCCCTATCCGATGTCCCTGACGCTTGTCGTTTTCATCGCTGCGGTAAAGCTTTCCGGACATATTTCCATCGGTTCGATGACCTGCGCGCTCGTTTTCCCGGCGTTGATTCTCTTCACTCCCCAACCCGTCGAAACCCGAATTCTCGCCGTAAGCGCGGGTTTATTAATCCTTTACAGGCATATTCCTAATATCAAGCTCCTACTCTCCCACCAAGAGATCGGTTGAACCGAATTTCAACCGGGTCTTGAAAAATCTTAAAAAGTCGAATAAAATCTGCCATCGGGCTTCGGACGCCGCGGGGACCGTCAAATAGCGATGGCGAAGAAAAAAGATTCCGCGGACGTTCATGAGGTTAGAATTTATTCGTTGGCGACAACCGCCAACGAATGCATTGTTTTTTTGGAAGAACTCGACGGCGACCGTCTCCTTCCGATCTGGATCGGACTCGCCGAAGGGCAAGCGATCGCGGTTCGGTTTTCCGGCATCGTTTTGCCTCGCCCGCTGACACACGACTTGCTGCTGGCGTCCTACCAAACGTTGGGATGGGACGTGGACAAAATTGTCGTTACCGATTTGAAGGAAAACACTTTTTACGCGAACATCCACGTCGTTCGAAAGGACGAGGAAAAACTAGTGGACGCCCGTCCCTCCGACGCCATCGCGGTGGCGGTGCGCGCCGGCTGTAAAATGTATGTGAAGGAACGCGTTTTTGAGCGATGCCAGGTACTGAGCAAACCGATTTCCGAAGATGAAGTGAAGTCTTTCAAAGACGAACTGAAGAATCTCAGGCCGGAAGACATTTACAAAGACCTTCAAAAAGGCAAAAAGAAGGGAAAGAAAGAGAAGGAAGGGGAGGACGATGAATAGACTCGACATCATCAAGGCCGTCGCCAAGGTGCTCTCGACCAAGGGTGAAGCCTCGAAAGCCGTCGAGACCACCTTCGAGACCATTCGCTTGGCGCTCCGTAAGGATGAAAAGGTGGTCATTTCCAACTTCGGAACCTTCCGCGTGAAGGCCAGACAGGCCCGAACCGGACGAAATCCCAAGACGGGCGACCAGGTCGAAGTTCCGCCGCGGCGGGGCGTACGCTTCAAAGCCTCGAAGAACCTTCTCGTCGACTGATGCCGGATTCGCGGCTCCCTCCGGGAGACCGAGTCGACTCCGAGGAGGTGCCTCGGCTCTCTGCTGCGTCGGGGATTGCGGCGGGGGTCGGCGCGTCCGGGCTTCCCCGAAGTCTCGGCGCGAGGGAGTACTTCAATATCGGGGAAGCCTGTCGGATACTTCAGATTCCTCAGCACACCCTCCGCTATTGGGAGACCCGTTTTCGCATCCTGCGTCCGACTCGCTTAAAGGGCGGGCACCGCCGCTACACGCGCACGGACCTGGAAACGGGACTGCGGATCAAGGACCTCCTCCAACGGCAGAAATTGACGATCGACGGGGCCCGGAAAGCACTGGCGGGAGCCCGCCGCGGCGGACGTCTCGCCGCCGCTTCTCAGGCGGGGACGATGCCCGCCTCCGTACTCAAGCTTCTCAGGGAAGTCCGCGACGATCTGCACCGGCTGACTTCCGACCTATCCCAGTAATTGCTATACTCCAAACCCGGCGCGCGTCGCGCCGGTTGTTCTTTTCAATCGGGGACTGGCTCAGTGGCAGAGCGCTCGCTTGGGGTGCGAGAGGTCGAGGGTTCGATTCCCTCGTCCCCGAAACTTTCAGGGGATCCACCCGCGGGCAACGGGGTCGGTCCCCATGGTCGACCCCATTTACGGGGCGTAGCTCAATCGGCTAGAGCGCTGCGTTCGGGACGCAGAGGTTGCTGGTTCAAGTCCAGTCGCCCCGACCATCCTTCCGTTGGCGGCGTCAAGGCGCACCCCTTGACACTTCAAGCCGCCTCTTCCCATCCCCAATTCCTTTTAGTACGATTGCGTGGAGTGAGGGGCTAGTGGCGATCCGTTTCCACATGCTCATCCGGGGACGCGTCCAGGGCGTCGGCTTCCGATTTTTTGCCGCGGAAGCCGCCCGCAGGTTGGGTGTGCTCGGTTGGGTCAGAAATCTTCCCGGGGGGAACGTGGAAGCGGAAGCCGAAGCGAACGAACGCGCGACGCTCGAACGCTTCGAACGCGAGCTCCGCACCGGCAACCGGTTCGCGGAAGTGGAGTCGATCGACAAACGGGAAATTCCCGCGACCGGAATACCGACGCCGTTCGACATATATTAGGAGCAGCGAAGAACAATGCAGCCTACGACCGACGCCACCAGTCAATATTTCAAAGGCATCCAAAAACTCGGGCAGGTCAGCCGCGAAGAGATGCACAAGCTTTGGAAAAAGGCGAAGCGCGGCGACAAGGAAGCCAAGCAGCGGATCATGGAGGCGAACCTGCGCCTCGTGGTTCCGATCGCGAAGAAGTACCACCGCCAAGGCACCGAATTTTTGGACTTGATCGAAGAGGGGAACCTCGGTCTGATGCACGCGATCGATAAGTTCGATCCGTCGAAAGGCTACCGTTTCTCCACGTACGCTTCCTACTGGATTGAGCAGTCCATCCGGCGCGCGGTCGAAGAGCAATCGAAGACCATCCGCATCCCTCCGCACGCGTGGGAAGCCCTGCGCAAGTGGCTGAAAACCTGGGAGCAGATGCACGGGATGCTCGGCCGGGATCCGACGCTCGCGGAAATGGCGAGGAAGATGCACTGGACCGCGCGCCAGGTTCGCGGCGTTCTCGACGCCGCCGAAGCGGCGAAGGGGATCGGCTCGCTTGAAAATCCGATCGACTCCGAGGACGACAACATCCGCATGGAAGACATGATCGCGGAAACCTCGGCGCAATCCCCGGAGAATCTGATTTCGGTTCTCAAGCTTCACGACGAACTGCAGCAGGCGCTGACCGAGATCGGCGACCGCGAACGCGTCATCCTCGAACTCCGCCACGGACTGACCGGCCAGTCTCCGATGACGCTCGAAGAAGTCGGAAAGCGTCTCAAGCTTTCCCGCGAGCGGATTCGCCAGATCGAAGAGCGCGCGCTCCTGCGCCTTCGCCGCGTCGCGAACCGGATGGGTCTGATCGAACTCAACGAGCCCCGTCCGATGGGCACGCCGAACCTCCAGCCGGGCTGGAACATGCCCAAACCCCGAACGGACATCCTCGGCAACATTATTCCCGAAGGCCGGCGCACGGCGGACTACGGCATGCACGCCCGCGCGAGGCGCGCGAAGGAAAAGAAGGCCGCCGCCGCGAAGCGGGCCCGCGCCAAGGTCAAGAAAGCGAAAGCCGCGGGCAAAAGGCCGGCGAAGCGGAAAGCCAAGAAAAAATAGGAGGAACCGTGGCCGACGACGCCGCCGTCGATCTCAAGAATTTCATCCGGGACGTCCCTGACTTCCCGAAGCCGGGCATCCTATTCAAAGACATCACCCCTTTGCTCGCGAGTCCGGAAGCGTTTAACGCCGCGATCACGCGCATCGCGGAGCATTACCGGGACCGCGGGATTCAACTCGTCGCGGGCATCGAATCGCGCGGATTTCTCTTCGCCGCCGCGCTGGCGCTCAAACTCGGCGCAGGAGTCATTCCGGTCCGAAAGAAGGGAAAACTTCCCTATAAGACGATCTCGCTTTCCTACGACCTCGAATACGGCAGCGACGCCGTCGAGGTTCACGAAGACGCCGCCCCCAACGGGGAGAAGGTGCTGCTGGTCGACGATCTGATCGCCACCGGAGGCACCGCCGCCGCATCCGCCGAATTGCTCGAGAAGGCGGGCGCCCAAGTCGTGAGCGTTTGCTTCTTGGTCGAACTCGCGTTTCTCAATGGGCGCGACAAACTCGCCGGCCGCGACGTGCACTCCCTCCTGGTGTACTGATCCCCCGATGGCGTTTTGGCTCATTAAATCGGAGCCCGGCGTTTTTTCCATCGACGATCTTGCAAGAGCGCCCGGTCGGCGCACGCAGTGGGAAGGCGTGCGCAACTACCAAGCCCGCAACAACCTCCGCGCGATGCGAAAAGGAGACCGCTGTCTTTTTTACCATTCGAACGCCTCTCCGTCGGGTGTCGCCGGCGTCGCTGCAGTACTCCGGGAAGCTTATCCCGATCCCCATCAGTTCGACTCCAAGTCGAAATATCACGACCCCAAAAGCGATCCTCGAGATCCCCGCTGGTCCTTGGTCGATGTAAAATTCCTCCGGCGCTTTCCGGCGCTCGTTTCCCTGGAGACGATTAAGGCGGACCCGAAACTCGCGAAGATGGTTTTAGTCAACAATTCCCGTCTCTCCGTGCAGCCGGTCACCGACTCGGAGTTCCGACGCGTCCTCGCGCTGGCCGGAGAGAAGGATTGAAATACCGGACGATCGATGAGGCGGAGGCGGCGATCCCGCTCTGCGAGGAGATCTTCTCGCACGCCGTCCGTTTGCGCGACGAGGCAGAACAAAAGGCCATCCGTTTGCGCGAGGTCGAAATGGGGGAATCTCCGGACGCCGGGGAGTCGGCGCTGCTGCGGTCTCAGCTGCAGTTCCTCGTCAACGGCGTCAACGAGTGGATGCGAAAGATCGTCGAGTTCGGAGCGATGCCCAAGGGGCTTGAACCCGGACTCGTCGATTTCCCGTACCGGCACGAAGGCCGGCTGGGCGGGGTGTCCGTCAAGTTCCCATCCCTAGAATGCCTGCTCGCCAACAAGCGCGCCACCGGCCGCCCGAAGGACCTGCGCGACGCGGAGTCGCTCGACCCCGGGGAATAAAAAGAAGGGTTTCTATGGCTCTATCCATGAGAACCTTCCGGAACCGGAAACCGCGATTTCTCGACTGGGCTGAAATAGAAGGGCGACGCCCACTATAAACTCGGGCTAGTTGTATTCGGCGCTTGCGGACGGGGGGACGGCCTGATACACTGGAAATATGCACGGCCCTAAAGAGATCATCGAGGAAGCTGGTTCACTCCCGGTCGAGGAACGAGCGTTCATCATCGACTCGCTTCTTCAGACGCTGAACCCGACAGATGAGGCGATCGACGGCGCTTGGCTTGCAACGGCCCGACGGCGCCTCGAAGAACTGAAGTCCGGTTCGATAAAGGCGGTTGCAGCAGACGAAGCTTTCGGGAAGATTCAAAAGCGTTTCGGGCAGTGACCTGCGCCTTTCATCCCGAGGCACTGACGGAATTCGAGGAGGCTGTCGAATTCTACGAACGCTCTCAAACCGGCCTCGGTTGGGATCTCTCCATCGAGGTTCGGTGCACAATTGGAAACATCGTCCGTCATCCCTCAGCGTGGCCCGTTCTCGAAGGGAATGTCCGTCGTTGCCTGACCCGCCGTTTTCCGTTCGGCGTCATCTATGCGATAGAGGGTGCGGACATTCTGATTCTCGCCGTTATGCATCTTCGCCGGCATCCGGATTACTGGAAATCCCGATAAATTGCGACAAGGCGATCGTTGGTACAACCCCTGCCGACGGTGTTGAGTCGGCGATGGAATACGGTCGAGAAAATTTGCTAGGCTGACGCCGTCGCAACAGCGGGGGGACGCGCATGGAAGAGACGCTCGGCGAACCGGTCCTCATAGACCCGTTTTCGGTAGACGATAGTCTCCACGCCTGGGCCTCGCGGCGGGTCCTCGCTCGTGGGACGCGGTACTACCGCGACGGACGCGTTGTGTCGCTCGACAGCGACGGCCGGGAGATCCGGGCGGAGGTCCGCGGCGAGACGCAGCGGCCCTATCAGGTCGAGATCCACTTCGACGCCTGCAGCCTGCCGCAAGCGCGCTGCTCCTGCCCCTTCGACTGGGAGCCGATGTGCAAGCATGCGGTCGCGGCGCTGTTGGCCTGGCAGCAGGCCGAGACCGGCTCGGAGCCCGATCTCGGCGAGCCCCCGCCGGCGGCCGACGAGCCCCTCGCGCCGCGAGACCCCGAGGAGCGCGAGGGCTACCTGCGGGAACTGGCTGAGCGCGAGCGCAAGGAGCGCGAGGCCCGGTCCATGGAGCAGGGCCTGCGCATCGTCGCGTGTCCGAAGGGGCTGCTCGGTGCCTACCGCGTCGCCTCGGGCGACCATGACCGCGGGCCGTCGGCCTACCGGGTCATCGTGCGCGACGCGGCCTTCGCCCACGCCTCCTGCGAGTGCGTCGACTTCCGCGTCAACGAGTTGGGCACCTGCAAGCACGTCGAGCGGGTCAAGCGCGCGCTCGCGTCGCGCCCGAAGCGGCGCCTGCTCGCGGATGAGGAAAGGCGGAGCAAGACCCCCTCGGCCTATCTCGGCCCGCGCCAGACGCATCGGGACCTGCCCGGTCCGACCGAGGCGGTCCGCTTCCATCTGCCGCCGGGGCTGGGCGCCGCCGCTTCGGATGTCTCGCGCGCACTCGACACGGAGGGCTTTATGCGCAACGGCCGCGATCCGGTCGGGCAGAAGCGGCATTTCGAGCGACTCGTGCGCCGGCTCGACCGCTCCGGCGCGCCCGTGCGCATCGACCCGGCCGTGCGCGAACTACTTAACGAAGAGGCGCGTGCGCACGCATGGGAGAACCGCGTCGAACGGATCGCGAAGTCGCCGCCCAAGAGCCGGGACTGGCGCGAAAGCGCGGGCCGCATGCGTGTGCGTCTGCACCGCTATCAGCGCGAGGGCATCTTGTTCGCCGCCAAGAAGCGACGCGCCTTTATCGGCGATGACATGGGCCTGGGCAAGACGGTGCAGGCGATCGGAACGGCCCTGCTCCTCAAGCGCCTGGCGGGACTTAAACGCACGCTCGTGATATGCCCGGCCTCGCTCAAGCTCCAGTGGCGGCACGAGATCGAGAAGACGACCGGCGAGCGCGCGCGCGTGATCGCGGGACCGGCGCGGGAACGGGCCCGGCTCTACGGGGAGGGAAGCGAGTTCTTCTTCATCGTCAACTACGAACTTCTCTACCGGGACCTCGATCAGGTCCTGGGCCTCGGCGCGGAGCTCGTGATCCTCGACGAAGCCCAGCGCATCAAGAACTGGGACACGAAGATCGCGCGCGCGATCAAGCGGCTCAAGAGTCCGCACCGCCTCGTGCTCACCGGCACGCCGCTGGAGAACCGCTTGGCCGAGCTCCAGTCGATCATGGAGTTCCTCGACCCGCGCGCCTTGGGCGCGCCGTGGAAGCTCATGCCGACCTATGCCCGCGTCGACGACGAGGGTCGGGTCACCGGCTACGAGAACCTCGACCACCTGCGCGCGCGGCTCGGCCGGCGGCTCATCCGCCGCACGCGCGCCGAGGTGCTGACCCAGCTCCCGGGGCGAACCGACAACGTGTTCTGGACCCCCATCACCCCCGAGCAGGCGGACGTCCACAACGGCCTGCTCCTGCGCGTCAACAGGCTCATGAACAAGTTCAAGAAGTACAAGCGGCTGACCCGCGAGGACCTCCAGCTCTTGTTCATGCTCCTGACGACGATGCGGATCGTCTCCAACGCCTACGGGCAGTACGAGTGGAAGCCCCTCGAACTCGATGTCCTGAGCGCGCCGCGCCTGACGCCCGCGCTCAAGGAGAAGATCCGCTCGCCGAAACTAGAGGAGTTCCGCCGCGTCATGGCCGATCTGCTCGACGAGCCGGGACGCAAGGTCGTCGTGTTCAGCTCCTGGGAGCGGATGATCCGGCTTGCCGACCTCTATATCCGCGACCTCTTGGCCGAGAAAAACGCCGAGTCCGTGGTATTCTGCGGGTCGGTGTCCCAGAAGAAGCGCGCCGCGCTCATCCGCCGCTTCACCGAGGACCCGGCATGCCGCGTCTTCTTCTCGACCGACTCGGGCTCGGTGGGGCTCAATCTCCAGGATGCCTCAAATACCGTCGTCAATCTCGAGATCCCGTGGAACCCGGCCGTGCTCGAGCAGCGCGTCGGGCGCGTGCACCGGATGGGCCAGAAGCGCTCCGTGGCCGCGCTGCATTTCGTGTCAGCCGACAGCATCGAGTCGCGCATCTTCGAGTTGGCCGGCCAGAAGAGGGCGCTGTTTTCCGGGCTCTTCGACAAGAAGCTCGACTCGGTGCGCTTCAGCCCCGACCAGGCGTCCTCGTTTATGGATAAGATGCGGATGCTCTTCCCCGAGACGGCGGCTCAAACCGAGGCAGACGACGCCGAGTCCGAAGGCGCGGCCCAAGAGCCCGCCCCCGAAGCCTCGGCCGACGACTCGGTGGCGGCCGTCGCCGAGCCGCAAGACGCCCCGGCGCCGGCGGCGCCCGCGCTGGAGTTCGACCTCGCCCCCGCGGCCAAGGCCCTCGCGGCGCTCGGCGCCCCCACCGTTGCGGCGGACGAACGCGTGCCGCTGAAGGTGCGGGTGGCGCAGGAGGAAGGCGAGTTCAAGCTCACGGTTCCCAGGGCCGCTGTCGAGTTGCTCAAGAGCCTCAAGCCCCTGCTCGCGGTCCTCGCGAAGCTCGGCGGGTAGCAGATTCTTTGCTAAAATCGAAGGGGAAGACAAAGGGCCTGCTGGCACGCAAGATGGAGGATGCGGCCTACCGCAAGCGCCATGAGGAGAGCTACGAGTTCTTCAAGCTGGAAGTCCAACTCCTTAATGCCCTGGAGAAGAAGCATTGGACCTACTCCGACCTGGCGAAGGCGATGGGGACGCAGAAGAGCGCGATCTCCCGCGACTTAATGGGCCATGGCCTTCAGAAAGCATCGATGGACCGGATCGCGAAGATGGCGGAGGCCTTGGGCCTGCGATTCATGCCTTTCTGCGTCGCCGAAAGCAAGGCGAAGCAGGCACTTCCGCTCATCCAGAAGTTGGTCGCGGTTTAGGCCCCTGCGGGAAATCTCGCGCGACTTCCCGCCCAAGCGAATCTGCTGCAATCACCCGAGCGCATAGCACCCCCGTAGCTCAACGGATAGGAGCATACACTCCAATATACAGACGGAAGGAAATCATTGAAAAACAATGGTTTTTCCTTCTTTATCCATGGAAACCCCTCCGACATACCCCCTGGAAATCTTTTGAATCTCATGGTATGATTAGGAAACTCTAGAGTAGACTACTTAAGAGTAGGCAAACTATATGTGGCTGGGGCGAGAACAGGAACTAAAAACTCTCAAGCAGATCGCATCAAGCGATCGGGCGGAGTTCCTTTTGCTTTACGGCAGACGCAGGGTCGGGAAAAGCGAGCTTATCGACCGCTTCATCAAGTCGCAATTCGGGGTGCGTCTCTTAGCCCGCGAAGAATCCGAGGCTCTCCAACTCAAACAATTCTCTGAGGTGCTGGCGGACCATTTCCAAGATGGACTCCTCAAAACCAATCCCTTCACGAAATGGGACGCTTTTTTCTCCTACCTCGCCGATAAATCGAAAGAGCGGGTCGTCATAGCCCTGGATGAATTTCCTTATCTTGTCGAAGCCAATCACTCCCTTCCTTCCTTGCTCCAGTATCATTGGGACCAGAAACTCCGTAAGACCAATATTTTTCTGATCCTCTGCGGATCGAGCATCGCCATGATGGAAAGCCTGATGGGATCGAAGTCTCCTCTCTATGGCCGCAGGACGACTCAGGCGCTCCTTAAGCCTCTTCAATTCGCGGACGCGCTCCCTCAGTTAGGACCGATGCGCCACGCCGTGGAGGCCTATTCGGTGTTCGGGGGGACGCCGGCTTACCTCGTGGAGTATGACCGGCACAAAGACTTCCGGCACAACATTCGAGGAAAGATCATGAGTCCGGAGCGCGCGCTCTATCGAGACGTGGAATTCGTTCTGCGCCAAGAGGTTCGTGAGCCGCGGTCTTATTTCTCCATCCTAGAATCGATCGCCAAAGGGAACACCAAGATAGGGCACATCATCAATGACACGGGGCTGGACAAGGGCGTGGTGGCGAAATATCTCGGGGTCTTAATCGACCTTCATCTGGTTCAGCGAGAGGTCCCTGTTACGGAGAAGAGTCCGGGCAAGTCCCGCAGGGGCATTTATCGTCTTTCGGATCACTTTTTCCGGTTCTGGTTCCGATTTGTTTACCCGCATATGCAAGCGATCGAGCAAGGTCGTCAAGACTGGGTCATGGACCAAGTCCTCCGACCGCGCCTGGACGAGTTCGTGGGCCCAATCTTTGAGCAGGTGGCCCGTGAAGTCCTGCAAATCCTGGACAGGGCCGGCCGGCTTCCGTTCCGGCTGATCAAAATCGGACGCTGGTGGGATAAGGACGCCGAGATTGACCTGATCGGAATTGGCGAGAATGACAATCTTTTTTGTGAGGTCAAGTGGAGCGATAACGTCGACGCTTCAGATCTGATTCACAAACTTCAGGAGAAAGCCGCTGGAGTCGGTCTCCCCGGCAAGTCTCATTTCTGCGTGGTCGCCCGAAGCTTCAAGAAAGAATCGGCAGGAGCTCTTCATCTGGATTTGAAGAAGATAGAAAAACTGTTTTTGAAAGTATGAAATCGTGCGAGACCCCGCAGTGGAAAAAGAACACGGCGCGGCAAGAACGTTGAGACCTCCGCTTTTGGGAATATCTTGGCTAGACACGTGGAGCTCAGGCGATTCGATTACGATCTGCCGAGGTTGATCAGCGATTTGCGCCTCAGCTTCCTTCCAGGCATGACGCCGGTCGATTGGAAGGAATTATCGCCGTCCGATTGCCGCCTCGGCTTCCAACGGGTGGATTCCGACGGCCGAGACCGCGCAGAAGTGAAAATTCTAAAATTTAGCGAGACCGCGTTCAAAATTCTTGGAACTATGGACGGCCGCAAGACTCTCTCGGAAGTCCTTCGCCAGAGTTTTGACACCAATACGCCTTCCGTCACCGATACGGTCGAGTTCCTTTCCACGAATCGTCATCTCTTCCATCCCGTGACTTGATTGCGATGATCCACCGATTCTACATAACGTCAATATTGAAGTCTGCTCTCTTCCATGTCCCAATTTTGGTCATCTACATGAAGGATGTCGTGAATTCTCCGCTCCATGTCGCATTCCTCTTGAGCGCGAAGACCATCGCGACGATGTTTTTTGAGATTCCGACGGGCTTCGTCGCCGACCGCGCGGGCAGAAAGACCTCGGTCCTCATCGGGCTTGGGCTTACGGTGATCAGCCTCATCCTGTTCGTCTCGCATACGGCATTCCCGATCCTCGTTCTCGCTCAGGTTCTATTCGGGATAGCCGAAACCTTCGACTCGGGAGCGTACACCGCACTGCTCCACGACAATTTAGAGGCGTCCGGAGAGGGAGAACGCTTTGACGAAACGCTTCGAGGACTTTCTTTCTGGAGCTCAGTTTCCCTGTTCACCGCGTTCATCGTCGGCAGTTTCGCATATGACTCCCATTTCGCCATCCCGTTCGTCGCTTCCGCCGCCGCTGCGATCCTCGCGGTTCTTGTCCTGCTATTCATTGATGAGAAACCTCATGCCCAAGAGAAACACCCTGGGGAAGCGGGTTCCCCGAAATCGCTACTACGGCGAATTCTCGGAGAATCCAAGACACACATGGGCTTCCTGATGGCCTCAAACACCGTCGGTGCGGTTTTCTACGCCGCATATCTGTTGATGATTCCGCTACTTTTCGAGGGATCAGGGCTGCCGATTGCCCATTTCGGCTGGGTGTTTGCGATCGGCGTATTGTCCTTCGGCTACGGAGCGAAGCTCTCCGGCAATCTCTCCTCCAGCATGCCCTTCCTCAAATTCACTTCCCCTCTCGCCGCTGCGGGGCTCTTTGCCGCCCTCGCCTACACGCCTACCGTATTTGTCGTCGTCCCTCTTTTCTTCGCGATGCGTATCTTATGGGGCGCATACAGCGTGACACTAGGAATCGAATTGAACAAGCGCATCAAGGACTCGACGACTCGTGCCACCGTCCTTTCTGTCGCCAGCGCGATCGAGGGGGGACTCGCCACCGTTCTTATGATCGCCCTTGGAGCGTTCATGCGCGCAACTTCCCTCCACGCGACCGGTTTACTCATCGCTGCGTTATTTTGCGCGGCGTCGGCGTCATTCACGCTGGTTTCCGATCGATCAGCCGCGCCTTAGGCCCGCAGCCCGTGGGCGCATTGGGTCGAATCTGCTACAATCACCCGGGCGCCGCATAGCGCCTCTGTAGCTCAACGGATAGAGCAGGCCTCTCCTAAGGGCAAGATGGGGGTTCAATTCCCTCCGGGGGCAATTTTCAAGGAGTCAATCGAGCATGGGCAAGCGCTGGGCTAGACAACAGGCGAAGGAAAACGAACTCGCGAAGGTCGTCGATCGCGGGGCGTTCTGGCTGCGCATGCATCCTCAGCAAGCGACCTGGACGGCGCTGGGCGTCGTCGCCGCGCTGCTCGTCGGGGTTGGATTCTACACCCGCCAGCAAGCCTCCCGCGAGGACGCCTGGTCGAAGCTCGCGGTCGCGACCAGCTACGCCTATATGGGCCGCGTGCCGGAGGCGATCTCCCAGGTGGAGCAGCTCGGCGCCGAACACGCCGCTAGCCCCGCCGCGCAGTTCGGGCTTCTTCTCACCGGCGACGTTCTCTACGACAAGGGCGATTTCCAGGCCGCCGCGGAATCCTACAAGAAGGTCGCCGATCGCAACACGGACGCTCATTTGAGACCCTTGGCGCTCGCCGGACTCGCGCTCAGCCGCGAGGCGGGGGGAGACTGCACGGGGGCCGCCGGCGACAGCCAAAGCTTCCTCGAAGGCTATCAGGATCATTTCCTGGCCCCGCAGGTTCACGCCTCGATGGCCCGGTGCCTGATCGCCCTCGGCGAACGCGACAAGGCCAAGTCCGCGTTCGAACGGATGGAATTCCTCTATCCGAACAGCTATTGGTCCGAGTGGGCCAAGGCCCGAAAAGGCTGATTTCTCCGTCGGAAGGTTTTCGTTTTCCAACGGGGACCTCTTGACGCGCAACGCTATTTCCTTTATACTTTAACCGATTCGAGAAACGCTGTTGGGGGCGTGCCTTTTCTCGAAGGAGTGTTTTCGCCGAGATTCTGTCATGGAAGCTCGGCTTTTTTTATGCCCTGTTTTTAAGCCGATTTCTCAGGTAGCGGATTGGGGAATGCGACATAATAACACTCAACACCAAAAGACCCCCTCTATCATTCGAAAAGATACCTGATATGGACTCTTGACAGGCGAGGGGGACTTCGATAGAATCCCCTCGGTTGAAGTGAAGGGGAATCTCTTTGAGATCTCCTTCGGACAACGTAGCATCCCGCCGCCGACCGGCGGTCCCGTCTAGGCTGCAAGGCCGGCGGCGAGGGGTGTGCTAGGTGGAAGTGGAAGTAGACGGAAAAAACCAAGTATCCCCGAAAGGGATGCAACGAACGAAAGAAGGAGGTCAAAACCGAATGAAGAAACTTATGGGAGCGGTCCTAGCGTCCGCCCTGATGTTTCCGGTAGGCTCGGCCAACGCGGCGGAGCTTCTTAAGAACCTGAAGGTCTCGGGAAACCTGGACTGGCAGTTCAACTCCGCCCGCAACGTGCAGGACTTCAGCTCGGCCGCTGATGACGCAATCAGCAATGCCGGGATGCGCACGATGCTGCATGGCGACTGGGACGTGCTTGATGACGTCCACGCGAACGTAACCCTGCGCAAGAACGACACGCAGTGGGGTTCGGTAGCTTCAGCCGGTCAGGGCGCGGGAACCAGCCAATCGGTCACCGCCGCGGGCGGGGTGCTCGGCAACACGTACATCGATCGAGCCAACGTCACGATCGACAAACTGTTCGGCCACCTCGACACCACGGTCGGCCGTCAGTGGTACGGCCAACCGGGCGACCTGATCTGGTACGTCGGTCCTCGTGACGAACAAACGCAGGACGTCCAATCCATCGATGCGGTCCGCGTTAAGACCGAGAACGATTGGATGATGTTCGACGGGGTGGCCGGCATTATGACCGGCTCCACGCTCGGCTCGGGCGCGGGCGCCGCGGCGGACGCGCACACCGACATCAAGGGCTTCAACCTTTGGTGGAAGGGTCTCCCCGTGAAGGTCAACACCTTCGTGTGGAACCGTGTCGCGCATCTGGCCGCCGCCGGAAACCCCGGCGCGGTTGCCAGCGCGAACGACAACCTGTACGTCTACGGCGTGAAGTTGCGCGGCGAGGCGGCGGGCGGTTGGTTCAACCTCGACCTCGCGAAGAACGCGGGCGAATGCCGCAACGCAACAGCGGCGTCGACGCGCTGCGGCGTCAGCGCGGGAGCGGAGATCCTGTCGTCGAACTACACCGGACACGCGGCGCTGTTGGAGCTCGGCTTCAACGGCGACGTGGCCAACGTCGGCGGAATCGCTCCGTGGGCCAGCTTCGGTTGGGGCTCGGGTCAATCCGACAGCCAGTCAGGAACGCAGGATATGTTCTACGGCATCGGATCCGATTGGCGCCCCGGCGTCATCAACCGACGCTTCACCCTCGCCGGCACCGCCGCGGGACCAGATGCGCTCGGCTCGATCGCGCCGGCGGCCGCGAACACTGCTGTGGGGACCAACGGTCTCTCGAACCGCGTGGTTTGGGGACTCGGGACGAACTTCACCCCGGCAGCGCTCGACCAGTTGACGGCCGGCGTGCAGTTGTGGGACTACCGCCTGCAGCGCAACGACACCAAGAACGGCCAGACGCCCGCAGCGGCGGCCGGCAACAAGCATCTCGGAACCGAGCTCGCCCTCACGGCGAACTGGCGGCACTCGGAGAATGTCTCGTTGAGCGCCGGTTGGGCCCGCTACTTCACCGGCGGGTTCATCAAGGAGCAGGTGGCGGCCGACAGCCCGGCGACGTTCGTCTACTCGGACATCTCGGTTAAGTTCTAACCGCAGATCCAACGATCAAAGAACCCCCGGCGCTCGCGCCGGGGGTTTCTTTTTGCCGAAATGCCGTCTAACCTAAAAGGCAATTTGCTAAATTAACCCCGCATGAAACGCCCGCTTCTTCTGACCCCGCTGCTCGCCTGCGTTTTGGCTGCGCCCGCGCGCGCCTCTAAACTCGACATCAGCACCGAATACCGCCTGCGGGCGCTTTCCTACACCAATCTCAACATCGACGCACAGCAGGCCAACGACCGCTCGATGCTCTCGCAAAGCGCGCGGCTCGCCTTCGCCATTAAGGACATCACGCTGAGCGACCACAAGGCCGAACCGGAGACCATGGACCTCGTCATCGGCTTCCGGGCCCTCGGCATCGCCGATTCCACGAAAACATTCTCGGCCCCTTTCGCCAGGATCGCCGACCAATACCCGAACGCCCGCTTCTTGCCGTTTCTGGAAAACGCCTTCGTGCGGGTCAAGAACCTCGGAGGGAAGAACTGGACGCTCTCGGCCGGACGCCAGAACTTCTCGCTCGG
>PFUL01000121.1 GCA_002790095.1 Elusimicrobia bacterium CG_4_9_14_3_um_filter_62_55 | reverse complement strand
GTGGTACATGCGCGAGGCGTGGCGGGAAATTTTATTCTGCGATGAAGATCAGGAGGCGAAGAAGACCCGCGATGCGGTGGCGCCGGCCAAGCGCTCGGAGGCCGCGCTGAAGAAAGTCCATTCCAGGTTGCTTGCGGACGGAAGCGCGGTTCACAGCTTCCAGACTTTGCTCAAGCTCTTGAGTACCGTCGTTCGCAATCGTTGCCGCGTTCCTACGGACGGCCCGAACGCGCCGACATTCGACGTGCTCACCACGCCGACCGGCGAGCAACAGCGGGCATTTAAACTTCTGGAGGAAATCGAAGCGTAGGCAGAACGGCAAAACCACTTTTCCTGAAATCGGGTGCTTTTTCCGAAGGAAACGTGTTTACTCGCCGGGGAACTTCAGGCTAAATCAAACCGCTTTAATTGCTCCGCTTGTTCCAGCCGCCTCAAAGACTCAATATATCCCGTCTTTCGAGCTCTTCTGGACCTTCCGATGGGGCCGGATCACGGACGGCGAGAAGGTCTTCGATGATGCCTCGGTTGCCCCGGACTGGCCGGATCACTCCTCCCGATCTACCCCCTCGGCCCCGAATTTCAAATCCCGTCGTTCTCTGAACGGCGGGATTGAAAATCAAACTCGCCGCCCTGAAAGGGCGCAGACATGGATCGGCCATGTCCGCCCGTGAGCCCCAAAGCGGCAATGACTACCTCACCCCCTCTGGCCTGCCAGTCCGGGTCGCCGGGATCGGCCAGGGGGACATGGTGCTCCAAAGCCTGGCCTCGGACAACCTGATGCGGGTCCCGATCTCCTACCCCTTGGAGCGGCTGCGATCCCAGCGGGCTGTGGCGGCGCTGCGGCCCCGTCCATATCGTCCGCGCGGGCCGAAGCTCCGAAAAGGGGCAGGTATCCCGAAGCCCCTGGCCCCGATCATCGACGCCATGCTTCTGGCCGGCGACATGACGATGCGCGGCATCCTGCGCGAGCTCAGGCGCAGGGCCAGCACAGAGTGCCGCGGCCGCGACCTCGAGGCCAACGTCCGCGCCCGGCGCTACTGGCTGCGCAAGAGAGGCCATCGCTGCATTTCGCTTGCGCGATCCTAGAGTTCCAGCTTTTCAGGGTAAGAGCGCATCATCTTCTCCCAAAAGCCGTCGCTCTGGTCCATGGTGACTGTTGCCTTCCAATCTGAGGGAAGCGAACCCAAGACTGCCGTCACCATTTCCCGACCGAACCCTTTGCCCTTCCTGGCAGCATTGATCTCATAAAAATCAACGCACTTGTAGTCCGCGGAGAATATCATGGCAATGCCTATTGCCGTCGGGTGTCGAGGGGTTGCGACAGGATCGCGCGTCGGTCCCTTGACCTCACTGGAAGCTGCCAGGAAATCTGGGGTTATCTTGACGAAGCGGATCACATCAAGTTTAGAAAGTCCGATGGCAATACGTTCGGCAATTGGATGAACCGCGGCCATCGTCTTCGAAACGATGACCACTTTGCCATGACAGGCAGACTCAAGTTGATGTCGCAGTGCCTGTCGCACGATGTTACCTCAGAAAGCTCACGGCCTGCGTTTCGCTCGAGGCTTTAGTGTGCTGGCCGGTACAAGCGTTGCCAGCAGGGCTCGCCCTTCGGCAACCCTGTCCACAGCAGCCTTTTCATCTGCTGCTTTCTTACGTTCGGCCCGCAGGACCTTCCCACGCCCTTTGACCTTCTGGTACGCATCTCGGCGTTGCTGTTTCAGCTTTTCCTTCATGGCGATCTGACGGGGATCAGTCTTGCGGTATTCCTTGGCCCGCAGATAGGCCTCGCGACGCATCTTCTTCGCGAACTCCTTTGGGGGAAGGCGTTTGGGTTGTTCCTGCTCGAACCTGTCCGTCGGTTCAAGGGTGTCAGTCATGCCGTGCCGCCAACAGCCGGTATTTTCCCCAGGCAGCACTTCTTGAACTTCCGGCCGCTGCCGCACGGGCAGGGCTCGTTGCGGCCGAGTTTTGGTCCCACCTGAAGCCCGAGGACGCCTTTGAGCCAATCCAGGGCCTTGGGCGTCCTCTGCCACGCGGGGAGGACGTCGAAGGCGCAGCAGACGGCCTCCTCGTGCGAGCCCACGGCAAAATGCTCCGGAAGACCCCTGGGGGCGGATTTATTGCCGAGCAGATAGTCGGACAGAAACGCGTTGTGCCCGAGCGCCTCTCTGAGCAGATTCTCCGCGCGCGAGGAGGGGCCTTCCCCGGCGAACGCGCACAGAGCTTTCATGACCAGCCATTCCAGGCCGCAATCCTCCCGGTACTCAACATCCTCAAGGAGCTTCTCCAGCTCCTGCCAGCGCCCAAGTTGTCCCAGGCGGGTAGCCAGAAGATAGCGCACGCCCTGGTTGTCGCGGGAATTAAGCCGCAGCATCTCGCGCCAATGGCCGATCGCCTCTTCGCGTTCGCCCGCCACCCATAGGCACTGGGACAGTTCGCAGCGCGCCCGCATATAGGGCCGCGTTTCGACCATGCCCCAGAAATGGCTCGCATTCTCCCGGAAGAACTCCGGGCACAGCTGCCTTTCCCCTGCCCGCAGCGCCTGCCGGTAGAACTCTATCGCCTCCTCGTTCGTCTCGGCGGTTTCGTCGGCCAGGAGGTTGTATGCGTCGGCGCACTCTGGGCAGATCGCCAGCGCCTTGCGCGCCATGGCGACGCGCTGGCGCGGGTCGTCCTGCTCCCAGGCATCGTACATCAGGTTCTGTGCCACCTCCCACGCGTCTTGCGGGGCCGACGGCCGCGGAGTCTGGCCTTCCTGGCTTTTCAGATACGCATTGATCTCATCGGGGGTCTTGAAGTCCTTGTCCTTGATGGTCCGCGAGAGTTGGAAGGACATGCGCTCCATGGTCATCCGCGCGTGCTTCGGGGGGATGAACTCGGAGCGGTGCTCCGGCTCTTCATCTCCGCCGTCGTCATCTTCGTCAGGGTCCTCGCCCCACGCGACGCTGGCCGCATCATCCAGTGCCTCATCCTCAGGGAGCCTGTCCTCTTCATGCTCCTCCAGCCGTTCGGCGATTGCCTGGGGCTCGTAGAAGTCCAGCCAATCGTGATCGTACTCGGACAAATCCGGCCGGGCCCAGGCGCGCTGGATGCTGTCTTGGTCGTAGATGCCGTCCATCACCCCGGACTCAACCAGCGACACGAGCACGGGCTCGTGCTCTTTCTTGCCGAAATCGAGCAGGATGCGCCCGGCCCAGGCTCTGGTTTCGGGGTCTTCTTGGGTGTCCGCGGCGACGCCGGCGATCAATGAGAAGACGCTGTTCTCCTCTTCGGGACGGCGCAGCGTCACAGCCGCCATGGCCGCCAAGGCCTGGATGCGCAGGTACCAGCCCGCTTGCCGGTCGAAGGCGACTTCCTTTATATGGGGCAGCGCCTTCGGGCCGATCTTGCCGAAGATGGAGGGGATCTCCTCGACGATCCAGTCGTTGTCCCAGTCGTAGCCTTGGCGCAGGGCGCGGATCAGGGTGGGGATGACAGACTCCGTGCCGATCGCGCCCAAAAGATAGGTCGCGTGAACGACCGCCCATCGGCCCGCGTCGCTTCCCCTTTGTGCCAGGTGCGGTCGTCATCGATGATGCCGGACAGGAAGGCCACCATGCGCTCGCCCCGGGCAATGATCTCGCGGGCCCACTCTTGAGGCAACTGGTCGCTGCCCGTAAAGGCCAGTGACACCAGTTCGGAGTCGGAGAGTTTTCCAAAGCTGCGGTCGGGGGCCGCCTTCGGGGACCACGGGAATCGCCAGGCCATGCGCCATTATACCACTTGCGTGAAATGTCGGGCTTCGGGACATCGCTTGATGCCGGGCCGAGAAGGAAGGTAGTCATCTCCTCCACAACGGGCGGTATCCCCGCCCAAATCCAATAGGAGGGACACCATGTCCAAGTCGAAGAAGTCTGGAACGAAGAGCACCAAGGCGGCCGAACCCGCTGCCAAGCCCAAAGCCACTACCGCAACCGCCAGCCCGGGTCCCAAGCCCATCATCCGCGCCATCAGGGTCACGGCCGAGGTCCTGGCCGCGGCCAAGGTCTACCGGAAGGAGAAGGGCGTGAGCTTCTACCAGCTCGGCCTCAACGCCATCTCCGAGGTCCTGCGCCGGGAGGGCTACCTCAAGGTCGTGGAGTCCAAGGCGTAGCTCATGCCCAGGCGGCGCGAGATCACCGTCACGGAGTTCCTGGTGGAGGTCGACGCGAACGGCATACGGTGGAACGGCATGGACGCCTTCCTAATGTGGCTGCTCCACTCCGGGCGGCGAAGTCCCGGATGCGCGAGGCCTGCACCCGCGCGGCGCTGGCGAACACGCCCGCGTCCGTGCGGGTGATCCGCATCCGGAAGACCCTGTCGGGCCGGGCATACAGCCCGGAGGAGATCGCGGTGCCGAGGCCGGTCACCCGCCGGGCCCTCCATGTCTTTCTCCACGAGTGCGCCCACGTCGCCCTGGGGCACGTCGGGGGCAACAATGCCGCCCAGTTCGGGCCGACGTTGCCCCACGTGAGGCCAGGGGCGGCCCAGGCGGCCCCAGGGCCCCGGCCCAGGCGCAAACCCCGCCACGTCGAGGAGTACGAGGCCGAGCGGTGGGCCTTCGACCGCATGCGGGAGGCGGGGATAGCCGTACCGCGCAAATCGCTGCGCAGGGCCAAGAGCTACCTGGCCTTCCTCCGGGAGAGGGGCCGGGAGCCGTCCGTGGCCGCCCGCGAGGACGTCCTGGCCTACCTGGAGCACCGCAAGGACGATGGCCTCAAGTCCGCGTCGCTCTTTATCGCCGCCATGGCGGTCAGGCAGTTCCACCGCTACTTGGCCCAGGCCGGGCTGGCACCGGCCGACCCAACCGTCGGGATGCGTCTGCCCCGGTTCAAGCAGCGAATCCCGAAACCCCTGGCCCCGGAGGCCATGGACCGCTTGCTTCGCCCGCCCCTGGGGGCCAAGTTCTCGGCCCTGCGCGACCACGCCATGCTCGAGCTCATGTACGCCACGGGGATGAGGGTCTCGGATCTGACGGGGTTGCGGCTTGGGCAGGTGGAGTTTCGGGAGAGCTGGGTGTGCGTGTTGGGGAAGGGCTCCAAGGAGCGCCTCGTGCCGTTCGGGCCCCGGGCTGGGGCCGCCCTTGGGCGCTATCTTGAGGTTCGCGCCGCGCGCTTCCCTGCGGCCGGCGACGTTCTGTTCCTCAACGGCCGGGGCCGGGGGCCGATCACGCGGGGCAGCTTTGGGCGGCGTCTTGGGGCTGCGGCGCGCCGGGCAGGGCTCTCAGGCGGCGTGACGCCCCACGTTCTACGTCACAGCGCGGCGACGGCTATGCTCGAGGGCGGGGCCTCGATCCGGGTGATCCAGGAGATGCTCGGCCATTCGAGCATGTCCACGACGATACAACGGTACGCGCATGTCTCGCCTGAGTTTCTACGGAAGGCTTGTCAGCAGGCACATCCGCGATTTTAAAGGCAGGGCGCGGCGGTTCCACCCCGTTCCCCTGATCGTCGACGAATCTGACCTGACGCGCATCTTAGGTCGCAGGAGAATTAAAGGCCTGGTGGCCAGGCGCCGGGCTGTTCCCTCCACTCCACGATGTTGACCGTCGTTCGGGCGATGGTGACGTTCTTGCCTGCGTCTTTGTCGTAGAAGACAATCGTGCTCTTAGAGTTTTCTACCTCATCCTTCTCCACGATGATCATCCCGTGGACAATCGTCTCTTTTTTGATCTCGAACTCTTCCTTTGCGTACACGAAGCCTCTAAAGCAGACGCCTTTCGCGATCCCGTCGCGTTTTAGCGGGCTTCCGCTAGACTGCCAGGTAAAATTTGCGCTGAGCGTTGATGGGGGGCCGCCGCCGGCGTCCGCGTACCACTGGTCGGCAGCGGAGGTGTCGATCTTCCGGTACTCCATCCAGGCATTGGCGGGAGGAGCCGCGGAGTAGTATCCCTTGCATTCCACGTCGCCTTCGACCTTGAACTGCTTCATAGTAACCACAACGCCCGTGACGAACGTTCCCTTCTTCAACTTGAAGTCTTTCTCGAAATACCATATCAGGCCGTCGTCAATCTTGGGTAGATAGGTGGCCTCGTTGTTTTTGCACGGATCTTTATCGCAGTCGAAGTTCGGACTCCCCGGGTACGCGTCCTCCCAGGTATCCCCTTCGGGAAAGTATGTGCCGTTGGCTTGCGCGCTTGATTTCAGTGCATTGAAATCGATAAGGGGCCGGGGAGGCACGTCGAAGAAAGCCCAATACTGGACATTGTCGGTATTCGGCGGATTGGAATTCTCATCGATCAGCTCAATCTTGCCGCGAGAATACATGCGTGGAAAACCGGCATCGGCCTGAGACTGTTCGAGTTCAATATCCGTTTGAGACTTAATCGGCCCCCAATGCACCTCCGAGTTCTTCTTGAGTTCGACCTCCCCGCCGGACCAGATCGCGGAGTCCAAGGTCTGCCGCTCGGCGATGGCGTATATCCTGCGCACCTCTTTGGTGGATGAGTCGCGCCCCACCCCCTCGATGATGCGCTGATCCGAATTGTTGGATACCGAGGTGATCCGGATGGCATACTGCCCGCCGACGATGTCCTTGTACGCCTTGTCGAAGTTATAGTTTGTCAGAGGAGTGCCTTGGCCGGTCTGGTCCCAGATGGAATTAGACTCTTGAAGTTTCCATCGGCCGCGATCTATGGCGGCCTCAGCCAGGTGAAAAGCCAGCGTGCTCTTTTGCTGCTTGACGCTGACCCTGGATTCCTGTCGAATCCACTGGACGAGCGCTCCGGTAAGAATCAGCAAGCAAACAGAGAGGAGTATCACGCCCACGAGCGCGAAACCCTCAGACTTCTTCAGCCCGCCCATAAGAGCCTCCGTCAATCGTTCATAATGCGCACCTTTTCCACCGAAAGCTGCAGCGCCTTGGTCTGTCCCTCGAAGGTGCCGCTTTCGGTTGTCAGTGACACGGAAATAAGCCTGTCATTATCCGTGCGCGCGTAAGTAAAGCCGAGGTATCGCAAATTTTTGGAGATCGCTTTAGGCGCGAGCGACCCCTCGGTCATCAAGAGTTTGGAGCCCTGTTGGTAAAAGGACAGGGACGATGTGCCGCCGGAAGGCGTCAGACGGGTAAACGTGATGCGAGAGTAGGGAAATTCGCCGGCCAACTGGTCAATGACTACCGTGGTCGCCTGGGCCTGTCTGAGGTTCCGGTTGATGAGATGCAACGCCTCGCGCGCCTCGCGTTGAATCCCGATCCGGGCATCGTTTTGCCTAAAGGAGCGGGTCATCTGAATCAGCAGCGTCGCTCCGATCGACCCCACGATGCCTACGATCGCCACGACAAGCATGGCTTCGGTCAGGGTGTAACCCGCGACTTTCGACCGCGTCCTATTGATTCTCATGGCCAGTCGAGATTCCGCGTCGTCGTCGCTCCTACCGTTACAGGGGCTGTGTCCGTCTTGCGGACAGTCGCGCCGCCGGCGTTCTTGTACCAAGCGGAGACGTTATACGTGGAGCCTCCCGGAACCGGAATCGAATATTTCCCGTCAGCGCCGCTGGAGGTGCCATAATAGAGGTTCGTGCCGGTCCTGAAGGTGCTGTCGATAGCCGGCGGCGGATCGCTGATCGTCGAGGTGCTGGCCACGACCATTACGCCGGTTTCGATGGCCACATTGTTATACTCGACAGTGCCCGAGATCTTGCCTAACGCCCCTGAGATGGTGAAGGTGCCGACAAAGAGGGTCGTGCCCGCGTCAGACTCCGCAATCGCTTGCGAGAAGCTTGTGGGGGAGGCGGACTCTCCAGCATCCGGTTGCGCTTCGATGGTCCAGGTCCCTGTCGAAAGGTCCGTAAGCGTGTAATAGCCGTCCGATTCGGACAGAGCCGTTCCCATCTGCGTTCCTCCCAGGCTGGCCGTTACGATGAGTCCGGGGAGAGCATCCGTGCCGTTCGTTGACGCAAATCCCCGGATGCGGGCTCCTTTTGAAAGCACGAAGTCGGTATTCTGAGCCACGCTCCCTACCGTGACCGTAAGCGTGCGGGCCGAGCTGACGTAATTCGAATTGAGGTTGCCCGGATTGGCCACGACTTCTATAGTGCCCATCGAGACGCTCAGGGCATAGGTGCCGGCGCTTCCCGTGAGCGTCGGCCCGGCCGGCCCCGTAACCTGAATATTGCTAAGCGGGACGTTGTTGCCATCGGTGACTCGACCGGTCACGTAACCGTTGGTTGTGGTGGAGGTAAGAACGAAGGTGCCCAGATCGGTCGTCGTATTCGCAGTGACGGCTACCGACGTGAACTGACGCATGAGCGTCCCACTCGCGATAGTGATCGTCCAAGTCCCGGTCGCCACGCTTACCAGCGAAAAGGCTCCTGAAGAATTCGCGCTGACCGCGGGAGCCAGCCCGTCATCACCGAAAACGAGAGCTCCAGAGGCCGGGGTGCCGCCTTTGGGGGCGTAGATCGTGCCGCTATTCTTTGGCGCATACGTCAGAGTTTGGTCCTGAGGAACGGCTCCTTGGTTGAAATCGAGCGCATTGTTGTTGGAATCCCATGCGCTGGCCCCGGACGGAAGGTCCATAGTAGGGAAGCTCTCGGAGCTGCGAACGATCTGCTCTCCCGCTTGAAGGCCCTTCTCCAGCGTCACCTGCGAGCCCTCCACGGCTTGAGCCGGAGCCGTTGGGTCGGAGAAATCATCTGTTTTTGACCAGCCGACCTTATCGTACGTCAGGGTGTCGGAATCGTTGGTGATCTTGATGCCGCCGGCCTTTGCGTCGCGGATCACGTTTTGCAGCAGCGTCGAATAAACGGCGTCCGCCGCGACTGTGGTTCCCGCAGCGACGACCGTCCCCGTATTGGCGATGAGGTAGTAGCCGCCATTGGCGGGAATCGTGGTGTTGATGAAATTTAGGGAGATATCCGTGACGAGCGTGTTATTCGGATCGACGTAGCGCATGTCGATAGAAGCGTTATCGAGGGTCCAAGTCCACGTGGTGGGATTGTAGAGCTCGACGTACTCCATGTTGTCGGCGCCGGTGACCGTAGATGCTACGACCTGGGAGATCACGATGTGGTCGCGGATATAGGCGGTTCCCTTGACCGTCCCTGAGTCTTGTTTGACCAGCGTAAAGTTCACGCTCGTGGTTTGGCCCGCCGGCGCATTGGTAGCCGGTGAAAAGGCGGTGAAGTAGCCCGTCTTGGAGGCGCGCAGGGTGTAGCTTCCGGAAACAACCTGGAAACTGTAGTCGCCGGAGCTGTCCGTGTCGTCCGTTCGAACGGGGTCCTGGATGGCCTCGACTTTGACGCCCGCCAGATTGACGCCGAAATTGTCTTTGACGTTGCCTGAAAATGTGGCATCAGCCGGAAGCCGGACCGGGTTGTCCCTTAGATTGCGCAGCATGAGGTGCTTCTGTTCGGTGCCCTGCTTCCAGAGCACGTATACGCGTATTTCCTTGAGTCCGGTGTCAGGCTCGGACCAGTCCTTATGGATCAAGTCTCCGCTTGCGTCTTCTGCCACCTTATGGATGTAAACGCGGCGGTCGTATCTGATGCCTCCCACCGTCAGCGGGATTTCCGGCGGGTAATGACCGCCTGGCCCGTCATAGTCAAAGTTCGGCGTGACCGAAGTTTCGGTCAGAGGGTTGGTGGTCACCAGCAGGCGGTAATAGGAGACATCTTTAAGCGACTCGATTTTCTCCTGGGCGAGGTTCGTCGCGATGCTTTTCGACTTCGACGCCTGGACAGAGCGGGAAATGAGCCCGAAAGTTTGCAGCAGGCCTAAGACGGAAACGGATAGGATCGTTGTCGCCAGCATGAGCTCGACGAGGGTCATGCCGGCTTGGCAATTTCCGCTGCGGCTCCCAATGCGCCGAGAAGCAGCTTGCATCCACGGCCAAGCGGCCGCTAGAGGGCCCATTGGAACCCTCCCCGCAGAAAATGGAAGTGCACATGGTGCGAGACGAAGACGTAAAAGTAAACGGCGATGTATGCCAGGCGCAGCCGAGGGCGCTCCTGGGAGCATTGCGCGAAGCCCATGATCGCAAGCAAGGAAGCGAACCGCGTGACCTGGGCAAACGAGAACGTGGAGACGATGAAGATCAACAGGAGGTAGTCGCTGGCCTCGGCCAGCCAGCGCGGCTTCCCCGCGAGTCTGCATAACAACGAGAGACAAATCCCCGCTTCGATGAGCAGCGCAAAGTAAGAGGCCAAGAGGGAGACGAACCTCACGCCGCTCGTCGTGGTCAGCGTGGCGGTAACCGCGCCTGGCGGCAGCAGGTTAAGGTACTGGACGATTGCGAGATTTTCGTGGGCTGTCCTGGGCAGAAGTCCCCCGAGGAATCCTCCGACCCCGCGTAGTTCGTGGCCCTCTAGAAATACGATGTGGAAAAACGAACCATTCAAATACTCGCCCTCCAGCAGCTTCCAGAGGGTCGCAAGGCCGAAAGCGAGGCTCAGCAGGAGCCGGCTGTTCCAGGACAACAACTCGTCCGTCCGATCAGTGCTTAAAGCCAGCGCGCAAACCAGGAACCAATAGAGCATCAGATACTGGTGGTTGTCCGTAAAGTGCCAGTGCCGCGCGATCAGGTAAAGGAGGCTGAGCGCCAGACTACCCCATAGGAGGCGTTGAGTGAGAAGGGTGGGGCTCACCAGCATCGCCATGCATAGCATGGCGAAGAACAGGTTGAACGGGAAGAGATATGGCTCGTCGCCGTAACCCCGGAAGAGCAGGAACAAGCAGGTCAGCTTCAGAACCAGAAGATGGCGCGGTTGGCCCAGGATGTCTTCCCGTAGGTGAGCAAGGAAACCCGAGGTCATGGCCAGTGTCCCTTAACGACCGGTTGCCCGATCCGTTCCCAAGACAACCGGCAGTTGATCGTGTCGAACTTTTTTCTCCATAAGGAGAGCCGGACCGCTTTTAGGCGCAAGATCTCCTTGGGATCGATCTCCACGTCGGGAGACTTGACGCGAACGAGCTTCAGAGGCGCGGATTGCTTTTCGACGGCTTTCCTAAGCCTCCAAGCGCTCGCCATTCCTAGACGTACCTTGACTTGTTCCTGCTTATCCGGGATCAACTCGGTTTGCAAAAGCTCTTCCGCAAGCCTTTCGATCTCCTTTCGATCCGGCTTGATGCGCAACCGAGAGTGCCGTCTTTGATCTCCAGCAAAAAGGTTAACTTGTAAGCCTTCGCCTTTCTGGTCCATCCCTTCGACCAAGAACCTGCGGTTTGTCTCGTAATCCAACGTGGAAAACATCCCGAAGCCGCCGCCTTCCCAAGGGGTTAGATCGGCACGGTAGACCATAACGATCTGGAGAAGCGCGACTATGGTCAAGACAGCCGCAGGGCCCCAGGTGGCTAAAGTGCAGAGAGAGGGCAACAACGTCCGCAGTGCGGGTCGCGAAGGAGTAGTAGCGGGCGTCGCTGTGATCTCGGGATTATATCTAGCTCCGGAGCCGCTCATGAGCGATCCTCGAGAAAGGGCTGGGAGCCGTACCGCGGACGGCGCTCCCATGTCAGCAGTTCCAGTTCACCTGTTCTGGCGTTTGTAGACCAGACGTGAAGTTCTACGAGAATGGATTGGCCCGCCATCTGGAATACGGCCATCGAAAGGTCCTTGAGGATCTCGCGTCTAGTCCCATTCTCCTCGCGGTAAAGGGTGCCCTGCTGTTCGAAATAACTCACTGTTCGACCGTCTCTGGTTTGCAAGGCTAATCGAGAGAGAGGGATATTCTCTGGTCCGCCATCGACGGAGATCGTTTCAGGTCTCGCATGATGTAGGCTGGCGGCAATTTCGTCCAGTATATCCGGTGCGCGCCAACGTGGATCGTCAAGAGAAATTATCCCCTCTTCCCGAAGATAATCGCACTCCCACCTCGCGCTCACGGCTAACCCGCAAACGGTGAGTAACGAGAAAACAGTGATGATCTTGAACTGTTTTTGCCAGAAGCCGGAATTGAACCCCCAGAGCTTCACTGTCTCTCCCTGGGAACCGCCGGAGCGGCCTTTCTATGGGATGGGTGGACCGGCCTGATTGGTTTAAAAACGACCTTGCGGCGTGGCGATGAGGTGAGGCGGCTGCTAGGCTGGGCGCTGGGCGCTGGGCGCTGGGCGCTTAGACGGCAAATTCCGTTAGGCATTTTAGCGATACAATCTCAACTCCTCGCCCTTGCGGCGGATTATGTCGAGAAAAAGTACAGTACTACAAACGCTTTCTATTATAGATAGTCTAAAAGGAAAACACAAAAAGGTCAAGGGGACTTCAGTCACTCGCGGTCAGCAGCTGTCGACGGGGAAATGTCCAGTTTAGAAGTTGATTCGAATGCCGAGCCCGAAACGCAACTCTCCGCGCCAGTCCAGGCCGCCAAGGCCGACGACCTCCAGATTTGTGAAGGGTGTGAAGTCGTCGATGTGCCGGGAGAGGCCGAGGCCGCCGAAGCGGGGCGTCATCCCGACGGTCAGGCTGTACCGTCGCCAGTAGGTCCACTTGAGGTCGATGAGCGGGAGCGGCTCGCCGGCATAGACGATCCCGCCGCCGAGCCGGCTTGTGAAGCCGCGGTCCTTGATCACGACCTCCGGCTGTTTCTCCGGCTGGTCCACCTTCGTCACGATCTCCACATGGCCCTCTGGCGGAAGGTATCGGTCGCGGTACTCGACCTTGGTCGGCCCGTCGCGCCACTTTGTGACGACGCGGTCGCGGTAGATGGTCACCACCTGCTTGGTGTCCGGCGGCAGGCCCTCCAGCTTGGTTGCGAGTTCCGCCGCGTGTCCTTTCTCGCGCTCGAGCCGCCAAAATGTCAGGGCTAGGAGCGCCGCCAGCAGGAGGATGGCAGCTTCCTCGGGTCGTCGAACGGAGAATAGCGCGGCGGCCTTCAGCGCACAGAGCAGCCTAATCGCCAGCGCCATTTTCCTCTTCGTTTGGCGTGTGGCCGTTCCCGTTGCCGCCGTTCTTGACTTTCTCGTACGTCCGGCTGAGAATGTAGCCGCTGAAGATGACCGACACGACGCCGCCCGTCACGGTGACCACCGTCGGGATGGCGTCGGGGTGATGCAGGACGGTCCAGACGCAGATCCAAGCGTAGAGCGCCATGTAAATCCAGTTCCAGAGCGCCCTCATGGATTTCAGATCCCGCACCAGGTTCTGCGCGAGGTCGCTCCGGGCCGTCTTGCGGGCCAGCGACAGGCTCAGCCGCTTGATCCTGTCCATCAGAGCTCGCTCCTGAAGAGGCTCATGTCCAAGAGCCGGCCCGGACAGCTCTTCTGGCGCGGGACGCCGAGCCGGTCGAACACCTCCCGGTGGCCGATCACGTGGCTGGCCGGGATGCGGAAGGCTTCCATGAACGCCCGGGTCAGCCGCAGGTTGAACTCCCAATGCTCGGGCTTGGGCGGGGCTTTGTCGAAGTCCCCAACGGCACAGAGGCCCAGGTAGTCGGTGTTGAAGAGGTTCGAAGCCCCCTTGACCCCGGCGTGGGCTCCGATCTCGCTTAGCGCCCGGCCCCAGGAGAACACGACTTGGCCGTTCACGAACTCGGTCCCGCCGTGGTAGCCGATGTCCTTCCACGGCGTCCCAGCTATCTGGACCCCGTAACGGGGTAGTAAATCCCACCTAACTGGACCCCCTAAAGGGGGGGCAAATCCCACCTATCCGGACCCCCAAACGGGGGTGCTATTCCCAGCTATCTGGACCCCCTGCCTGGACCCGGGCGCTTATGCGCTTGATGCCAAGACCTGATAGCGTGTTCTCCAGAAGCGGTAAGGAGGACATGGGTGAAACGAATGACAAGGGAGCGTTTGATGGACAGGAAAATAGTCGAGATGCTGGCGCAGGGGGTTGCCGTGAAGGTCATCGCGCGAAACCTTCACGTCGGGAAGAGGCGGATCAAGCAGTTGCGGGAACTGGCGCAAAAGCACGGCTACCTGGCCGCTGAAGGCAATGGGCCGGGTCTGACGGCGATTCCAGCCTACCCCGAGGCGGTGTTCGTGGACCGTCCGTACGGGCGCAGCGAAAAGATGTCCGCGGAGCACCGGCGCCTCGACGGCGTACGGGAATGGATGAAGGACCGCCTGGAAGTCGGCTGGCAGCCCATCACGGTGTTCGAGGAATTACCCGGCGAGTTGGGAGTCGTGAGTCGTTCGAGCTTCTATCGCTATCTGAAGCGATCGGGGCTGGATAAGACGGGCCGGCACTATCGGCGCGTCGTGCCCGAGATCGTCCACGATCCCGGGGAGG
>PFUL01000164.1 GCA_002790095.1 Elusimicrobia bacterium CG_4_9_14_3_um_filter_62_55 | reverse complement strand
GACTTCGCAAACGAACGACGGGTGGGGTGCATCCAAACGCGCTCAATTCGCGCTCAACGTGGGGTCGGGAGACAACAAATGAAGAACAAAAGGACGAGAGAACGGATGTGTGCGATCATCGCTGCGGCGATGCTGGGCGTCGGAGTGTCGGTCGAGGCGTCGAAGGTCGGGCTGTCATCGCAGTTCGTGAGCGTGGTGCTGGAGGGCCTGCAGGTCGGAAGGAACTACAACCTGCTGGAACTGCGCGGGGTTCCGTACACGGTGAAAAACCGCGGCGACGGGCCGGCGAACATCGTGATCGACATCGAACAGCCGGATCCGAAAAACCTGCTTCCGGGCTACGAGCCGATCCCGGAGCTCAACTGGCTGAGCGTGACGCCCAACGAAATGCGGATCAACCCGGGCGACTCGGGCTTCGCGGCGCTGACGATCAACATCCCCAAAGGCGAGCAGTACATCGGCCGGCATTACCACGGCGTGGTCTGGGCGCACATAAAGACCACCGGGTGGTTTTCCGCCGGCGTGCGCAGCAACATCCGCTTCTCGACGGGGAAAAGCCCCGAGACGCTGCAGGAGGAGGAGAAGTACCGGTCGATGGTCGCGCTCAACTACGACATGTGGCCGTCGGCCCTGTATCTGAAAAAGGCCGCCGTCGGGAAGTACGAGTCGGAAGCCGGCGAGAAGAAGTCGTTTCTCTTCACAAACCGCGACGAGGAGCCCATCGAGCTCGTGATCACGCCGGTGCCGTGGGCGAGACCGACTCTTCCCCCGGGCTACGAGAAGGTCAACGACCTGGGTTGGGTGCGTTTCGAGCCGTCGACGATCAAGGCGGACGGACTCAGCATCGAGAAGGTGAAGCTCGTGATGGACATCCCGGAACAGTATGCCGGAAAGAAGATCGCCTTCATGGCGAGGCTCAGCCTTCCGATCGGGACGATCGTGAACATGACGCACCGCGTGCTCGTCGAAGTGGCGCCGAAGGACGGTGCGGTGAAAACGGAGGAAAAAAAATAGCGCGATGAACGACGAACGGACCCTCGCGGCCCGAACGACTTCCCCCCGGAAAGAGGAGGAGGCGTGAGAGGCTGATGAGGGTATGAACCGGCACACGACCGGGGATCGCAACGATGAGGCGACCGTTTCCATGACGGCCCGCGCGCCGACGCCCATGCGATGGGCGCGGAGGCTGCTGGCCGCCGCCTTGGCGTTCGCCTTGGCTCCCCCGCTCGCGGGCTTCGCCGATGCGAACCCCGCGAACGATTCGGGTTCCTTCGCGATCCGCTTCACCGCCACCGACACCTATCCCCCCGTCAAGATCACCGATCTTGTCGGAACGGCGGGCGGCGTGGCCGGGCAGGTGCTGCTCGAATGGACGGCGCCGCAGGAGAACGAAGGCTTGACGCCTTCCAATACCCCCGTGTCGAGCTACGACCTGCGCAGGGCGACCTTCTCGATCGCCGACGTGGGCAATTCGACGAGCGCGTGGTTTAACGCGGCGTCGAGCATCACGACGCCGGTGCCGACGCCGCCGAGCAGTCTGCAGGCCTCCTTGACCTCCCTCGAGGTCGCGACGACGTACTACTTCGCGATCCGAAGCCGCGACGACGCGGGACTCGATTCCGACCTTGACACCAAGGCTCTCGGGATCGCGTCCCAGGTCGCCGTCGGCGTCAAGGGCATCGCGGGCGTGACGAATTTGACCGCGGCCACCGGCGCGGGTTCCGGCGAGATTGATCTCTCGTGGACCGCGCCCGGAGTCATCGGGGCGTTCCCCCCGCTGTTCTACGATTTCCGCGTGTCGAGCCAGACGAACATACTCGACGACGCGGCGTTCTCTTTGGCTCCCCCGCTGACCGCCCTTTCGTCCTCGACCGTCCCGGGCGCGGGTTCCCCCGGGGACGCCCACGCGTTCACCGTGACGGGCCTTCTGCCCGCCGCGACCTACTACTTCGCCGTGCGCGAGACGGACTCGGGCGTCCCCTACGCGGGAGTCTGGTTGAGCAGCGACACGCTCGGGGTGAACGCGTTCAACTTCGCGCGAGCCGGCTGGACCCCGAACCTGCCGGATTCGATCACAAACCTGAGCGCGATCCCCGGCGTCAACGCGGGTTCGATCGCCTTGAGCTGGACGGCTCCGCAAAACAGCAACGGCGTCCCCATCGAGCGCTACCTGATCCGGATCAACACGACCAGCATCTTTGATGTCGCCGGCGACACGACGGCTTGGTGGAACCGCGCGGATTCGACCTCGGTGGCCGTCGTGGACGGCGCGCTGCCCGGCTCGACGCTGGCCTACGAGCTCAACGGACTCAACGCAGGGCTGGAGTACTTCGCCGGCATCGTTTCCATCGACTCGGTCGGCGAGATCTCCGACCTCGACACCGGGGCGCTTACGGTCGCCGGCCAGGCGCGGGTCTTCCCGCGGCCGTCGCCGCCGATCATCAACCTCACGGCGACGCCCGGGACGGCCTCCGGATCGATCGCGCTGGAATGGACGGTCCCGAACTCGCAAGGGCTCATCGACCCGCGCCTCTACGAGATCGTGGCCTCCTCGGTCGCCAACATCAACAATGATTTTGAGTTCGCCGCCGCCCAGCCGCTCTCGGCCTTCAGCCAAAGCGCGATCCCGGAGACCGGCGTCTCGGGCTCGATCCAGAATTTCACGGTCACGGGGCTTAACCCCTCGACGACCTTCTATTTCGCGATGCACATTCGCGACAGCAACGCGCCCCCGGTGGTCAGCGTCTGGACCCGGGACCTCGGGCAGAACATCAATGTCAACAACTTCTCGGCGCCGAATTTCATCGCGAACCCGCCGGAGGCGATCACGGATTTGACCGCACTGACCGGCTCGAGCCGCGGGGAGGTGCAGTTGGCCTGGACCGCGCCGCTGAACCAGAACTTCATCCCGATCTCGAGCTACACGATTTACGCCGCGACTTTCTCGGTGGCGTCCTTCGCAGGCAATACCGGCGCTTGGGAAGCCGCCGCATCGAGCGCGGTGTTCTCTCCGGCGTCCGTGCCGGGCGCGGTAGAGGCGTATGTCTTTACGGGTCTCGATGCCGGGGCCGTCCACTACTTCGCGGTGCACTCGATCGACGAGTTCGGCGAGCTCAGCCCGGCGGATACCTTCACGCAGAACGGCTTCGCGCAGGTGAACGCCGCGGCGCAGGGCGTCGGCGACGTCAAGGATCTCTTCGCCGAGGGCGGAGAGCCGGCGGGTTCGATCGACCTCTCGTGGACGGCGCCGCAACGCGCGGGTACGGTGGATCCGCTCTCCTACGAGATACGGGCGTCATCGACCGCGAACATTGCGGACGATTCGGAGTTCGCGGCGGCGCAGCCGCTGAGCGCCTTCAGCGGGACGCCGACCCCGAACTTTACGATCCCCGGCTTCGCGACCGCGCTGCGCGTGACCGGTTTGTCGCCGTTTACGACCTATTATTTCGCGATCAAGGTGGCGGACTCCTCGACTACCGTCAACGCGGGAGTCTGGCTGCGCGACGCGGCGCTCGCGCGCAACGCGACGAACTTCGCGAATCCGACCTTCATCGCCCGCCCGCCGGTGCCGGTCAGCGATTTGACCGCTTTGACCGGCTCGTCGGCCGGCCGGGTGGAATTGGCCTGGACGGCGCCGCTTAATTTGAACTTCGTCCCGATTTCGAGTTATACCGTCGCCTTCGCGACCTTCCCGATCGCCGACCTCTCCGGCGACGCGACCGCCTGGTTCGCGCTGGCCTCCAGCCAAATCGCGGTTTCCCCCGCGCAGGCGCCCGGCGCGCTGGAAACGCTGTCGCTCACGGGTCTCGAACCCGGCGCCGAATACTTCTTCGCCGTGAAGTCCTTCGACGTAATCGGCGAGGCCTCGCCCGTGGACGACCGCGCGGCGACCGACAAGCTAAACGACCCGGCGCGCGCGCGGGCCTACGGCGTCGCGCGGGTCACGGATCTGGTCGTCGTCACCAACGGCGGCTCCGGCGCGGTGGATCTGAGTTGGACCGCGCCGCATCGCGCGGGGACGCTCGATCCGCTCTCTTACCTTATTAAGGTCTCTTCGGCCGCGAATATCGACAGCGACTCGGCCTTCGCGGCGGCGGCCCCGCTTTCCTCGCTGAGCGCCTCGTTGATCCCCGCGGTCGGAACCGGCGGGGCGGCCGAGGCGCTGAACGTGACGGGACTGACGCCGTTTACGACCTATTACTTCGCGATCAAGGTCGAGGATTCTTCGGCGCCGGTCGTCAATGTCGGTGTGTGGGAACGCCGCGCGGGTTTGGCCGAGAACCAGGAGAACTTCGCGGCGGCGAGCTTCTTCCCGAACCCGCCCGATCCGATCACCGACCTTAGCGCGCTCCAAGGAACGCTGGAAGGGGACGTGACTTTGGTCTGGACCGCCCCGCGCAACGCGAACCTGATCCCGATCACGCACTATGAGATCCGCTACACGAGCGTTTCGGTGGCGGCCGCTCCGTTCTTGGGCAACACGACCGCTTGGTTCGACGCCGCCGCGTCGAGCGCGGTGATTGTTTCCCCCGCGCAGCTCCCCGGCGCGCTTGAGACGACGACGATAAGCGGCCTATTCCCCGACGCCACCTTCTACTTCTCGATCAAGGCGATCGACGCGCTGCTGGAAATCGGCGCGATCGACTCGAAGACGGCCGCCGGCGTCCAGGCCTCGACGACCCCGCTGAATACGCAGCCCGGGACTCCGTCGGGCCTGGCCGTCGTGGAAGGGAGGCTGCGCGTACATTTGGGATGGGCCGAACTGGCCGCCGGCCCCGGCGGAAAGGGACTCGACTTCAACTTCTACAAGGTGGAGCGCTCGACCGACGACGCGATTTTCGTGCCGATTACGACGACGACCGGGCTGCTGATCGAGGACGTTCCGCTGAAGGCGTTCACGACCTACTACTACCGCGTTTCGGCGGTCGACATCGGCGGGCTGGAGAGCGCTCCCTCGCCTTCAATCGCGGCGGTGCCGGTGACTTTGCTGCCGATGGAGCCGTTCGGCATCTTCTTCGAGCGCGACGGTTCCTCCATCACGATGCACTGGGCGGAAACGACGCTGTTCAACGACGAGACGGAGTTCATCAACAACCCGCCGACCGACGACGAGTTGATCGGGTACAAGGTCGAACGCTCGACCAACGAGTGCGTCGACTTCAGCACCGTCGCGCAGCTCGGACTCGGAGCGACGGTGTACGCCGAACTGGACTTGGGCCTCGCGTATTTCTACCGGATCACGTCGTACAACCAGTACTTCCAATCGACGAGCCCGATCGTGCTGGCGCCCTTTGGCGATCAGTTGCTGCTGACCGAGGACTGCGTCAGCCTAGTCCAGTTGCCCGAGGACATGCAGTCTCTGCTGATCGACCCGTCCGGCGACCCTGCCTTGAACATCCGCATCAAGCGGCGGACGATCTACACCGAGAACGAAGGAACCGCGCTCAATACCGTCGAGTTCGTTCCGATGCGGGGCGGCCAGGTTCCGATTGCGGACTTCGCGCTGCCGCGTCCGGTCAAGGTGAAGCTGCGCTATGACGCGGCTCCCGATGGGACGCCGGTCAAGGTGTCGGGACTCGGCGTTTCGGGCGGCGCCTCGCAGGCGAAGGGCGTCGCGATGGCCGCGAACGGTGGATACGCCCCCGCTGCGAGCGGGCTCGGTTTGGCCGCGTCCGGCTCGGCGAAGCATCTGGGCGTGTTCTGGAACAACGGCAAGGAATACAAGAAGCAGTACGGCACGGTCAACACGGCCGATCAGACGATCGCGGTGATGACGCCGAACCTGGGCAAATTCCAGGTGCGCACGCAATTGCGCCAGAACGGGGCGACCTTCGACCTTTCGAACATCACGACGCGCGTGATCACGCCCAACGGCGACGGGCGCAACGACGTGACGATCATGATCTTCGACAACCCGAAGGGCACGAGCGTCTCGGGCCGGATTTACGATTTGCGCGGGGCCTTCGTCGCCGACATGGCGGCGGGCCCGCAGCCCGACTCGCTGCAGTGGGACGGCAAGATGAACGGGACCGTCGTGACCAGCGGCGTGTACGTCTACCAGGTGAAGGGAGACGGAAAGACTTTCAACGGCACCTTCGTGGTGGCCCGGTAATACAAGGAGAACGGCTATGAAACATCTCGATGAATTCTGCGGATCGAAAGGCGGCGCGGAACTGATGCGTTGGGGAATGATCGCCCTCGCGGCGGCCTTGGCGGCGCTGCTCGCCGGCTCGCTTGAGACGGGACGCGTTCACGCTCAGGCCGGCGCCGGATTTTTCTTCACCGAAGCCCGGGTTCGCGTGATCACGCCCAACGGCGACGGGATCAACGACCTCGCGATTCTTTGCTTCGACAACCCGCAGGCCAACGGGGTGCGCGGGGAACTGTTCAGCCTCCGCGGACGCAAGGTCGCCGAGATGACCTATGTTCAGAACGCGGCGGTCGCGCTGAAGTGCCCGACGATCGGGGGCGTCACCCCGAATCCTGAAGCCCTGACCTGGGACGGCCGCGCCGGGGGCGGCGCGGTGCGCAGCGGGGTGTACATTTACGTGATCAAGGCCGAGGACAAGGCGGTCACCGGGACTCTCTTGGTGCTGCGGTGAACGCCATGGAACAAAGGAACGAAACCATGAAAAATAGAAACCTTCTTCCCCTTCTGATCCTGGCCTCGGCGGTGCTGACGGCGGCGCCCGCCCGCGCCGCGTTCGAGGACGTCGGCGTCGGGGCCCGCGTGACGGGTTTCGGAAACGCCTTTACGGCGATCGCCGACGACGTCTACGCCGTGTACTACAACCCGGCCGGACTCGGGACGCTCGATCGTCCCCAGGCCGCGATGACCTACTCGCGCCTGCACATGGGGCTCTCGGACAACTCGAACCTCCAGAATTCCTTTCTGGCCTACGCGCGTCCGATCCAGTACGGGCGTCAGGGCGCGTTGGGACTGGCCTGGAACAACTTCTCGCTCTCGGGTCTTTACAGCGAGACGATGCTCTACGGATCCTACGGCCGTCAGATCTTCGCGGAAAAGGCGCCCAACGGGCTGTTCGCCGGGGCGTCGCTGAAGTATCTGCGCCGCGGGGTCGCCTCGCTCGATCAGGCGAGCCGGTCGTTCACGAATACCGGAATCGTCTCGGCCAATCCGGACCCGGTGCTGCAGAAGGGGTCGATGTCGACACTCGACCTTGATGTGGGCTTCCTCTATAGGGTGAAGCCCCGCTGGACGGCCGGTTTGATGTTCCAGCATCTGCTGGAGCCGAACATCGCGATCGCCGACAACGACACGGATACGCTGGGCCGCAACGTCAAAATGGCGGGCGCGTACCGCACGCCCTGGACGACGATGACCGGAGAGCTCGGGTTTCTCAAGGCGCCCGACGGCTCGACCGACAAGATCCTCACCGTCGCCGGCGAGAAATGGCTTCCCACCTTGCTGCACGGCTCGTTCGGCCTGCGGGGGTCCTTGGGGCTCGGTTCGCGGGAATACCGCCAGGTGACCGTCGGGATGTCCTACAAGGTCTACCGGATGCAGATCGACTACAGCTTCATGATTCCCCTTGGAACGATCACGGGGACCTTCGGCAGCCACCGGATGGGGTTGAGCTTCCTGTTCGGTCGGCCGCGCGGCGCGGAACCGAAGTTCGCCGAGGCGATTCTCGAGAACATGCGGGAATTGGCCGAGGTCGGGACGCCGGAGTTCCGAGCCCAGGCGGAGCAGCTCGCGCTGTACAAACGCACCGCGCAGCAGGAGTTCCTGCGCCAGGCGCGCGTGGACACGGGAGAGGGACGCTTCGCCGACGCGAAGGAGAAGCTCTACCAGGCGCTCGGGATGAACCCGAAGGACCGTCGGATTCAGGGGAGTCTCGAGGCGGTGTCTCTGGTCGCAGGAGTCTTTCCGGTGATCGAGAATTTCCGCACGGACGCCGCCCAGGCGGCGCTCTACGAGGGCGCGATGGACTTCATCGCGGGGCGCGAGAAGCGCGCGCTCCAGAAACTGGCCTACGCGCAAAGCCTGAATCCGGCCGACGAAAAGGTCGAAGAGATGCTGCAGGTGGTCGAGCGCCAGGCGGGCCTGACGCGCGAGATTCCCACCGCGACGGCCTCGGCCCCGAGCGTCGGCAAGGAGAAGATCGTCGGCGCGACGATGGCGCTCATGGAAGTCGCGCTGCGAGAAAGCGATTACGCGCGGGTGATGAAGCTCTCCGATGAGGTGCTCGAGCTCGACCCGACGAACGTGCTGGCGTGGAAGCGCAAGGCGACCGCGCTCTACGCGCAGAAGGAGCATGAGCGGGCGCTTCGGTCGCTTCGCTCCGCCTACAAGTACGAGACGCGCTCCCAGGAGCGCGATCAGCTGAAGGGCTACATCGACGCCTTGGTTCGGCTGATCGAGAACAAGTCGAGGCAAAGGACGATTCCCACGCCGCGGCCGATTGCGTCCCAGACCGATCCCAAGGCGGGGGTCTCGCCGGTGCAGGTGCAGCGGATGTACGAGGCCGGCGTCGACCTCTACGCGCAGGGCCGGCTCTCGGAAGCGGCGAACATGTTCCAGCAGATGCTGCGTCTGAACCCGAAGAACAAGAGCGCGGAACGGGCGCTGCGCCGCGTTCAGGCTGAAATCCTTCAAGGAAATCGCTAGAATGCGGGGGATGGCCCAACTCACAAGGCGGCGGGGCTAGAGTGACCCTGCGCACCAAGCTGACGCTCTCGGTGACGGCGCTGTTCGCCGCGTCGCTTGGGATCCTCGGCTATTCCCTGGTACGCCTCGAGACGGGGTATATGACGGCGGAGAGCGCGCGCGAAGCCCAGCTCATCAAGAATACCGTGGGGAGAATGGCCCGGGACGCTTTGGTGCAGCGCGACGATCTGCTTTTGCTCTCCTACATTAAGTTCCAAAGGGAGCAGTCCCCCGCTCTGGAATTCGTGAGCGTCGAGTGGCACGACGGCGACCGCGTCCGGCGGCATCATATCGGAGAGCGCAAAACCTCCCGGAGCGAGATGGACCGGACCTTGCGCATCGAGGACCCGACCGACGCCAAGCGCAAGGTCGTGCTCACGATCGGGATCGATGAAAACGTTCTCGGCGCGGCCGTCCGGGTCCAGATCGCCCGCCTCCAGCGCGACCTGGCGCGTCTCTTCGGCATCGCGCTTCTGATCGGGATCGTTTTTTCGGATTGGTTCGCCCGGAAGATCACGCGACCCTTGGCCGCGCTCTCGGAGGTCGCCGGCCAGATCGGCCGGGGCAAACTCGGCGTGCGGCTCGAGTGGGATTCCAAGGACGAGATCGGCGAATTGGTGGCCGGTTTCAACCATATGTCGGTGCGCTTGGAAGAGCTCGACGCGATGAAAAAGGATTTCGTTTCCGCAGTCACCCACGAATTGCGCTCTCCGCTCGGGGCGATCGAGTCGTTTTTGAACCTGATGGAGGCGAAGATGGACGGCGGCGCCCCGCGGGACCCGGCGCAGTTTCGGACCTACTTCGACCGCATCAAGGCGAACGTCTCCCGGCTTTCGGGGTTCATCAACGATCTTCTCGACGTCGCCAAGATCGAACGCGGGAAGATGGAATGTTCTCTGCGCCCGATCCGTATTCAAGCCGTGGCCGGCGACGTCGTGCAGTTTTTCGAGGCGAAGGCCAAGGAGCAGGGCGTCACGCTTCAGAGCCGGCTCGACGCGGCGACCGCGCCGGTTCACGGAGACCCGGAGCGGCTTCGCCAGGTCTTCGTGAACCTGATCTCGAACGCGCTGAAGTTCACGCCTCGGGGCGGGACGATTTGGGTGCAGGGCGAGCAGTTTCGCGAGGAAGGCGCCCGTTGGCTCGAGGTTTCGGTCGTGGATACGGGCAAGGGAATGGATCAGGCCGATATGGGCCGCTTGTTTAAGAAGTTCGAGCAGGGCAAGAACTCCGCGACCCGGGTCGCGGGGCATCACGGGACCGGTTTGGGTCTTGTGATCGTGAAGTCCATCGTCGAGGCGCACGGCGGGAAGGTCTCCGTGAAGTCCCAGGTCGGCAAAGGGACGCAGTTCCTTTTCAACGTTAAGATGGTATGAGGTGACTATGGCAATGAGAGTGCTGGTCGTCGACGACGAAGAAGACTACCGATTGATCATCAAGGACGTGCTCGGCGGCGCCGGCTACGACGTGCGCACGGCCGAACACGGAGAGGCCGGGCTGGAAGTCGCCAAAGAATTTTCCCCCGAGGTGATCCTGGTGGACTGGATGATGCCGCGCATGGACGGGGAGACCTTCGTTCAGACGCTTCGCCGCGACGCATCGAAGCGGGACATCCCGATCATCATGCTGACGGTCAAGCAGACCGCCGAGGACGAACTCGAGGCGCTTCATTTCGGCGTCGACGACTTCATCATCAAGCCGTTCCAAGCCGAAGATCTGCTCGCGCGCCTGCGCGCCTTAGCGCGGAGGTCGGGCAGCTGAGCGGATCTTTGGACAAGCGGCTCTTTTGGGCCGCGCTGATCGGGCGTCCCGCGGCCTCCGTGCTGCGCACGGTGCGCCGCGATTTGGCTCTGGCGGAGGCCGACGTGAAGTGGGCGCGCGACGATCATTTCCATATGACCTTGGCATTTCTCTCAGCGCAGAAATCCGAACGCGTCGCCCCCGCCCTGCGCGCGGGCGTGGAAGCGGCCCGTTTTTTCCCCTTCTTTCGGATGCGCTTCAACTGCCTCGGCGCGTTCCCTGATTGGAAGCGGCCCAAGATTCTATGGGCGGGCCTTTCCGAGGGGGCCGCGACGATGAAATCCTTGGCCGCAGGCTTGCGGGATCGCCTGGCGCGGGAAGGATTCGCCCTTGAGCAGCGGCCCTTCGTCGCCCACGCGACGCTCGGACGCGTCCGCTCCGCGAAAAATTCCCGCGCACTGGCCGACCGGGCCGAGCGTTGGCGCACCCCCGAGACCTGGACGGGCGCGGTTTGCGGCGTGGAGTCGATGACTCTCTTCGAAAGCCGTTTGGGTCCGGCCGGACCGATTTACCTCCCTCTAGGCGAAGCGAAACTCGCCTGATGACGGCCGCTCCTCCCAAACGCCGCCGCGTCGTCGCCGGACTTCTTCTACTGCTCATCGCCGCCGGGGTCGGCGGGGGGTGGTGGCTGACTCCGGGCGCGAAAAAGGTTCAAATCGAGGTGCCGGCCGGAGCGACGGCGGCCGAGACGGCGAAGATCCTCGAAGAAGAAGGCGTGATCCGTAGCGCGTTTCTCTTCCGCGTCTTCGCGAAGATTTCAGGCCTCGATCGCAGTCTGAAGCCCGGGTTGTACGTGCTGCGCAAACCGATCGCCTCTCCGCAGGCCGTGAAAATCCTCAGCGAAGGGCGCATCGTTCCGACGAAGGTGGTCATTCCGGAAGGCTTCATGGCCAAGCAGATCGCGGATCGCCTGGAGGCCTCGGGCGCGGTCGCGGACGCCGGGGAGTTCATGAAGTACGTCCGTGCAAACGACCTCGAGGGATTTTTGTTCCCGACGACCTACCATTTCGCGCAGGGACTCCCGGCCGAGGCCGTCGCCGAGCACATGCTCGCCGAGTTTCAGCGCCGCATCGTGCCGATGTACGACGCGGTCCGCCAGAACCGCTTCACGCTGCGCCAGGTGGTGACCTTGGCCTCGATCGTCCAGCGCGAGGCCCGGGTCGAGGAGGAAATGCCCGAGATCGCGTCGGTCTATTCCAATCGCCTGCGCAAGCGCATGCGTCTGGAGGCGGATCCCACCGTGCAGTACGCGATGGGCATGGACACCGGGGAATGGTTCAAGGGGCTTCGCTTCAAGCATTTGGACATCCGCTCGCCCTACAACACCTATCTGTTCTTCGGGCTTCCGAAGGGACCCATCTGCTCGCCCGGAGAAAAGGCCGTGTCCGCCTCCATCGCGCCGCAGGCCACCGACAAGGTCTATTTCGTCGCCGATGTCGACGGGCGGCATATTTTCTCGGAAACCTTCGCCGAGCATCAGAAGGCCATCGAACGGGTGAAGCTCAAGCAGCGCCGCCTCAAATACTTCCCCCCCGGAAAAAAATAGTCCCGGAAGTGATATAATCCGAATCTCGGGCGTGTAGCTCAGCTGGGAGAGCGCTACCTTCGCAAGGTAGAGGTCGTGGGTTCGATCCCCATCACGTCCACCAGTTTTTCGAAAAGCCCCGCCTCTGGCGGGGCTTTTCACTTCCCCGGGGAAGCTGGAAATAAAGCGGGCCCCGGTTGCCCGGGGCCCGCGACTACCGACCGTCAATCCGTAATAGTATAGTCGCTGCCGGGCTCAAGCGCCATAGCAAACCGACCCGAAATTGAGGTCCCGTCGGGCCGACGCAGGGTTCCCGAGAGGACCGAGGGCGCTGCGGGGACGGGATTCGAAGCCGCATTCACCCAATGGACAGTTGGAAGTCTTACCAATTAGACGACCCCGCAGTACCATCCTTCTTACGTTTGAACGCGAAAAATAGTTCCCGTCCAGTTGCGAAACTCGCCCCGGCTGGTCTACTAGTTATTCGAAAAGCCCCGCCGGTCGGTGGGGCTTTTCACTTCCTCGGGGAAGCTGGAAAAAAAGCGGGCCACGGTCGCCCGGGGCCCGCGACAGCCGTCTGTCAAACATCACTAGTATAGCGCCTGGGCGCGTTCGGGGCCAGGGCCAAAATTTCCAAGTTTCCATAGTTTGGGACTGGAGTTGTGATGCTGTTCGGGCTTCGGAGTCTGGAGGGAACCATAGTCCTCTCCCGCTCGTATGT
>PFUL01000169.1 GCA_002790095.1 Elusimicrobia bacterium CG_4_9_14_3_um_filter_62_55 | reverse complement strand
GCCGCTACCTTTGACGCTTCGGGTTTGGGTCGTTCAAAATCCGAAACATCGGCCCTTCAGGCCGAAACCAATGCGTTGGGTCCGTCGTTGAAACCGGGGAAGCTTGGAGTGCGGACCCTTTGAAAAATATCACTTTAATGATATAATACAATCATGCCGATGATACGCCCGATTTCCGACCTCCGCAACCGAACCGATGAGATCTCCCGTCTTTGCCACGAACAGGGCGAACCGGTCTTCGTTACGAAGAACGGCAAGGGCGACCTCGTCGTGATGAGTCAAGCCGCCTACGAACGCCTTGAGGCCCGGCTCGATCTCTACGCGCTGCTCGACGGCAGCGACGCCGGCGGCGTCATCCCTCACGAAGCGATGATCTCCCGGCTCCGGGCACGTCTAAAACGCCCTCGGTGAAGCCCTTTCCTGTCGTCTACCTCAAGCGCGCTCAAAACGACTTGGAAGAAATTCTTGCCTACATCGAGCGCGACCGGCCGGAGGCCGCCGCCCGCTGGATCGAGACTCTCGACAAGCGTCTCGGTCGTCTCGCCCGTTATCCGAATTCGGGTTGCATCCCGAAGGACGACCGCCTCGCGGGACAAGGGTTTCGCCTGCTCGTGTTCGGCGACTATCTCGCCTTCTACCGCATCCGATCCCGCCGTGTTGAGATCGTGCGCGTTCTCCACGGAAGTCGACGATGGTCCTTTCTGCTTCCTTAGTGAGCGACCCCGTGCCTGATTGACCGCGGGCGCAATTGCGCGATAGACTCTCTTCCATGACGGACAAGCGGTCCTCCCTCGCGCGCATCCTTGTGGTGGAGGACTGCCCCGAGCAGCGGGATCTGCTCGCGGGGGGGCTGGCCGCGGAGGGCTTCGGCGTGGACACGGCCGGCTGCGGCGAGTCCGCGGGCCGCCTGCTCGCGAACGGGCGCTACGACTGCGTCCTCCTCGACTTCAACCTCGAGAGCCGAGAGGAAGGCCGGCGGATCCTCAAGACGATCAAGGACGACCCCGACAGCCGCCGGACCCCGGTCATCATGATGAGCGGCCACGCCGCCTCCTATCGCGCGCTCGCCGCCTGTCTCGACCTCGGCGCGGCCGACTGCCTCAACAAACCCGTTCCGATCGAACTGCTCTCAACGAAGATCCGACGCGTCGTCGACGAGGGGCGCGCCGCGGCCGCCCGCGAGCGCGGCGCCTTTGCGATTTACCGCGTGCTCGCCGTCGAGGACGACGACGAGGTCCAGGAACTCTACAAGGCGTTCTTTCAACTCCACCGCTCCGAGTTCAGCGGCGTGGTCGTCGCCACGGGCGACGAGGCGCTGCGCGTTCTGCGGGAGGTGAGCGAGCCCGTCGCGGCGGTGCTCTTGGACTGGCGGCTCGAGCGCGGGAGCCTCGACGGCTTGGATGTCCTGCGCGAACTGCGCCGCCTGCCCTGCGGGGCCGATGTCCTCGCGTTTCTGGTTACCTCGATCGACGATGAACGCGGCATCCGCCGAGCCTTCGAGGCCGGGGCCGACGACTACCTCGTCAAGCCGTTCGGCCAGATCGAACTCGCGGCACGCCTGCGCGGCCGACTGCGCCGGCAGGAGTCGGTCGGGAACGCCTCCCCTCCCGTCCGCCGCGGCGATCTCGAGTTCGACCCCGTCACCGGCCGCGCCGCGCTCGCCGGCGCGGCGGTGGAGCTCTACCCCACGGAGCGGGAGCTGCTGCGCGTGTTCCTCGCGCACCCGGACCGACCGCTCTCGCGCGACTTCCTCTGGGAGTCCGTCCGCGGCTGTCAGGTCCGCGCCTCGGGCAAGGCGCTGACGGTGCAGCTGAGCAACCTGCGCCGCAAACTCGGCGCCTGGGGCAAGAGGATCGAGACCTGGCGCGGCGCGGGCTACCTGTTCAATACGCGCTTCCCGCCGCTCTGAGGCCGTCAAGGCCCGCCCGCGCCCGCGGGCGTTAAAATTCCAATTGTTTTTAATACGCTTTTTTAAAGCGCGGCGCGGCCTTTTACCTTCGTTAAACCTTCGCCCGCCACTCTTCGGGTATGGAACCCAAGCGCGTGCTCATCGTAGACGACGAGGAGGCGCTCGCCAATGCGCTCGGGCGGTTTATCGCCGCGCGCGGCTTTGACGTCGCCGTCGCGCTCACCGGAGCCGAGGCCCTCGCGCGCCTCGCGGCGGACGGCTGCGACGCCGTCTTTCTCGACAACGGCCTTCCCGACCGGATCGGCCTGTCCTTGATCCCCGAGATCCGAAAAGGCTCCGACGCCGTGATCATCATGATGACGGGCTACGCGGCACGGGAGGAAGAGACCGACGCCCGCCTGCTCGGCGCGAGCGCGTTTTTGCAGAAGCCCTTCGACTTCGACGTCGTCGCCAAGCTGCTCGACGCCCTGCCGCGGCGATAGCCCGCCGCTAGGAGAAGCGCGCCTCGGCGATGCGGGCCAGGCTTTCTTCCTTGTGGTGCCGCTCGTCGAGGCCGATTTGGCGCAGCAGGTCGGCGCGGCTGTCGAACTCCCCGTAGTCGGCGCAAAACTCGCTGTCAAACGGCCGGCTCTCCAACTCGGGATGCTCGCGCACGAACTCCATGTACTCGTGTTCGGCGTGGTCCTCGAAGTCGGCGTTGAGCGCGTAGCTGCGCTTGGGGTTGATCGCGTAGAGCAGCCAGCTGATGTGATAGTAGAAGAGGGCGACGAACTGGGGCGCCAGGCGGTAGAGCAAAAAGCTCTCCTGGATTCCATCTTTCTGCAGCCACTCCTCCAGGATCAGAAGATGCCACTGCTCGTTGTCCTGCTGGATCCGGGACTCCTTGATGAACTCGAACACCCGTCGGGCGAAGCCGGGCGTGCGGTAGGTGTGGGTCATGGCGACATAGGCGACCTGCTCCCAGGCCTGGTAGGGCACGCGGGCGATCACCTCGAGTACGGTGAATTTCGACAACGTGCGTTTTCTTCCGTAGACGAGGTCCATGCCGAGAAACAGCAGCCGCGCGAGCAGGCCGCAGCGGCGGCGGGGGGCGCCGAGCGTTTTTTCCTGCTCGGCCTTGAGGGTCGCGGGGGAGGCGGGCATCAGTAGGTTTATGAGAGCAAATCCGGAGGCTCAGGGATGCGCGTCTTCAACGAAGCGCCAGGCCTCTTCGGCGGTTTCGGCGAAGCGGAACAGGTCCAGATCCTCGGGAGAGATCATCCCGAGCGCGTCGAAGGCGCCGAAATTCAAGATGCGGTCCCAAAAGGCCTTCTTGCCCATCAGCACGATCGGCACTGTGGGGTGCTTGCCGGTCTGGATCAAGGTCACCAACTCGAAGAGCTCGTCCATCGTGCCGAAACCGCCCGGGAACACGACGAGGGCGCGCGCGCCCTGGCGCAGGTTCATCTTGCGCGTCGCGAAGTTTTTGAAGTCGAACGAAAACCCGGGCGTCAGGTACGGGTTCGCGCTCTGCTCGTGCGGGAGCTCGATGTTGTAGCCGACGCTGGGACCCCCCGCCTCGAACGCGCCGCGATTAGCGGCTTCCATGATGCCGGGTCCGCCGCCGGTGACGACGGCGACCCGGCCGCCGCCGCGCTTGGCGACGAGCGCGCCGAAGCGGCGCGCTTCTTCATAATGCGCGGACATCCGCAGCGCCGTGCGCGCTTTGGCGAGTTCCGCGCGCGCGGCGCGGGTCGTCGGCCTCTTCCCGGTGCGCGCGACGACCGCGTCGAAGTCGCGGCGCGCCTGCTCGGGCTGCTTGATGCGCGCGCTGCCGAACACGGTGATCGTCGCGCGGATGCCGCGCTCGCGCAGCACCTTGCCCGGCTCGCGGATTTCGCGCACCATGCGTCCAACGCCTTCGATCGGGGCGATCACCGCGTCCTCAGGCAGACGCAGGCCGTCGCCCGCCTCGGAGCCGTCGAAGAAGCGCCCCGCGGCGTCCGGCTTCACCGCCGCGCGGACTGCGCGCGCGCGGCGCGCGGCGCCCGCGGCCGCCCGCGCGGCGGCGCGCAATTTCGGCGAACGCGGCGAGTGCTCCCGCTCCACTCCCCGCTCGCGCATTTTGGGCGCGGCGGCGTTCACCGGCCGCGGCGCCGCTGCGGGCGCGGCGAGAACGGCGGGGAGGGCGACGTCCCGCGGCGCGAACGCCGCGAACGGTTCGGGGAGCGTCAAGGACGAAGGCAGTCCGGGGGCCGAGGGGAGTCCAAGGACGGCGAGGCTGGGAGCGGCGAGCGGCGCAAGCGCCGGCGCGAAAGGCATGCGCAACTCGGCCGCCGGCATCCGAATCACGGAGCGGGCCCCCACGGGCGCGGCCGGCAGCAGCGCGGCACACAGGCAGAGCAGCCCCCTTCTCATTAACGACATCGTAGTCCGCTTTACGCCCCGCGGAGAGGGCCTATCGGGCATCGGGGCGGGGACGCTGGGCCGGGGGGAAACATGGGCACGACGGCCCCGCATGGAACCGAAAGTTTTGCGCGGACGCAAAATTTACCATGGTTTTTTTTGCGTTAACGCAAAACTTTTTGTATCGGCCGGCCATGCTTAGGGGTCTGGCGCGCCGGGGTCTTATCCCTTAACCTCATCAGAGCATCTCCATCGGCGTTTTCAGCGTCATGGAACAGGAGGCGACACGATATGGGATACGAACTCTTTCGTCGGTCGTTGTTTCTCGCCGCGGGATTGGCCTGCGCCGCCTCCGCAGCCCAAGCGCAAATGAACCCGGGAGAGGGCCTCTTCGGCCGCGGCGCCAAGCCCGCCTTCGCCCCCGCGGAGGAACTCCCGCCCGAGGCGAAAAAGGTCGTTGAGGAGTTCGAAGGCAGGGCGCGCAAAATCCGAGCCAAGGCTGAAAGCGAGATCGACAAGCTGCGAGACGAGGCGCTCGCGATCCGCGGACAGGTTCGGCGTCTCAACCGAGTCCAGCCCGATCCGGGAGTCCTGCGCGCCGGCGAGAACGACATCGGGAAGTCCTTTTACTTCGAGGTGCTCGGCGATGTGAAGGGCTCGCTCTGGGGGACGGACACCTACACGACGGACTCGACGCTCGCCTCGGCGGCGGTGCATGCGGGGGTTCTGAAACCGGGGGAGAAGGGGGTGGTGAAGGTGACGATCATGCCGGGCGAGCCGTCTTACCAGGGGTCCACCAGAAACGGCGTGAGCTCGAGTCCCTGGGGAGCCTGGAAATGCAGTTTCTCGGTTGAGAAGTATGCGCCCTGATTGCGGCGTGTAGATATCAGCCGAATTAAGAGAATTCGCGGCTGAGAATCTGCAGGGAGTCCGGATTCCCGACAGAATTTTCCAGCGATTTCGTATATACATAGTGGGGAGGGGCCCCCTTTGGACTGAATGTCGAACTATATTTACAGTAATGGGGATCAATGAGCAGGGCCCGGACGATGTCTCGGATTCCCAGCGGCCCACGTTCGCGGAGCGTTCGCAGAAGTTTCTCCTGCCGGAAGGTTAGCGATGGAGCTGCCATGTGGCGAGCGCTCGCCCGACCCGCCCGTTGCCGTCTCGGAACGGGTGGACTTCGACGAATCGAAGATGAAGGATCGTGGAGGAGAATACCGCGGGCAGGTCGATCGAGTAATATCTCTTAATACTGAGTAATTTTACTCACTATACTGAGCAATAAATGGCATCCTTCTTTCGCCGCCGCCCAAGAGAGTCCCGCCGCCTGGGGCCGCCTCGTCGAGAGCGCGGTGGGCGCCCACCTATTCAACGCCTTGGCCCAAAAGGCCGAGGTCTTTTACTGACGTCACGCCAACAAGGAAGTGGACTTCGTCATCCGGTACAAGGGCCGGGTCACCGCCATCGAGGTGACGGCGACGGCGCGCGTCCTCGCGGCGCCAACTGAAGAGTAGGGCGTTCTTGCAATCCGCTAATCCCACGCATCCTTCCCATTGCCATCAAGCCCCTTCTCTGTTACATTTGGAGTGAGGCTGAAATGGACCTTCCAAAAGTCAGCGATATAAAAACCAGGCCCGGCCATAAGCTCTGGCTCCGCTTCAGCGACGGGACTGAGGGGACCGTGGATCTCTCGGATCTGGTCGGGAAGGGCGTCTTTGAAAAGTGGAAGGACGCTGCGTTCTTCAATTCAGCGCGGATAGACGCCGATAGCGGCGCTGTGGCCTGGCCCGGCGGCATCGACCTGGCTCCGGACTCCCTCTACGAAGACCTGACCGGCAAGAGCCTCTTCAAGTCGACGCATGCCTGAGATAAGCCGCTTCTACGGCATCGTCATCTACATCTATTTCCGCGAGCATGATCCTCCCCACTTCCACGCCGTCTACGGGGAACATGAGGCCGTGATCGACATTCGCAACCTCGGCGTCCTGGCCGGGCACCTTCCCGCGAGGTCCTTGGGACTGGTCACGGAATGGGCCGCGCTGCGTCGAGAGGAAATTCAGCAAGCCTGGGACCGGGCCAGGAACCACCAAATGCCCGGCCGGATCGATCCGCTGCCCTGAAAGTCGGTAAGAGGTAAGCGGTTATAGCGTTGCATGCCTCCTTGTCATGCGAAGCTCCTTGGCCGTTTTGACGGGCGTGCTGCTGTGCGGCTGCGCGGCGGGGGGCGCGCGCCTTCCCCCCGAACCCCCTCCCGACCCGGTCCATTTGTCCTTGGGCGTTTTACCCATCCGTCCGGACGCGCAGCTTAATTCCGAGATCGCGGACGGGCTGCGGATGAGCCATCTCTTCTCGTCGGTGAAGGCCGTTTCCTCTTTTGAGTCCCCGGATGTGGATGTCTTCATTTCCATCGTCCACAATATGCGCGGCTTCAAGCGGCCCAGCGCCATGTGGCCGGATGTCACGGCCTTCTCCGCCCGCTCCCGCAAGCGGCTCTACACGGGCAAGTCCCGCTGCGGGGGCTTCGACAAGTACTGCCTCAACACTGAAAACATCGCCGCCGATTTGGCGCGGGCGTTGGGCCCGGGGACCGAGATTTACGCTTCGCTCTTGGCCGAGCGGGCCGAGCGGCAGTCCGGCGCGCCTTCGCCCTCGCCCGCGCCTTCTCTTAGCTCCGATGCGGACCGTCCGAAAATCCGGCAGGCGGAAGACCCGGACAAGTTCGCGCTCGTCATCGGGATCGGCAAGTACCAGCGCCTCCCCGAGGCCTCCTTCGCCGTCCGTGACGCACAGACGGTGCGCGAGCATCTTCTGGCGCTGGGCTATCCTTCGCGCAACGTCATTTTGCTGACCGGCGACCAGGCGACGCGCACGGGCATGCAGAAATACATCGAGGAATGGCTCCCGCGCAATCTGACGAAATCGTCCAAGCTCTTCGTCTACTACTCGGGACACGGCGCCCCGGATCCGGCGACCGGCCGGGCCTACATGGTCCCCTGGGACGGCGACCCGCAGTTCTTGCAATCGACGGCCTATTCCCTCTCCTCTCTCTACGCTTCCCTGCGCGCCTTGAAGGCTCGGGAGGTTCTGGTGGCGCTGGACTCCTGTTTCTCGGGCGCGGGCGGGCGCTCGGTTTTGGCCGAGGGGGCGCGGCCGTTGGTGACGAAGATTGATTTGGGGGACGCTTCGGGGGGTGCTTTGACCTTGCTAGCGGCGGCTTCAGGTGATGAGATCACGACGACTCTTCCGGCGCAGGACGCGGCGCGGCGGCGGAATCGGGAGCAGACGCCGACCTTGCAGGGGTCGGGGGACGGGGTGCTTTTGGGGGAGTAGGGCGTTTTATGCAAATTGCAAGCCTGCCTTGCAATTTGATCTTAAGTTTTCCTCGTATTTATCAGCAGAAAGCGGCGACTTCCGACGACCCCGCCGCCCGCGCCGACGCGCTGACTCGCGCTGCCGCCGCTGTTCCGTGAATTACCGGTCACACCCGCAGTTCGACGCGGATGATCTCTTGAAGATTCGGCTTGATCGCCTTCGATACAAGAGCCCCTTCTTGGATCTTCAGCAATGTCTCGGGCGGTAAGCTTGGCATACTCTCGAACTGCCGATTCAGGAATCCTCCCGCGAATCCAAGGAAGGCTTCTCGATACAGAGGGACGGTCGGAAACCTGATGTATTGCGGGTAGTCTTCCCGCTTAAGGATGCAGGAACAGTCTTCCCCATCATTCGCGGCATCCGTCAGGTTGAGGATAACCGCATAGCCGTCTTCATTTGGAGTCGTGATGGGAATGAAAACATGATGCGGATATTCACGGGACCTGAAGGCGTCACCCGCCTTGATCATCCGCCGTGCTTTAGAATGTTCCGGGCGGACTCATCGCCGACAAGCGCCTCGATCTCCTCATCCTGGGCGCCGCCGGCCTTCAGAATTTCTACGGTGGGGATTTCGGAAACCGCATCGAATTTCCTGCATTCCGGAAAGTTCATGGACTTGGCGTGAGCCTCTTGAAAACCCAGGCCTTTCCACTCCGCGACAATCTCGCGGATGAGGGAAAGTTCCTCGTCTGAGACTTCCCCTCGCCCGGGGTTTCGCTTCATCCGAAGCTGATTGCCTTCGCGCTCGAAGCATTGCCAGAAAAAGGCATCGCCGCGCGGCCTGAAAGCGTCCATCGCCGACTGATTAACCGGTCCCAATTTCAGCATCCGGTATTCTCCCCCGAGGACCGGACGCCTCCACTTCTCCATTGCTCTGTGGTCAAGCGCATAAAGGCATTTCTGCAGCCAATACCAATCGACGAAATCGCCGCTTTCGGCGATGAACGCGCCGACGACCTGGGTGGCCTTCGTCTCATCAAAAGAAAATTTCACTTCTGTCATGGGACTTTTTCGGGGACGGCCGAGGGGATATCTCTCCCTGCGTCGATTTCAGTGTAACCTAGGCTGCGGCTATCGTCAAGGGAATTTCCCCGCGGCCAAGTCAAGGCCGGCATCGTTTTCTCAAACTCATCCAAAACACGATCCGCATTTTGGATGCTGTCCTGGGCGATGTAGTCCCAGATATCGGCAAGATCAAGTTCCGCTTGAGGGGTGAGGAGAAAGCGGCTCACGGCGCTCGGCGCTTGCGGCCTCGACTCTTCTTGCGGATTTTCTGGAATGCCTTTTCACCATCGACGAAGCGGCCACGGTCCGCCTGCTCAATTCCGACTGACAACTCTTTGCGAAACTCCTGCACGCGGAGGCTCTTCATGTCTTCCCGCTCCTTGAGGAGGCGGAGACCTTCGCGAATGATTTCGCTCTGTGACTGGTAGAGTCCTGATGCGAGCAGTTTCCCGACGAATTTATCGAAGGCAGGGCCTAGATTTGCATTCATAATACTACTTTAGCGGGGTTATCAATAATTGTCAAGTATTGATAATTCTGCGCTCTACCCCCCCTATCTCGATGTTGACCTGTAGGCCCGCTTGCTGCGAAGCACGCTGGAGAGCCATGGCCACGCCCTGCTCCGTGAACGCATGGGGCCGATACTTCACATTTCGCCCCCGCTTCAAGATCCCAGATTGCGTGATCTTGAATTTTTACAGTATTTATCAGCAGAAAGTTGCAAATTCATACGGTCGGTTTCGGGGCATCCATACCCGCATATACGATCAACCCCTCAATTTGGTTCCATCAACAAGGTCAAAGCTTTTCCGCGCGACATCGACATGGCCAACCCGCTCGAACTAACCGTCTCCGGCGACGACCCCGCCGCCCGCGCCGACGCGCTGAGTCGCGCCGCCGCCGCCTCCAACGGGTCTGTGAACACCGACCTATCCGACCCCCGGCACAAAATCCGCCTGCGGGTGATCATCACCGGCGCGGCCGCGCCGGAGAGCTTTCGAAACGCGGTGGCCTACGCCCTTGAGGAGATTAAAGCCGGGATCGGGGACGCGGGAGGCTCGCTCTCCGATGGGACGCATGTCGAAATTCGTTGGCTGCGTTGACCTTGCGACGCAAAACGGGGGCTGAGAAGAGAACCGAACTCCGTTGGGCTAACCCGGGAAAAGGTCCTGGAGATCGGCTATGAACTGCTCGAGTCGCGTGTTAAACACCTCGCGATTGCGCCGGTAGGTCTCGCTTTCACGCAGGCGGAGCAGGCCGAGGTCGGCGGCTTTCGAGAAGTTCTCGCGCCTGATCGCCTGCGTCTTCTTCAGGTACTCGCGCTCGCCATGCGCGGCCAAGTGTTCCTTGGCGACCGCCCAATCCGTCTCCCCCATCCTCGCCACGGCCGCGAAGAGGTCGGCGGCATGGTGCCTGCCGTAGTCGCTGTCGGCATCGTTCTTCCGGTCCCCGAAGGCGTTGAGCTTGAGGATCAGGAAATTGAAACTAGAGGGCAGGAAGAGTATCCGGTTCTGAAGCCTCGCCTCGGGATCGAGCCGTGCCATCTCGACCGGCTGCTTGCCGATCTCGATCCCGGCCGCCTCTTCGGTCAGGTAGGCGTGGATGCCCTTCGCGCCGGCCGGCTTGATCCGGGGCCTCTTTACCTCGACCTTTCCCGCATCGCCCTTCTCCGGAGGCGCCGACAGAAGGTCCACCTTGATCCTGCGGTCCTGCCCAAGGACTCGGACTGTCTTGGCAAACTGGAAGTTCTTGGCCTCCGGGGCAACCTCATAACCCAGACGGCCCAGCGCCGCTCTGAGCGCCTCGATCTTCGGTCGATCCACGATGAGAGACGAGGACAGAAACACATCGAGGTCCGCCGTCGAGCGCACCGGCAGGTCGAAGGGATAGCGCGAAGTCCGCGGCGCGATGAACCTCAGGCGCAGGTACAGACCCATCCCTCCGCCCAGGAGTATGGGGATGGCGTCCCCATCGAGTTCCTTGCAGAGCTCGACGAGATGGCGCACGAGGGGATCGTTCTCGTCGCTCATTTAAACCGCTTCAGGATCGCCTCGCGGACCGCATCGGCCAGTTCACGCTCCCGCTTGTCGAGCCGCGACAGCTCGAGATAGCACTGCAGTTCAGAAGACCATGGGAAGCCGGCCTGCATCGACCTTCCGAAAAACGGGAACGAATCCTGCGTCTTCAGGACGGTGATGTTGGGAAACCGGTTCTCCTCGTAACGGGCCAGGTCCCCGAAGCCGGAGGCGTAGACGGCGAACTCGCCGGGGCGTGTCGTGACCGCATACTGCTGGGCGGAGCTTTCTCCTGAGAACGCCCAGCGCGCCGATTCCGGGAGGGCAGCCCGCATCGCGTCCACGATCCCGTCAGCCGAGTCCGGCAACTTTAGACGCATCCGCGCGGTGACCTTGGGAGGGCGGTACTCTTCCTGCAGCCGCAAAAGCAGCTTGCCGGGCTGGAGCAGGGCGATGCCCTTTTCCCCTTTCTCGATCATCAGCTCTTCCTCGAGCCCCTTGAGCACCTTCGACACGGTCGGGAGGGAAAGGCTCCCCCCCCGCTCTTTGACCGCGGCGAAGACTTCGTTGACGGTTTCGAAGCGGCGCTTCTCGAGAAGGAAAAGTCGCCCCACGATCGCGCTGTTGCCGGAGAATATCTTCTTGATCGGCTGCGACTCGGCAAACGCGTTCGGGCGGTCCAGACGGATAGCTGCGAACTCCTTGGTTTGGATCAGGTAATTGCCGTTAAGGTCGAGACCGCTGATGCCCTCGCGCTCCAGCATTTCGATGATGGTCTTGGAGAGGTGGGGGACGATCAGGAGGGGATTCTCGCGCTTGGCCGTGAGGCTTTTCAACTGCCAAATGCCGTCGCGTACTATTGAAGGCGCGGTTCGCGTCTTAATCGCGGCCAAAAAAGGGAAAGAGCGGCCGCGCCAGCTTAGGGTGATGCGTGCGTCCAAGGAGGGAGCCGACTTCGGCCGCGCCTCGACCTTGGCCAACTTTAGCGGAGCGAAGAGATCCGGGCGGCTGATGAGGCGGCTGAGGGTTGAACTTTCCGTTGTGGAAGTTTCCTGTTTTTTCATAGTTTCCTATATAGGAAAATAACATATAATAAGCAATTATGCAAGGTCATCCCGATACCTGTATATACGATCGACCCCTCAATTTGGTTCCATCAAATAAAAGGGAACGTCATGTTCCAATTGACCGCGGAGGAGGCTGAATCTTTGAGGTTTCATTGTGCAACCTCAAACAGGGGCCGCGGCGGGAAGATAGTTACAATCTATTCAGGTAACTGAACAATTTGAAATTTATGAGAAAAGTGATTAATTTAACAGCATATTCTAATGGAATTTAACGGCTAGGCTTGAATCCTATCTGCGGCTTGGGACCGGTAGGGGGCGCCATAAGAACGAGGCTGCGAGGCAAGATTACGCACGCAGTGCGTAAGTGATTCAAATAAAAATATGTTTAAGCATATTTTTTATATATTGAATTATATGCTTTAGCATATTATAATAGCGCTAG
>PFUL01000136.1 GCA_002790095.1 Elusimicrobia bacterium CG_4_9_14_3_um_filter_62_55 | reverse complement strand
CGCCGTGGGCTGATCCTTCTTGCGGCGCTCTCAAGCGCCGGGGCCTCTTTCGCAGAGGCGCCGGCGCCGGCCCTCGTCCTAAGGACTTTGGTGCTCGCCGCCGAGCCGGCGGCGCTGGAGGAGCCGCAGCCGCCGGGCGTCACGATCGCCGGCCTGCCGCTGGCCGAGCGCGGCGGCCTGCGCGAGGCTCTGTCTCGGCAGCTGGGCGCGCCGCTTACCGAGGAACTGCGCAGCCGGATCGTAGCTGAGGTCGTGCTCCACTACCGGAACCTCGGCTACCCCATCGTCTCCGTCACGACCCCGCCGCAGAGCCTCGCCGGCGGCGTGCTGCGCGTGCTCGTGGTTGAGGGGCGGCTCGGCCGGGTCCGCGTGGAGGGCGCGCGTTGGTTCGCGCCGGAATGGCTGCGGCGGCAGATCCGCTGCCCGCCCGGCCGAACGATCGATGCCGACGCGCTGGCCGAGGACCTCGACTGGATCAATCGCAACCCTTTTCGCCAAGTGGATCTCGTCTACGCCAAGGGCTCGGAGCTCGGGAGGACGGATGTCGTCCTACAGGCGACGGACCGCTTCCCCGTGCGCGTCTACACGGGCTATGAAGACAGCGGGACGCCGCTCACAAGTAATCACCGGCTGCTCGCGGGCGCGAACTGGGGCAATGCCTTCGGCCTCGACGGCCGGCTCGACTACCAATTCATGGCGGACCCCGAGGGCCGATTCTTCAAGGCGCACGCGCTGACATACGCGCAGCCGCTGCCGTGGCGGCACATCTTGACCCTCGTGGGCAGCTATGCGACGGTAAGGGGCGATGTGCCGGACCCCTTCGAGCTCCGGGGCTCGAACTGGCAAACGAGCGCGCGCTATGAGGCGCCGCTGCCCGGACGGTCGGGCTTTCGGCACGCGCTTGCCTTGGGTTTTGACTACAAGCGCGCCGATAATAACCTCGCCTTCGGCGGCGAATCCGTGTTCGGCGCAACCGTGGACACCGTACAGTGGAGTCTTGGCTACAACGCGGCGCTCAGGGACGCGCTCGGCGCGACGACTTTGCGCGCGACCGCGTTCTACAGCCCCGGAGGCGTGGGCGCGCGCGACACGGACGAGGCCTACGCGGCGACCCGCTCCGGCGCGTCGGCCAACTACGCGTACGGGAGGCTCGAACTGGGACGCACGACGGGCCTGCCTTGGGACTTCTCGCTGGTCAACCTCCTAACGGGCCAGGTCTCAGGCGCCAATCTGATCGGCTCCGAGCAGCTCGGCTTCGGCGGCTACGATACGATCCGCGGCTACGACACCCGCGTCGTCAACGCGGACCAGGGCCTCATACTGACCACCGAACTGCGCACGCCTCCGCTGAGCCCGTTGTCCCGGCTGCTGCGCCGGGCTCCCTACGATAAATTTCAGTTCCTCGCGTTCGTGGGCTACGGAGTGGCCGCCAACAAGCACCGTTTGAACGGGGAGGAGCGCGTGACCGAACTGCTCGGCGCCGGACCCGGCCTGCGCTACGAGCTGGCCTCCAACCTCACGGTGCGCGCCGACTACGCCTGGCAGATCCTTGCCCTGCCCGGTCGCGTGAATGTCAGGCGCTGGCATGTCGGCGCGACGATCAGCCTCTAAAGCTCGGCGCGCGCGGCTCGCCTCGTCGGTGCGCGGGCGCCCGGCGCACAAGGCAAGTTTTATTTGCCGGCCATATTTTGTTTTTCGCCGACGCGCCCGAACGCGACTTCAATCCCGCGGTCGCGGCAGACCTCGTTTGGCGTTGAGGGCGAGGCGCTCGCGGGCCACATGGATGGCCTCGTGCAATTTCTTTTGCAGGACTTTCCGCGACGGTAGTTCCGTGAGATACTGGGCGACGCGGATGCCGCTTTTATCTAGGCGCAGAAGCTCGATCTCCTCATGGTCTTTGCCGGCGCAGAGAATCAAGCCGATGGGAGGGTCTTCGCCTGGCTGCTGCTCGTGCTTCTCCAGCCAGCGCAAGTAAAGCTCCATCTGGCCCTTGTGTTCCGGCTTAAACTCGCCCAGCTTGAGCTCAATGGCGATCAGCCGCTTGAGCTTACGGTGATAGAACAGCAGGTCGAGATAATAATCCTTCTTTCCAACCTGAATCCTCTTCTGGCGGGCCATGAAGGTAAATCCCGTTCCCAGCTCAAGGATGAACGCCTCCATATCGCGGAGGATGGCGGCCTCCACATCCTTTTCATGGAAGGCTCCTTTGAGGCCCAAGAAGTCCAGAAAATATGGGTCACGGAAAATAAGGTCGGGGGTGAGCCTATCTTCCGCGCGCAGGGCCTTGAGCTCTTGGTGGGCCAGCTCGGACGGCTTCTTCGAGAGCCCCGTCCGCTCGAAAAGCATCCCGTCGATTTTTTTTCTGGAGCGTGCGCGTACTCCATCGCTCCAGGCGGCACATCTCGGCATAAAAATCGCGCTGGAGATCGTTATCGAGGTAAATAATGAGACGGAAGTGGGTCCAGCCCAATTGTCCAGTCAGTGCGTGGACAATCTTGGGATCGGGAAACACCTCTGCGAATCGGACCATGTTGAAGAGATTGGTCCGAGAGAACCCCTGCCCGTATTCGACGGTCAATTGTCCACTCAGCGCGTGGACAATCGCTTTGCCATAGGCGGCGCGTTTCTCGCCTAGGATTTCGCGGCGGACGCGATTGCCGATGGTCCAGT
>PFUL01000191.1 GCA_002790095.1 Elusimicrobia bacterium CG_4_9_14_3_um_filter_62_55 | reverse complement strand
GGCACTATCTGGGGACCGGGATCACCAAGGAGTTCCACCCGCTGGTGAAGGGGGAATTGTACGCCCTCTTCAACGCCGACGACGGGAGTCAATTCTTCGCGCCTTCGGTTTCCTATAACCCGGTGGGGGAGCTTCATCTAAGCGCCGGTTGGCAGCGCTTCGGCGGCGGGCGCAACAGCGAATTCGGGCGGCGCGGGAACATCGGCTTCGTGCAGGGTCAGTGGTTTTGGTAAGCGCTAGCCGTCTTCGACACGGAATCCGATCCGATGCTTGGGCCTCTCGGGCGGGTCGAGTATCTCTTGGATCGCCTGAAATATGCTGCGAATTTGCACATCGTGAGTCTGAGACTTCCGCCCCAACTCATCGAGCCTTGCGGCTAAATCCTTATTTGTCGACAGCATCTGGCGGAGTTTGATGAAGGTTCGCATGATGGCGACATTCGCTCGAACCGCCCGCTTGCTGCGGAGAACGCCGGAGAGCATGGCCACGCCCTGTTCCGTGAACGCGTTCGGCAGGTATCTGCGGCCGCCCCAGCTTGAGATTCCAGATTGGAATCTCAAGTTGGCGGCTTCCTCGGACGAGAGCTTAAACATAAAGTCCTGTGGGAAACGCTCTTTGTTGCGGCTAACGGCCTTATTGAGTTCGGAGGTTTTGACCCCGTACAACTGAGCGAGGTCGGAGTCCAGCATGACCCGATGGTCGCGTATGAGGAATATCCGCCGTTCGAGCGGTTCCTTAGCCAAGTTTTTTCCCATGTCGTACCCGGGAATACGATTGAGGGCGCGATTTGGTTCCCGGTCATCTCGTCGTTTCTCGTTGACTGTTTCGAGCGCCTCCTATCGAGCCTGGTCCCAGGGTGAAACTTTTGAAACTGATGGCCGAAGGCGATAAGTTTCACCCTGACATCAAGATTCCTCCGACTCCTTGAATTCCAGCGCCTCGCGCCGACCAGAAGCCAATCGCTAGGCGTGGCGTCAATCCTGAAATTTCGTTACCCTGAAATATCGGATACTCGGGAATCTTATGGGATTAACTTGACTTGAAAAAGACTCGGCGAACCAAAGCTCAACAAACGCATCCTACCCCAACACGACCGCCAAGCCGGCCATTGGTTTGGGTGGTCGGCACCTTCATGTTGTGGGGGGGAGCAGTCCTATGGGGCTATTGGAATCCTGAACGGATCCCCTACTGGAACCTTCTCCTATGGGTTGAGACATTTCCGCCGGTATGGCAAATGCGGTGGAACGTCCTATTCGGGCATTTGTGGCATTTGAGCCAACTGGCTCTTTTCATGACAATTTCTGCGGGTGTCGGGCGAGCCGGCCTGCGCCTCGTCGGCTCCGACGGCGAGCTAAACCCTCTTGAAGCTCTAGCATTAAGCTACGGGATAGGATTGGGGGTCGTGGGAAGTTCTTTGTTTCTATTGGGAGCGATCGGCATGATGTCCGACGGTCCAGCCTATTGCACGAGCCTGGCGCTTCTTGCAATTGCGATTGCCGGGAACCGGGATGTGCTCATCGGTGCGCGCCGTGATCATCAATTGGGACCCAAGCCTGATGTCCTCGAGCTCGGGCTGGCCTGGTTCGTTTTCGGTCTCTTGGGTCTCTACGCATTTTATGCCCTCGCTCCCGAAATTTTTTTCGACGCGCTCGTATACCATCTCCGACTTCCAAAATTCTACTGGCTGGAGGGGGGCTTTAAGCCCACCCCCTATCTGCTCTATTCGGGAATTCCCATGCAGATGGAGATGGTCTACGGCTGGGCCTTGTTTTGGGGAAATGAGACACTTGCTCGCCTGCTGCATTGGTCCACCGGTTTCGTTTCGGTCATCGCGATGCTCGGCATCGCGACGCGAGGCGGATGGCGAAAGTACGGGTGGTTGGGCGCCTTGATCTTCCTTTCGACTCCGATGATCGGCGATCACCTCTACCGATGCGGGATCGAAGGAGGCGCGACCCTATGGGTTTTGTGCGCCGTTTCCGCATTTTCCATCGCGCAGCGAATCGAGCCGACAAAACAAACCCGATGGATCGCATTGAGCGGATCATTTATCGGCTTCGCGATGGCCGCGAAGTATACGTTCTGGCCGCTCCTCGGCGTCTTCGTCATTGTATGCATGCTTCAAGGATTATCGCGCAAGCAAATCCTCATCGGCAGTGCGGCTGCGGTTGCGTGCGTGGCTCCCTGGATCGTCAAAAACATGTGGTTCTACGGCAATCCGATTTTTCCCTTTTTTCACGAGGTTTTTCATCCCAATTGGGACTATCCGGTCGAATGGCGCGCGCTCCATGCAGACGCCAAGGGGCGACAATGGGCCGCCATCCTTACGCATCCGCGACAGTTCCTGGAGGTCCTTTTACATCCCTGGTTCCTAACCATGCGCGGCCAGAACGACCACAATCATCTGGGTCCGATTTTTCTTTTGCTCCTGCCGATCTTTCTACTGCGCAGTTGGCGTGTTGAGCAAGAGAAGGTCTCATGGAGGTTTTTTCTTGGGCTCTGGATGTGCTGGTGGCCGTTAAGTTCAATGCCTCGGTTTTTCATTCCAGGTCTCGCAGTTTTGTGCGTCTGCCTGGCGCAGGCGGTGAACGCAGTTCCGTTTCAAAAATTTCGCCATGCGATCGTCCTCCTAGTAGCTCTGTTAGCTGTCAATAACGCGACCGTGGTGGTCCAAAACGCCTCGACCCTCGGCTTCTTCTCGTTCCTGATTCATGGAACCCCGAAGGAAGACTACCTGCACCGCTCCGGACCGACCAATAAAAGTTCTCCATACGCGGCAGAGGCTTGGATCAATCAACATACGCCGCGGAACGCAAAAGTGCTGAACATTGGAGAGCCCCGGGCTTACTATCTAGACCGTCCCACAGTCCCGAATTCCACGATAGACTACCCCCTGTACTATTACCTGCTGGGGAAGGCGAACTCGGCCTCCGATCTGCACGAGCGCATCATCGAACTCGGCGTCACCCACCTCATGGTCAACTTTGCATGGCTCGCGAGGGAACAACCGCCGCCCGATCCGACGGGGAAACTCGCAGACCGGCTGGACTCCTTCTTAGCCTCTTACGCCACTCCGGTCTTCCAAGCCCGAGACCTAGAGGCGGGGGTCTGGGTCATCGTGTACGCGGTCCATCCTCCGTCAGCCATCCCGCGCGATCCAGGCTCCGATTACTTTTTGTACTGGTTCAGGCATCGTCGCACTTGATATTGTGACACCATATTCTGGTAGGCCGCTTCTATCCCCAGAGGCGTGCTTCGCGCAGCCTTCCAGCCAACCGCTAACCCCGCGGTACAAAAGACATGCGAATTCCGCGTCCGGCCGGCTTGGCGAAAAAATCTCCTGCCTTCACCCGGACCGTCCGCCCGTAGTCAGCCGGGCCTACTCCCGACTAGGCCTATTCCCACCTAAAACTAGGTCCCCCGGCCCTACGCGTTGCGCGGGCGACAGCGGTAAAATTGAAGTGGATTTTAGCCGCAGTCCCCGGAGGACCCGCCTGATGACGCTTAAACGACTCGCCGCCCTAACCGTTTCCACGTTCACTTTCCTGATGAGTCCCGGCTTCGGCGCTTACGAAGCCTTCGCCCGCAGCGTCGCCGCCCCGCAGGCCGCGACGACTGGAGCGAGCGTCGTCGTTCCCGGCGCCGCGCTCGGGCTGGCGCCGAACGCCTCCTTCGGCATAGGTTCGAATTTGGCCGCCCCGGGACTGGCGACCTCTTTGCCGGTCATCGATGGCGCGCTCTTGAGCCCGACTGCCGCGCCGACCGCCGCAGTCGCCCCCGCCCGCGCCGTTGCGATTTCCGCCCCTTCCTCTATTA
>PFUL01000166.1 GCA_002790095.1 Elusimicrobia bacterium CG_4_9_14_3_um_filter_62_55 | reverse complement strand
ACCGGCTCAAGCGCGATTCGGGGAACCTGGCGATCGATTCCGGCGGAATCCGGCGCGCGATCCTCCATGAATGCCGGTGGCATCGCCGCCTCAACTTAAACCGCCGCGACCTCCTAGCCTTGGGCGCATCGCAAGCCTCGGTCAGGCTCCTCGCGGATCATCTCACCGAGCAGTCCGACTGGACCATAGAAAGAGTCTTCCGTCTCCTGGGCATGCTGAGCGGCCAACAGGATGTCCACCGCGCATATCTGGGCTTTGTTTCCGAATCGTCCCGCCTTAAAGCGCAATCGATCGAATTTTTGGACAACATCCTGGACCGAGAAATCCGCCGGGCCATCACTCCCGTTTTGGAGCACGAACCCGGGGAAGGCCGCCTAGGAGGAAATCCGGAAAGAGCCGTTATGGACATACTGAAGATGCAGGACCGCACTGCGATTGCTCTGGCGCTCCATGCGCTGAAAACCTATTACCCGAGTAAACTGGACTCGGTCGCGGAGTTCCGTCGCTCGTCCGACCCGCTCGTGCAGGAGGCGCTGGCATGATCTCCACTTTCGATAAAGCCGTTTTCCTCAGGGATATCGACATTTTCTCTTCCGTCAAGACCGAAGAGCTTCTACGCATCGCAGAGATCAGCACGGAGGTCTGCTTCGACGCGGGACACCCCCTATTTTCCGAGGGCGACCCGGGAGACTCGCTGTTCTTTGTGACCGAGGGCCGCGTCGAACTCAAAACCCGGGGCAAGACCGAGTTCACGGTGGAAGGCAAGGGCTCGGTCGGAAGCTACGCGCTCTTAACCCAAAGTCCCCGTTATTTTACCGCTGTAGCGGCTGAAAGGACATGTGCATTGCGCATCCCTGCCTTGGAATTTATGGACATGCTTTCCGAAAACGGGGAGATCGCCGTGAGCATGCTGCGCCACCTGGCGCTCAAAGTAGTAGATAAATGGACATGAGACTGGCATCCGTTCTGATCCTGACAGGACTGCTCGCCGCCCCGCACGCATACGCGGCGGAGTTTGCTCCGGAGCCGTCCGGCAACGCCGACGCCATTGGCAAGAAGCGCCTCTACCGATCGCAGACTTCTCTCTACCGCATACTTGCCCTTCCCCGCTACGCATTGGAACTGCCCTGGTATCCAGCGAAGCGATTTCTTGATTTCAGCGAAAGAACAGACCTGTTCGCCCGCGCAACCGATCTCTTCTATTTCAACGAAGCGAAGACCTCCGGTTGGTTTCCAAAATTTTCCTCCGGTGAATCCTCAGGCGGGGCCGGTCTATCTCTCTTTCACCATGATCTGTTCAAAAAGAAACATCAGGCCAACATATCGTTTTCCTATGCGGCCGAAGACGAGTTCTTCGGACGAGCCGCCTACACGGTGGACCCCACGCCGGATTCCTCCTACTACCTCAAGGTCGAATCGGACTACATCCGGGACCGCGACATCGAAATCTACACGACGCCGACCCCGTCCGGCGGCCCAATCCTGGGCGCAAAGACTCTCCGCTCTGACCGCCGCAGCTACGCCTTCACGAGCTTACGCGGCAAGCTAACGGCGGGAAAAAAGATGAGCAAGACGGTGCGCATGGCGGCCTTTGTCAGGGGAGCGCGGTCGAAAGCAGGGCACGGCGCGCAGGGATTTGCGCCCGTGCCGACCAACGCCCCGGGCTTTGGCGAAAGCGTAGGCATGGCAGGCGGCGGCATGGAGCTTATCTGGGACTTCCGCAACGATCCCGTCCGTCCATTTTACGGCTGCCTGGTGCAGGCCCATGCCGAGGCGCTCGGCTCGGGAGACAGCACCGCCGCCGGCGACCGCTTCGCCTATGTCGGCCATTCGCTCACGGCCGAGCATTATTTCCCGCTCTACGACCCGCACCGGACCTTGGTGTTCCGGCATTCCCTAAGGCGAGTTGATCCGATCGGCGATAAGCGCATCCCCTTCTACGATCTGCCGCGGCTCGACGAGAATCATCTTCTCCGTTCGTTTGAACGCAACCGCTTTCAAGACAGGGGAGCGCTTTCCTTCAACATGGAATACCGGTATCCGATCTGGGTTACCTGGGACGCCTTCTTCTTTTTCGACGGAGGACAGTCATTCGAGCATTACTCCGATCTTCATGGACCGGATTTCCGTTTCTCCGAGGGACTCGGCATACGCATGATGTCCAAAGATAAGCTTTTGTTCGTAACGCAATACGCTCACGGCCGGGAGGGGGGGCGCTTTCAAGTGCTCCTCGGGCAGGCATTCTGATGAAAATAAAAAACCCCCTCCTTCCACCGACCATTCTTCTATCACTCTGCGGCGTATTATCTCCTCTGTATTCTCTTGAGCCCCTCCGGCCCGACAACGACGATTTCAACATCGCCGAGCCGGCCGAGGACGAGGCGGGCGACTACATCTGGTCGGACGGCGCATACTACATGGCGGTCTACCAAATGGAAAAGCTCCTGGACCTCGGCTGGTTGCTCCAGAAGTTTCGGATCCTGCCTAAGCAAGAAGCCGAAAACATCGACTCCTTGGATAAAGTCCCGGACTCAACCTGGTTCACGAATCGGCATGGCCGCAAGCGCATGAATCCGGCGGAACTCGCGCACGGGCCGCTCAAGCAAGCGCCTGCTCCGGGGAAATGGACGATATTAAAGGGCAAGGGGATCGGCATCAACCCGGGGTTTCTGGCCAAGGACCACGCGGGCAGGCTTCTCTTCGTGAAGTTCGATCCGGCCAAGTATCCCGGCCTGGGCCTCAATGGCGACCTCATCGCCTCGAAGATCCTGCACGCGGCCGGCTACAACGTGCCCGAGTATTACAAGTTCTGGATCGACCCAGCCGATCTGGTCCTGAGCCCCAACGCCACAATCAAGGGCAAGTACAAGGTCAAGCGGCCGATGACTCAGAAGGACCTCAAGGGCATCATTGCGAAAGCTCCAAAAGACGAACGCGGACGCCTGTTGGCGAATGTCAGCATCGGACTCCCGGGGAAGCCCAAGGGGCCGTTCAATTACCTCGGCTTGCGCAAGGACGATCCTAACGACACGGTGCGACACGAGAACCGCCGAGAGCTGCGGGGCCTTCGGGTCCTCATGTCCTGGCTCAACAACACGGACTCCCGACGCGGCAACTCCCTCGACATGTACGTTGAATCCGCCGACCGGAGCTTTCTACGCCACTACCTGATGGACTTTTCGGCCTCGTTTGGATCGGGGAATATCCACCCAAAAGAAGTCGAAGAGGGGCACGAGTACTTCTTTGATCCAGGGACGGTGTCAAGATCGTTGAGTTCGGCGGGGTTATGGGTCAAGCCCTGGGAGAGGCCGCCTCCGGTGCGCTACCCGGAGGTCGGCAGGTACGAAGCGGAATCATTTGACCCTAAGCGCTGGCGAGGCGCCTACGCCAACCCCGCCTTCGAGAAGATGACCCGGCGCGACGCTTTCTGGGGAACTCGAATCGTCACCGCGTTTACGGACGAGGACATCCGAACCATCGTCGCCACGGGCCACTTTTCTACGCCGGGGGCGGAGGATTACCTGGCCCGCACCTTGATTGAGCGGCGGGATATTATAGGGAAGCATTGGTTCGCTCTGAAGCAGATTAATCCCTTGGATGAGTTCCGAGTCGACGGGACCGGCGCGCAGATCCAATTGCGTTTCCGGGACCTCGCCGTCGCGCGTTCTTACGCCGAAAATGCGACCACGCGGTACCAATACAGAATCGGATCGGGGAAAAATATCGTCGTCTCCACGCCGCAAATTCCGCTCCACGGGACGCTTCCCGGCGATAGAATTCGTATCAGAACGAGCCGTGACTCGGGCGGATCCTGGGGCCGCCCTATTTCGCTCGATTTGAGCGCCGATGGCGAGGTCAAGCGCGTCATTCGGCACTGACCGCTGAGGCGCGTGGTCCGCATGGACACGCACAAAAGCGTGCGTACGAGCGCCGAGCGAGCTATTTCCCGTATCCGTTAATGAGCGCCAGGAGCAGCATCACATAGAGATACGCCAGGGCAAAGGAGATCAGGGTGAACAGCGAGAGGACCTCGAAGACCTCCCGGGGCTTTCTGGCGAGGCTCGGCAGACCCGGCGTCCAGCCCCACCAATAGTGCGCCGCGAGGCCTAGGACGGCGAAAGTTATCAGCAGCCGCGCCAGAGGCCACCAGTCCCATCCGCCGGTCCTCCGGCCGCGGCCCTGGGAGTCCGTCATCCCTGGCGACCTCACGAGGCCGCCCGACGGCCTTTTGGAGCCCGGTCTTAAACGGCGGCCGGAAAAGATACGTTTTAACGCGAATCCAGGACGGAATCCCACCGTTCTCTAATGTATGTTGCGGGCCCCCGCACCCTCTGAATGACGAAAAGGCCCGACGCCGTCGGGCCTTTTTCGTTTCCGGGCGCGGAGCCCGCAACCGACATAAGAGAAGAGCCTTAGCGCGAGCGGGACTCCCGCAATACCCGCACCGTCCGCCCCGCGGCGGCGGTTTCCGCCGTATTGCGCATCTTCTTCCATGCGAAGGGCTTCCACTTCGCGTACTTCTTAAGCGCCCCTCGCAAGCTCCAAAAGTCTCGTTTGTCCTTCCTCATCGTCGCTTCCCGCGGCTCACCTGAGTCCCGTTGAATTCCCTCCCGAGGCAGTCTCCAACGGCTGCGCCAATTTAATGAGGCACAACTGATTGAGAGACACATGTTCCCTCTTCGCCTCGATGACCAGCTTTTGATGAAGCGATTTCGCAAGACGAAGCCGGAACTCCCCGCTGAACTCCCTCTCGACGGCTTTCCCCGTTTTGTTGTCGATGGTGAGATAACCCTGGTCGACACCCAATTGAGTTTCCAGTTCCGCCAACTTGCGATACAGGGAACTCTTGACCAGAGCCTTGCGCTGCTCCTTGTTCAAGCCTTTGAGCAACGACGAACTCTGCGAGAAGAAGTGGTTGTGGAAAACTCGAAAGTCCGCGTTCGCCGCGACCATTTCCCGCGCTTCGGCAAGATATTTCCTCTCTTGTTCCTTGTTCATCGCCGTTTCCTCGCTCACAGCATCTCGATATCGGTCTCTTTGTTCAGTTCGAAATAGATTTCTTCCTGCTTCAGCTTCCTTTTCATCCCGACGAGGAATTTCTTCAATCGCTCCACCTCTTCCAACCTGAGAGCTACCTCGAACTTCACGGACCGGTCATGTTCGACCTCGCCGGTCTTGGGATTCTTCCAGGCCCCTTTGATTTCACCGGGGATCGAATATCCGCCGAATTCAACGATCAGGAACTCCTCGATCTCTTTGAAACGGTCCGCCGGAATCGGCTCGCTGTCGTTATAGTTCTTCGGGATATAGAAAATCGCTTTGACCATCGCCTCTCCGGCCGATCGATCTCTGAATCTATATGGTACCGCATGCGGTACCATATGTCAATACCCGAGTCGGTGGGCTCCGCTTGCGAGAATTATGGCGGCAGGGCCGCCGACGGGAGGCCGGTGGCGCACAACCCGGAGGCCGACGCGCCCCCGATTTCGTGTAAAATAGACGGGTGAGCGCCGCCGAGACCGTCCGCGAGGAGTTCCTGTCCGCGTCCTCCTTGCTCGCTCTGCTCCGGCACCGCTCCCCGAAGGCGCGGGCGTGGGCCGCGGAGCGCCTCGCGCGGATCGGCGGCTCCCAGGAGATCGCAGAGGCCCTCGGCCTAGCCGCGCGCGAGCAGCACCCCGACGTGCTTTCCGAGTTGGCGGATTGGTTCATCGCCCGGGCCGGCGGCGCTCACGCGGAGGCCCTGGTGGAGTTGGGGACGCGCTTGGCGCTCAAGGGGCGCGAGCCGGGCGTCCGGCTCCTGCTTGGCCTGCTGGGCCCGGTCCGCGAAGAGAAGCATCTGGAAAGGCTGCTCGGCGCCTTGCTCGGGGAGGCCGCCGTGCCGGAGTTGCTCGCGCTGCGTCGCGCCGGGGATATCGGCGACTTCCTGTCCCGGCTGAAGGCGTTGCGGGAGGCGCGGCCGGACCGGGACCTGCGCCGCGCGCTGGTGCATATGCTTCCCGCCGGTCCGGAACGCGGCATCCGGTGGGCCTTCGGCCTCGGTTTGCTGTGCGGCGAGGGAGCCTCGGACCGTTGGCATGCCTTGGCTGCGTTCTTCCTTGGGACTCCCGAGGACGAAAGCGCGGCGGGAACTCCCCGCGCCCACGATTGGGAGACCTCTGCCTCGGCGCTCGAGGCGCTCGCCGAGCGCCTGCGCAGCGCGACTTGGCTCTGCCCCGCCCTCGCAACCCCGTCCCTCGGCGCCGCGCTCGCGCGCCTGCGCACGGCCGCGCGCAGCGTCGCAGAGGGCCTCGCAGAGCTGGCCGAGGGGGTGCGCTGGGCGGCCGCGGGGCTATCCGAAATCCCGGAAGGCGAGCGGCTCGCGACGATCCTCCAGGCTGCGCGCGAGACCGCCGAGAGCCTCGAAGCGGCGCGCGCGCGCCTGCGGACGGCGGCGGCTGCGCCGGAGGCGGCCAGGGATCTAAGCGCGCTGCCTTTGCCGGATTTCGACGGCCTGGCGGCCGATCTCGGCGCGCTGGACGCTCGCGAACGGCGGCGCTGGTTCGAGGCATTCGCCCGCATTCTGGAAGACGCGCAAACGCCCTGGCCCCCGTTCGCCGAGGCGCGAGCGCTGACCTGCCTCGCGGCCGCCGGGGGACGCGAGGCGGCGCCGCTGCTCGCCGCGCGGCTCGGGGGAGAGTCCGCCTTCTCGGTGCAGGACGCCGCGGTCGAGGCGCTCGCCTCCTTGGGCCCGGGGGTCCTGGACTATCTGGAGCCTCGCCTGGCCGGCGAGGACGCATCGGTCCTCGATGCGCTGCTCGGAGTATTCGTCCGCTTCCCCGGCGAGCGGGCGGGCCGCGCGTTGGCCGCCGCCGCGCCGGGACTCTTCGCGCGCCTGCCTCAGCAGGACGTGGTCCGCGCGCTGGCAGCCACGGGATGTTAAAGAGTCTCTATTCGATTGAACTTTATTTATGCGCGAATACTTACTAGTACGTCGGCGCGGCTCGCGCTGGGAGTCGCCCTGACGATCGCCTTGCTGCACGCGATCCGGTTCGCTGCGAGGCGGCTCGGAATCGAGGCTCTGACCGGGCGAAGGTGACGCCTCGCTTTTTCCTCCTCTAAGCTATTGGGGGGGCGCCGCGAATCGCAGTCGCCGCTGCGGCGTTGCTTCTTGCGGGGGCCGCTCTCCATCCAGGCACGGTTGCCGAATCCAGGCTATCGCCGGCTCAGACCGTCTAGGTGAGGGCTCACCTTTCCGCGCATGGCGCCTCGAAGAACCCGGTGTCCATTTCCTGTACAACGCGGCGATCTATTTGACGGCTTCTATTCGAATGAAAATATATTCTCTTTTGGTATTGAAAATATTTTCAAAAGAGAATTTTAATAAATTAAACAAGCCGAGCGCGGTTATTTTGTTGGCACTAAAATTGATCTTCTGATCGTGTACCGAGACGGCCCCCCGAGGGGCGAGCAGGAGGAATATGAAATGATTCGAGGAAAGACGAGGGTTTTGGCCGGAGTGGCGTTGCTCTTGGGAGCGGCGAATACTGTTCATGCGCGACAGCAAGGTGTCGACTTCGACGGGATGCCGGCGGCGATGCGCGTTGAGGTTTCGCGTGTTATGCCGGCGATGGTCGGTGGTCATGAGGTGGAAGTTTCTCCGACCGAGTCGAAGAGACAGGCTGAGGCGCTTGAAAAACGCGTGAATCGTACGATCCGATCCGGAATCGATTATTGCAAGCAGCGCGAAATGGAAGGCACTCGGGGCAGTTTGCAGCGCCTGCTCTCGCACGGCACGCTCCGGGAAAAATCGACATATGTGTATAATAAAGGCCGGAAATATCGAGTTCCTCTCAAGTTCCAGTCGGAGCCGAAGTTCCGGATGGCGGTCGGCGGGTGCAATAAGTGTTTAAGGTGGCAAAACGAGCAGGTTTGCAATAGCCGTGAAATCTGCAAGGTCGTTTGTTGGACGGCCGGCGGAGGCATTGGGGGCGCGGTCGGGGGCGCCACTGGCCAGATTTGTTCTCGACAGTGCGAAAATCTCCCGGAATGTCGCACGGTCGAGACTTGCGCGCAATGGGACTATTGCTGGTAGTACTCGGCTATGGAGAATGAAACCATGTTAAAGGGGCCAGGTTTGTGGAGTGCTCTAGCCGTAATCATTACGGGAGCATTCATGGAGATTTCCAGAAATTCCTTGAATGTATCCTCATCTGTGCGAGTGGCTGTAGCGGCGGGGCTTGCGGGGCTCTTGGCCTTCGCCTTGGAGCGTCTTTTTAGGCCTAAAGATGCCGCCTCATCCAAGGAAGATTAAGCAGCCGGTTGCTTCCGGTCGAATAAATCTAGCGCAGGTCAGACCCATGGCGGCTCTTTCCCACGAACGGAACTGATTCCCTTCAACGGCGGCAGCGAGTCGGAGTCATGGCCGGTCGCAATGTGGATTTCCTTGAAGCCTAGCTCAAGGAGCCGGTCCAAAGCGGGGCGACCGCCCGCCGGCTCTCCCAAGTCCCAATCCAAGTAAACGGGCAGGGCTTCCTCGATCTCGCTTCGGATCGTCTCGAATTCGGTGAGCGATGCACAGCAACGAAGAGAAGCGCCGGCTTTCTTCGCGGCGGTGGTCCAAACCATGCGGACCAAGGGGTCGTCGTCAATGAGAACGGCGTCCGGGCGCTCCCGGGCGGGCGTCAGCGAAATAGGGACGAATCCCGCCAGTCCCTTCGGGATCATGCGAATTTTCAGGCGTGCGCACTCCTCCAGGACCCGCGCTTCTTCGTAGCGGCTGGTGACCAGGACGGACCATGCGGCGATATCGAGTTCGTCGGCCAGACTCAACCCGGTATCCTCGTAGCCGAGCAGCTCGAAATCAAGCAGGTATCGAGCGCCGCGTGATTTGCCTGTATTCTCCTCGCACCATTTCCGAAGCTCGTCCGGTGCCGAGACATGGACGACCTCGACGCCTCGATCGCGCAGATCGCCGAGCCGGTCGTCCCATACCCGATGGATGCTCGCGTCATCGTCCAAGATCACCACGGCTCTGTCGGCCGTTAGCACGAGTTCCGAAACGAACCAATCGGGCGCTTGCGCCTGCGGGAGACGGACCGTGATCACGGCGCCCTTCTTAGGAGGCTCGGATGCGATCTCGAGGCTTCCGCCCCATGACTCGGCCGAAATGCGGGCGTGATAAAGACCAAGGCCGGATCCGCCGCTCTTGCCGTGCGTTTCGCCGCGCTTACCGAGCTTCGACAGGAGGTTGAGCGAGATTCCCTTACCATCGTCGCGGACCATGATCAGCGCTTCTCCATCCCGCGCGGACAGCGTCACGCGGACGGAACCCGCGCCGTCCTCGAAAGCCTCAACGGCGTTGTTTACGAGGTTGGACAAGAGACGCTTGAACTCGACCGGCTGGACGCGCGCGAAGATTCCGTAGGACGGGGCGTCGAGCCACGCATCGATCTCGACTCCCGGCCTCGAGCGATACTGGAGGCGCTTCTCGGTGATGAGCGACTCGATGAGACCGGAGAGCAATAGACCTGAGGAGGACGGGCCGCCGGAGCCCGCCTCTCCCGCCGTCTGTGCGCGCTGCTTATCGAGGAGGCTATTTGCGATATCGCGAATGCGACCGACAGCGCTGCGAATGAGCACGCGCTGCTCTTCGGGGAGTTTGGCGACGTCCCCCGAGGCCACATCGAGCGCGGCCAAGGGAGAGCGGATGTCGTGCGCGACTTGAGCCGCCAGGGCGGCGAGGGCTTTGTCCTATATTATTCCCGATCTGTATCGGCGTTGGGGGGCGACGCGGTTGCTACGCGCGTCTGGTGTTTTTGCGGCGGTTGGACTGTTCGTGCTCTCGCGAGCCAATTCGATCGTCGCGTTGACTATCGGGGCGAATCTGTCCGTCGGGATCGCAATGAAGATATTGCTTGTTGTTAGAATCGCGCTCTGCCATGCGCTCGTTCCGAAGCCTTTGATGGGGCGCTTGATCGGGGCGTTTTTTATGTTCAACGACGGCCTGTATCCTGTCGCGGCGCTTGCGTTTGGAGCTTTGGCTGAAGGCGCGGGCTTCCCTCTAGCGTGGAGTGCGGCAGGTTGGATTTGCTTGGCGGGAGGTGCGGCGTTCGTCTTCCTCCCCCAATTCCGCTATCGGCCCTCGATCGGGCACGATTAGTCTTTCGATGAGCGCATCTGGAGGCGAACCTTCACGATGCGGCTGTCTTGAACGCAGTAGGAGACCGTCGCTTTCTTCGTTTCCCCCGTGACGAGCCCGCTCACTTCTTCTTCATCAATGATCCAGTCGCCGTCGCTCCGTCGGGATGCAACGCGGCAGCGGATGTCTGGATTTTCAGAGAAGAGCTTCGAGTAGGAGGCACGCATCCCGTCTTTGGAGTCAATCACGACGGTTCCGTCCAATTCGATGATGATGTCATCCGAATAGCAGTCGAGAAACGACGCGAGATCACGCGCGTTGTATGCTTCGAACTGACATTGAATGACCGTGAAGGCTTTTTCGTCCATCGTTTCTCTCCTAGTCACGGCTCGTTGCCAACGAGCCGTCCTTTCGCGTGGACCTTCATGTGAGTGAGCGTTCCGCGCCGCGTCGGCCTACGAGATCGGGCCGATATTCCCTCCGCGTTTTTGGCGGCCTCAACGCCGCGCATTTTCGAGCGTCTCGAAAAGCGACCTCGCCTGATCGCGCATCAGCTTCAGAAACTCCGCGCGCTCAGCCTCGCTCGCGCCCTTAAGCAGCGCCGCCGCGCTCGTGAGGCTCGCGCACTTCGAGTTAACATCGTGGACCAGCTTGCACAGCGCTTCCTCGTCCATCACCCCTCCTTGCCGCGGCGCGCGAGCGACTCATAGAGCAGCCGCGTCGAGATCTTAAGCGTTTTTAGCGCCTTCGTCTTCTTGCCGCCGTTTTCGGCCAGGCAGCGCGCGATCGCCGCGTCCTCCATCGCGTCCACCGCCGCCGAAAGCCCCTGCGCGACGGCCTTGCGGTACTGCGACTCCGTCAACGCCGGGTCCTCTTCGGCGACCGGGGCCTTCGCCCGAGCCTCGCCAAGGTAGCGGCCGAGCGTCGCGGCGGTGACCATGCCTTCCGCCCCGGCCGCGAGCAGTTCGACCAGGCGTTTAAGTTCCCGCACATTGCCCGGCCACGCGTGCGCGCGCAGGCGCGCCTTTGCGTCGTCGGCGAAGGTCACGCGCCTTCCGCCTGCGCGCATGAAATGCGCCAGCAGCGGCAGGACATCGTCCGGGCGCTCGCGCAGCGGCCGCAGGGTCACGGTCAGGCCGTGGATGCGCTGGAAGAAGTCGAAGCGCAGTTTGCCCGCGCGGACCAAGGCGGGCAAGTCCTCGAGCGTCGCGCTGATGACTCTAAAGGAAGAGCCTTCGGGCTTGTCCGAGCCCAGGGGATAGAAGACCTTTTCCTCGATGGCCTTCAAGAGCTTTGTCTGCATCGCCAGGCTCATCGAGCCGATCTCGTCTAAGAACAGCGTCCCGCCGTCGGCTTCGAGCAGGCGGCCGCTGCGGCTGCCGTCGGCGCCGGTGAACGCGCCCTTGCGGTAGCCGAACAGTTCGGCCTCCAAAAGGTCTTCCTGGTACGCCGCGCAGTTGACGGCGATAAACGCGCCCTCGCGTCCCGAGCGTTCGTGCAGCACCCGGGCGAGCATCGTCTTGCCGGTGCCCGAGGGGCCGAGGATGAGGATCGGCAGGTCGGAGGCGGCGAATTTCAGCGCTTCCGAGATCGCGGTCCTAGTCGGGGTATCCTGCGTGATAAAGCGGTTCGTGAAGACCTGTTCCTCTTCGGGAAGCGCGCGGTGGCGGTCGAAGCGGGTGAGGACTTGGGCGACGCTCTCGGTCTCGCTTCCTTTAGAGTAGAAGTCGTGACAGCCGAGCTCATAGGCGCGCGAGACGATTTCTTCGTCGTCGTGGCCGGACATGATTACCGTGTAGGCGCCGGCCGCGGCGGCAGGGGCGATCAGGCGCAGACCGGCCAAAGCGTCCTTGGCGCCGAGATCGAGGTCGAGGAATACGAGGTCGTAGCGCTTCTTCCTCATATTGGCCGCGGCGGCGGCGGGGTTTGCGGCGGCGTCGACCGCGTGCCCCTTGAGTTCGGTTTGCATGACCTTTTGGGCCAGGGGGTTGTCTTCAACGAGGAGAATCGAGAGTTTAGCCATGCGGAAACGGTAGCCTAAAATATTTTCTTATGCAAATATATTTTCTTAAGAGAATGCTAATTCTTACGGAATGGAACTTTTAGTCGTAAATACGCATTTAAATCTATTTTTTTATTGGCATATAAATTGAACCTCTTCGGGTGAAGGCCGCGGAGAAGGTTGCGGGAGGTGGCTCCAAATCAAAGGCCTTGGAGCAAGCCATTGGTAGGGCTCAGGCGCCGGTGGGCGCACTGCCTCCGGTTTCCTGAGCCCCCCTTTCTAACCGTGCATGAGCTATTCGACTCACACGGCTAACC
>PFUL01000160.1 GCA_002790095.1 Elusimicrobia bacterium CG_4_9_14_3_um_filter_62_55 | reverse complement strand
CGCGAGTCCGAAAAGCGCGTCGAGGCGCTGCGCTTCGCGACGGCTCAGAAGGGTGCGCTCGGCGCGCTCTCCGGGCGGCCGGCGCCCGCTTTCGACGGCCCGCGGGTCTCCGAGGGCGCCGTTGCGGCGCTTCTGCGCGGGGAGTGGAAGGACGCCGCGGCAAAGACGGGGCTCGGCCAGGATCAGCGGCTGCGCCATCGCATGGATTTGCCGCGTGAGGAAACCGGGGCGGTCTCGTTGGACATGAACGGCGTGCTCGCCGCCCGGGACGCGATGAACGGCCCCGACGCGCCGCCGCGCTGGGCGATCGCCGCAGGCGACGCGGCAATCGACGCCGCGCTCGAAGCCGGCGCGGAGAAATTCCTGGAGGGCTCCTACGGCGACGCGGGAGCGTTCGGGGACGCGCTGGCGGCCGGCAAGATCGGCCTGTCGCTCTATCGCGGTGAGAACGCGGAAGCGGCCGCAGGAACGATGCAGTCCTTGGTCTCGAAAATTCCGAAGGCGGGGTTGGCGACGGGAACCGTCCAACTCGTCCAAACCGCGACGACGAAGGTGTTCCGCAAATCCTGGGACCATTTCACGACCGAGGTCGAAAAGATCGTGCCCGGCGTCCTCCCGGAGGGCGGCGTCGAGCAGTGGTGGCAGGAGATGAAAGACGAGAGCAGCACCGGGCAACGCGCGGTATTCGAGTACCTAGGCTTATGAATCCGGCATGGCTCCTGGGCGTGACCTTGCTCCTGCCGCCGGCCTCCGGAGTTTCCGTGCGAGTCGTCACGCCCCCGGCGGAGACGGACTATGGTTGGAGCGCCCCGCGTCTCGCGCTCGGCGCCGACGGCGCTCTTTGGTTCCTGCACGACGGGTCCGAGGCCGCGAACTTTACCGCGGGCTACCGGCTGCGCTCCCGCGTCCCGCTCGACGACGTCGCGGCGCTCGAGGGTGTCGGGCCGGTGTACGCGTCGGGAGGGGATCTGGGATATCTGGTCGTGGACGGTCCCGCCCAGGCGGCCTTTCAGCCGATCGCCGAACTGCCGGTCGAGGACGCTCGGCTGTTCTCCGGTTCCGCGGGCGCGCTGTACGTCGCCGGGCGCGGGAAGGGGGAGGGCGATTACGAATTGTGGGCGCTGCTGCCCGGGGCCGAGGGGCCGCGCTGGAAGAAGCTTCTGTCCTCGACCGAACGCATCGCCGCCGCGGCCGGCGACGGGACCGAACACTTCGCCGCGATCGGGCGCCTCGTCGGAAAAATCGAGGGCGGCCGATTTTCGGGGGTCTTCCTGCATCCTGACGAAGCCGTGACCGCGTTGGCGTTCGCAAAGCGGCTCGGTCTGGTCTATGCCACCGCCTCCGGGGCGGGGGTCGCGGGACCCGAGGGTTCCGTGCCGTTTCTCATCGCCGAGCGCCCCGAACCTCTCGTGCGCGGAGAGAACCTCTATCTCTTTTTGCCCGGCTCGATGACCGTCCTGCTCGTTGAACACGCTAGCGCCTTGCGCGCCGCACCGAGGAAATTATGAGACGCATGCTGACGCTTGCCGCTGTTCTGATGCTTCCGGTTTTGGTGCACGCCGAAGATGCCGAAGTCGAGGCTCGCGCGCTGGTGGATGCCGCCCGCGCGATCACAGAGGAGGCTTCCAACGAGGTCAACTTTCATAGCGCGCTGCGCAAACTGGAGCAGGCCTCTTGGCTGTTGCCGTCCTGGCCGGAGCCGCATTACCGGATGGGCGTCGTGCGCCGAGCGCTCGGTGACCGCAGGGGCGCGGCCGAAGCGCTGCGCCGCTACCTGGAACTCGCCGGCAACGACGCCCCGGACGCGGAGAAAGTGCGGACGATGCTCGCCGGTCTCGACGAGTCCTCCCCGGAGGCGGCGGCGGCCCCCGCGCGAAGCGGGGATTCCGATTCCGGAGACAAGGCGATGCACGAGCGCCGCTACGACGCAGCCGCGTCGATCTACGAGGGAGTGGTCGCCGTCGATCCGTCCGACTTCAAGAGCCGTTACAATCTGGGCCACTGCTACGAACTGCTGGGGAAGACCGCGTTAGCTGAAAAGGCGTACGAGAAAGCGATCGAGACGAACCCGAAGTACGCGCTCGCGCTGAGTGATCTGGGCTCGCTGAAGAACAAGCAAGCGCAGTACGACGAAGCCCTTGCGCTCTTGGAACGCGCCCGGGACGCCGACGCGACGTATGCCCCGGCCTTCTACAACACCGGCGTCGTATACACGAAGCGCGGCAAGCACGAAGAGGCGATCGGTTGGTACAAGAAGGCGCTGGAGCGTGATCCCCGTTATCTCGACGCGTTGAATAATTTGGGGTCGAGCTATTCCACTTTGGGACGCGCCGCGGACGCGGAAGACGCGTTTAAGAAGGCGCTGCGCGTGGATAAGACCCACGCGTTCGCGAACTACAACCTGGGCGATGATTTGGTCAAGCAAGGCCGTTATAAAGAGGCGATTGCGTACCTCAGGCAGTCGCTGAAAACCCGCCCGGAGCACGCGGCCTCGGCGGGCGTTTTGGGACAGGCTTTTTTGGGTCTTGAAGACTACGACGAAGCGATCCGCTGGTTCACGAAAGCGTTGGACCTAAACCCGCGCTACACCGATTCGGCCTACAATTTGGCGCTGTCCTACCAGCGGATGGGACGCTTTCAGGACGCGGAGACGTGGTACCGGAAGACGCTGGAACTTAACCCGGGCGATGCGTCGGCGCTAAACAACCTGGGTTCCACCTTGATTCGACTCGCGCGCTACGACGA
>PFUL01000012.1 GCA_002790095.1 Elusimicrobia bacterium CG_4_9_14_3_um_filter_62_55 | reverse complement strand
GGGGAGCGCTTGGTCGTGATGGCGCAAAGCCGCGGCGGGGACGGTGGCATGAACTCGGAGCTGTTCCGGCTGTCGGGCGTGTTCAAGACGAATTCGACCGCCTACGACGGCCAGATCGTGTACGTCCGCCTTGAGGCGGCCCAGCGCATCCGGGGCCGGCCGGGGGCCGTCAGCCACCTGGTCGCGCGGCTGTCCGATCCGAGACGGGCCGAGGGTTTCGCCCGCGAGCGCGGCGCGGCGATCGGCGGCGGCGGCGCGAAGGTGCTCAGCTACCGCGACGTCGGCTCCGAGATCGTCGGCATCAAGAAATTCCAGGACGCATTGCTCGTCGTGATTCTAATCGTGATCTTTGCGATCGTGGGCCTGGGGATTCTGAACACGATCTCGATGTCGTTCTTCGAGCGCATCCGCGAATTCGGCGTGCTGCGGGCGATCGGGGCCCGTCCCGGGGCGCTGTACCGGCTTCTGTTTGCCGAGTCCGTCATCTTGGGCCTGATCGGCGTGGTCGGGGGACTGGGGCTGGGGGCCTGCGCGATCGGATTTTTCGGGAAGGTGGGTCTCGCGCTGCCGTTGGGAAAGGCGATGTCCTACTTCATGCCGTTCGACGACGTGATTTACATGAAGGCCCAATGGCCGATGCATCTGTGGTCGGCGCTCGGCCTGTTCGGAGTCTGCGTCGCGGCGGCGGTCGGCCCCGCTTTGCGGGGCGGACGATTGGTCGTCTCGGACGCGCTGAGGCACGTTTGATCCGGGTCACCTACTACGCTTGGGTCGAGGATCGGTCCGCCGAGGAAATCGTCCTTCGAATCGGGAAAGCCGGGGATCATGTCGTTTCTATCCGCATCGATTCCGATGGAGAAAATAAAACCGAATCAAAACTCGCCGGCGGTTCCGGCGATCTCCATTTTTTCGATCTGGGAGCGGCGTCCTGCGATCGGGCCCGCTATTGCCTGGAAAAGTTCCCCAAACTCAAGGGCCGCATTTGGGTCGTCGAGGACTCGCCAACCGTGAACTTGATGGCCGATGGGTTGAAGTCGACCTCGCGCGACGGAGTTTTCGAGGTCCTCGCACAAGCGCGGCACCTCGACAAGCTTTCTTATCGTCCGGATCACGATCTCCATCAGATTCTTCGGGAGATGACGACCCCAGAGATCGCGGCCGCTCTGAGGACGGCGGAGCCGAGATTGCGCGAACGCTGTCTGGGCAGCCTATCGAGGGGAGTTCGGAGCTTGCTGCGGGAAATGCTTTCCGACCCGGTCGAGCCGTCGGAGGTCGAGGAACACGCCGCGCGCGAAATGCTGCTGACGATCGCTATTTGCTATTTCGCGGGCGTCCGCATTGTCCGTGCAGCCCGAATTCTCGCGATAATTTCATTCGCCGTGCTGCTCGGATCGTACGGCTTCCTGCTTCATTGGGCGAATAGTTCGGAAACCGGCTTGTCGGCCTATCAGAGTGGTATGCACGCCGTCGCGATCCTCATTCACGCGGCGGCTCTGTCGCTGGTTCAGCAGTTCTTCGACCGTCCGGGGATTCCCGGCGTTTTCTTGATTGGGAGTGCCGCCGTCATGGTTCGCTTCCAAGCCGGTATGTTCTCGATCGGTTTCTGGCCGGAGGTGGGTCTTCTCGGATCGGCGGGGTTGCTCTGCGTGTTCGCGCACGGCATCCGCTCCCGGCGGTTTGCTAGGATGCTTTCGAAATGACCCCCGCCGAACCCCTGATCAAGGTCAAGTCGGTCACGAAGATTTACGACGGCGCGCTGGCGGTCACCGCGCTCAAGTCCGTGTCCCTGGACTTCGCTCGGGGCGAGTTCACGGCGATCGCCGGACCCTCCGGTTCCGGGAAGTCGACCTTGCTCAACATCATCGGGACGCTCGACTCCCCGACTAAAGGCGAGGTGCTTTACGAGGGCCGCCACGTCTCCACGCTTAGCGAGAATCAACTCGCCGATTTCCGGCTGCTGTCCTTGGGCTTCGTGTTTCAAGCCTACAACCTGATTCCGGTGCTGACCGCGTTCGAGAACGTCGAGTACGTGCTGGCGCTGCAGGGGGTTCCCGGCGCCGAACGCCGCGAGCGCGCGATGGAGGCGCTGAAGTGGGTCGGACTCGAAGCCCAGGCCGACCGGCGTCCCGACCTGCTTTCCGGCGGCCAGCAGCAGCGCGTCGCCGTCGCCCGCTCGATCGTCCACCGTCCGATGGTGGTCCTGGCCGACGAGCCGACCGCGAATTTGGATTCAAAGACCGCCGAGAGCCTCTTGGAACTGATGGCGCGGCTCAACCAGGAACACGGCGTCACCTTCCTGTTCTCCAGCCACGATCCCCGCGTGCTCGAACGGGCGCGCCGCGTGGTCGAAATCCTCGACGGGAAGCTTCAGCAGTAAGCGTGAGCCCGGCGCTTCTGCTCGCGCTGCTGCTGCTGCCGGCCGCGGCGAACGCGGCGGAGTTTTCGGCGTCCGGGCAGTTCAAGAATCTTTACGAGACGGGTCGTTCCTCGCTGAATCGAAAACCGTACCGCAAAAACACGACGCGCGCCCGGGTCGAACTGGAGGCGTCGCAAGGCCCCGTTCGCGCGCGCGTCGATTACGACCACGAGCTGTTCACCGGTTCCTACCTCCGCTCCTTGGAATACCGCAAATTCGGCCTCGCCGAACCGCCGGGGCATTTCGATCTGGAACAAAACATTTCCTCGGGCACCGACGGTTTGTACCGGCACCGGCTGTACCGCGGCTGGATCGAGGCGCGCGGCGCGGGAATGCGGCTG
>PFUL01000177.1 GCA_002790095.1 Elusimicrobia bacterium CG_4_9_14_3_um_filter_62_55 | reverse complement strand
CGGAGATCGAGCCGGGCATGCGTCGTTGCCTGTTGGCCCGTTTTCCGTACGGTTTGATCTTCGGCGTGGATGAGAAAACGCTCGTCGTCGTCGCCGTGGCGCACTTGCACCCCGCCCCGTTGTCGTTGCAGGCCGCCGGGTAGTTGTCGTCGCCCGCCCCGTTGACCCCGTACTGCGTCCCGGTGCACGAGGCGCTGTTCCACACCGACGCCTCGTACTTGTCCACGCACCAGAACCCCACCTGCGCCCGGCTGCCGACGATATCGCGACCGCATGAGGGTCTCCTCGGAGGTGCGTTGAGGACTCGGTCGTCAAAGGGAAGCGCTACGAAGACAACGTCCTCACCCATGGATATGAACTCCAGGGGCGCGAGGCCAAGCGCGAGGACCACGCATCCCGCATCGAGTCTATTCTCTCAAATCACCATGGCGGCCATTTCAGCCACTGTTTGAAAAGAGCGATCCAGATCGAATTCGGCGAAATCGCCGTCCCGCAATACCGGCTTCAAATGCGCTTCGAGCTGCCGGCGGAGCGCAGCCAACCGAGGCCCGGCTGCGTCCCCCGGCTCATTTCCGGGAACGGCGAGTTTTTGTTTGACCAGGGCGACAAGTCGCGCCTCGTGCGGCCGGATGCCAAGCTTCCGAACGGCGTAATCAAGGTCGTAAAAATCTCGGATGGCCGCCTCCCGACGCGAAAGGGCCGCCCTGAACTTCTCGGCATAGGCCTCGATGCGCGATATGCATCGAACCACGACCGGCTTCAATATCGGCAGACCCGACACCGGATCGAGAAGGAGCGTTCGCGCCGGGCCATCGGTCGCGGGCGTCAACAACGGTTCGCGAAGGGCCACCTCGATCTTGATCGTTTCCTCTTGCCGGCTGATCGACGACACGTATTGCGCCGACGCGACGTATTGCTTCGAACTGTTCGATCCCGTCAGCGCTTGGATGATGCGGAAAACCGGGATATGCCGCTCCAGCGCATGGACGGCCTTTTTCATCCCGGACATTCGCGCGCCGCGCCGTGAACGAGAGGCATCCGGGGGCATCGGGATGACGAAATCCAGATCTTCGCTGAGACGGTAGAACTCCGCGTGGACCTTTGCCAGGCAAGTCCCACCTTTAAAAACGAGGGTCGCGTCCGCCGCCATGAGATAAGACAGCAAAGCGGTGCAGAAGTAATCCTTTTCGATCAGCCGCGGCGAAAACCCGGTTTCGGCCGCCGTAAAATTAACGGCTTCCCGGAATAACCCGGGGTCTTCATGAACGCGAATGGCGGCAGGCTCAGACCGACCCATTGAATACTACCCCCCAGCGGCGGTTCACTGTTCCACGTTTTGGCCTGGAAGGAATCCACGCGATCAGGCCGGTCGTGGGTTTGAGAACCCGCGACAACTTGCGCAATAGCCCCGCGTCCACGCAATCGCGCTCCAGCATCGCACCTATGCGCCGGACCGTTCCCGTGTCGCCGTACTTCAAAGCGGCCTTGACCAATTCGGCCGTACCGACTCGGCGGGCGGCCAACTCGCGCTGAATCCACTCAAATCCCTGAGGAAGGCTGTTGAATCGGGACCAGTCATACACGCCGTCCACCAGCGCGCGCGCGCGCGACGAATAGACTGCGGCCTGTCCTTCGGCCGTTTCGGTCGTTTCCGTGCCGCCCAGCCGCTCGTCCGCCACTTTGATCAACGTAAGTTCCACCGAGCCGGCGGTACGGTCTCCTGATATGCGGTTGTTATAGGCATAAGTCCGAATCGGGATTTGCCCGTCGAATCCGTAGCGGTTGAACGCGTTAGGCCCGCAAATCTGATAACGCCCCGCCTGATCCGCCATCAAGGCGTTCAAGACCGCCGCTTCGCTCGGACTCCATTTGCCGCCCAACGGGAGTCTCGGCGGCACCAAATATAAACCTCGCCACACGCGGGCAATCAACCCGGCTTTCGCGAGCCGACTGAGCAGTTTGCGCTCTTGCGTCGCCGAGAGCTGGAGCGGCGCGCGCAATTCCCCCATCCGCACCGTGCTTAATTCCCGCATCTGCATGTAGGCGAAGAACGTCGTTTCGAGTTGGCCCAGGCCTCTTCTCACCTATGTATAGTATAGTAGTAATAATCCTCTGTCAAGGTATTATCTTATAAATACAATACACGGTGCAGGGGTTTCAACGACGCCTACCGCAGCGGAAGCCGGCGGTGTCGCCCCAGGCCGACGGCCCGTTGTTCGCGTTGAACGCGAATACTCCGGCGCTCGCGCCGTTGCCCCACTCGCCGCCCCGGAGCACCGCCGAAGGCCTGCCGTTAACCCCTGCTTTTGTCCGCAGGTTCCACACCCCATCACCTCCATACCCCGCCGGCCAGGGGGCGTTGTTGCAGCCATCGGTCGTGCAGCCCCCATAGATCCCCGTGCCGCCGGCCGAAATCCACTCCGCCGTCCATTCCCAGTAATTGCCCGCCATGTCAAACACCCCGCGACTGCTCACGCAGGTTGATAACTGCCCCGTGTTCGCCGGCGTCCCCAAACTAGCCACATTGCACACGCTGTTATCCGTCCCGGGGTCCGGCGTCCCCGACGCCGCCATCTGCCACACCGCGTTCGGCAACAGCTCCTTGCCCGCGTTCGCGCAGGCGATATTCGCCTGGAACCAAGTGATATACGACGACGGCTTCGTCGTATTCGGCCCCAGGCTGCACGCGAATATGAGATCCTTGCACCCAGCCCCGTTGTCGTTGCACGCCGCCGGGTAATTGTCGTTTCCC
>PFUL01000163.1 GCA_002790095.1 Elusimicrobia bacterium CG_4_9_14_3_um_filter_62_55 | reverse complement strand
CGTGCTTGGCGACCGCGTCGCTCTCGCAGGCGAGCTCGATCATCGAACCCTTCTTGCCGCCGGCCGAGTGGATGTAGGCGCCGAGCCGTCCGCTGCCGGCGAGCTCGAAGCGCTCGAAGCGCTTGAGTCCCATGTTTTCGCCGAGCTTCGCGACGAGTTCTTTCACCGCGGGGTCGGCGTCTTCGACGGTCTTGATCGAGCCTTCGGCGCATTGCTTCGCCAAGGACTCGGCCGCCGCCTGGAACTCCTCGGTCTTCGCGACGAAGTCCGTCTCGCAGTTGAGCTCGATGATCGCGCCCCTCTTCCCGTCGGGGGAGAGGTACGCGGCCACCGCGCCTTCCTTCGTGGCGCGGTCGCTTTTCTTCGCCGCGGAGGCGAGGCCCTTCTTGCGCAATTGGGCCACCGCGACTTCGAAGTCGCCGCCGGATTCCGTCAGAGCCCTCTTGCAGTCGGTGATGCCCGCGCCGGTCTTCTCGCGCAGGGCCTTGATCTGTTCCGCCATCGTCGTCGTCGTCATCGCTTTTCTTCTCCGTAAATCACTATATATAGGTAGTGCACCGAAACGGCCGAGCCTAGCCGGCCGAGCTGGCTTCGAGGCCCTTCGTGTCGGCGTCCGCGTTCTCTTCCGCGAGCATCGCCTGCGCCGCCTGCGGCGCGCCGTCGGCCGGGGCCTCGCCCTCGGCGGCTTCCCGCGCGGCGTCCGCCTGCATCTTCTTCTCGGCGCCCTCGATCGACTGCTTCGCCTTCTTCTCGGCGTGTTCGATCTTGCCCTCGTTGATCGCGTCGGCGATCACACCGCAGAACAGCTTGATCGCGCGGGCCGCGTCGTCGTTGCCGGGGATCGGGACATCGATCAGGTCCGGGTCGCAGTTCGTGTCGCAGACCGCGACGATCTTGATGCCGAGCTTCTTCGCCTCGAGCACCGCCATGTCCTCCTCGGCCGGGTCGATGATGAACATCACGTCGGGATGCCGGTCCATGTTGCGAATCCCGGTGAGCACCCGCTTAAGACGGTTCATCTCTTTGCGCAGGCGGGCGAGTTCCTTCTTGCTCACGACCTGGAAGACTCCGTCCTTCTCCCAGCCCTCGAGCTCCTCGAGCCGCTTCACGGACTTGCGGATCGTCTTGAAGTTGGTGAGCATGCCGCCGAGCCACTTCTCGGAGACGTAAGGAACGCCGACGCGCTCCGCCTCTTCCCGCACCACGTCCTGCGCCTGCTTCTTCGTGCCGACCATCAGGAAGGTCTTGCCCGACGCCGCCTCGTCCTTCACCCACTGATAGGCCTTCTTAAGTTCCTTGACCGTCTTCTGAAGATCGATGATGTGAATGTTGTTGCGCTCGCCGAAAATGAACCGCGCCATCTTCGGATTCCAACGCCGCGTCTGGTGCCCGAAATGAACTCCCGCCTCGAGCATGGCTTTCATGGAAATGTTGACCATCGTGAGTGTACCCTCCTTGGGTGCCGCCTTTATGTTTAACGAGCAAACCGCAAGATACGACCGCCTACTCGTCGCGACCCCAACGCGGTTCCGCTCTATCTAATGGAGGGATGCGTCCACGGCTGCGTCTGCTGCAGGGACCTCCGCGTCTTACGGTCCACGGAGGATGGGCAAAGTATAGCAAACAATTTTATTTTTTGTCGCCCCCGTCCCTTCTCACTTCATTCAAATCGTTTATCCCTCCCATTCAAATTTCAGCGTTGCTATTTTCTTATTAAATCCGTTCTTTTACCCCCCAATATTTCTCCGTACCCTACACCCCACCCGCCCTCCCCCCGCGGGGGAGGGCCCGGGAGAAGGGAGGGGGGACAAGCGCCGTTTTCTTATTAAGCCCTCGTCGAAGCCCCCTCGTCCGTCGTCCGTCATCCGTCGAGACCGCCTTTCCCGACCCTGACAAAAGTCACATCCCCTCCCCTTGACATCCCCGCGCTATTACCGCTATATACTCTTTGGCTCGAAAAAGCGCTGAAAGAATCGGCGTATCCGCTCTTGACAGGGGTTCGGGGCTGTGATAGAATCGCGAGGCATCGAAGTTTAAGCACCGCTATTTTCTAAAGGAGAAAACGATGAAGAGACTGTTCGCCGCCGCCGCACTCGCCGTCACCCTCGTCGGAGGGACCGTCTTCGCGCAAGCCCCCGCGCAGAAGATGAAGATTAAAAGCTTTACGGGCCAAATCCAGATCAAATTGGCGGACGGCTCCATCATCGGCGTGGTGCCCGGCGCGGCCATCCCGGACATCCCGGCGGGCGCCGAGATCGTCATCGTCTCCGGGGAGGCCGTCTTCTCGGCCGGCGGAACCGAAGTGAGCGCGAAGGCCGGCGACAGCTTCTCGTACTCCGCGCCGACCGGCGGCGGAGTCGGCATCGCCGCGACCGGTTCGAACACGAATCTGACCGTCAAGGTCGGGGGAACCTCCGCCGTCGTCAAGTCCGGATCCGCCGTTTCGGTCACCGGCGCCGGCGCGACCGGCTCCTTGGCGGTGACGGCCGGCGACGCCTCCGTCACTTCCGGCGGAACGACCACCACGCTCGCGAAGGGGGAAACGAAGGCCGTCACGGTGACGACCCCGACGACCCCGACGCAGACCACCACCCCCACGACCAAGACCACCGTCGAAGTCGAGACGGGCACGACCCAGACCGAGATCGACGCGATCCTCACCACGATCGGATTGACCGCGGGCCAGGTCGTCGTCACCAACCCGGCCGCCGACGAGGCGATCGAGAAAAAAGAAGGCATCGCCGGCGACGTGTCGCCTTCTTCTCCGTAACGCAC
>PFUL01000156.1 GCA_002790095.1 Elusimicrobia bacterium CG_4_9_14_3_um_filter_62_55 | reverse complement strand
CGTCCCGCGGCATTCGTTGAAGATCCAATAGATCGCGAACTGGAAATCGTCCCGTTCCACGCGTGCCTGTTCCTCGCGGCGGCGCGCTTCTTTTTCGGCGAGGCGGCGTTCTTTCCGATCACGATCAAGAGACTCTCTTATAGTTCGCGCGTGTTCCGATATGGTCTTGAGTTCTTCGTTCGTGAGTCGAAGTTCTTTTGACTTGCCGGCCGTGCTATGGCCGGAGGTCATAATGTTTTTGAAAATTCCAGTTATTCCAGAATTCGTCTTCCGTAGCGATTTGACTTTTATCAGTTGATCGTCGCGACGTTGCCGGGCGAAATTTTTTAGCACATCCTCCGTTTTCGGGTCCGGGGCAAACAATGAAACAGTTCCGATATCTCTCTCTCGAACTTCCAACTCGATTTCCTCGGAAGATTTTTTTGCCCATTTGGGGTCTTGGAACAGCCTGTAGTGGACATATTCGTGGTTGATCACATAAGCCAATTCGTAGGGATCATCGAATAGTCCCCATATCATGGATATCCCATTTTCAATAGTAACGCCGTTGTTGTCGACACGGATGTCATTAAGCTTGCTTTCTACCGATTGAAGCGCGTCTTGGGGTTGGTGCGGCCAAGAGAGTTTCTCTCCTTTGCTGTTTTCTGCCGAAATCGGACTCGGTCTCATACCGAGGATGAGCCAAGGCCGATCTTCCCCGTGGAAGTTCTCAGTAGCCATGATTCCGTGAGCAATAGGTGAGCCAAATTCGTCAGTGGGCGTGATGCCGTATCCCTTGATTGTTTCTCGAACGGCCTGTTGCTGTTGATAATTTTGGCCGAACGTTCGTTTCGCTTCCTCCAAAATCATCTCGTGAGCTTCCAAGAGGGCGAGATTTTTGGATGTCGCTTCTTTGCTTTTGAGTTTTGCGATTTTAATTTCGATATTCGTAATATCCAGATCCGCGTCCTTCACTTTGTCCAGATATCCTCGAATCCTGGAAACGGCTTCAGGGGAGGCTGGACCGATCGCCCAGACCGACGAGGCGCAGAGGATGGCGGCGATCAAGCCGCCGGTCATTGCTCGACTCGGATTCGGATCCATGGAGTCGCGACGCGTACTTCTTCCGGTTCAGAAGCGGCCGTCAGGGATGAAAGCCCGGTAGAGGGCAAACGGTTGTAGACGGCACGGACTTGGTAGTTGCCTGGATCGAAATGGAAACCTGGAATCTCGCCGAAATCCGGGAACTTTGGACGCATGACGGTGCCTTCGCACCATGCCTTTTCCAGCGGGACATACGCGCCCACAGGAGTGGAAGTTGATGCGCCGGCGTCCAGCGAGAACATAAATCGTCGGATCAATTCCCTTCGGCCCAATTTCGCGTGTTCGGGCCAGCAACGGCGTGGCGGCATGTCCGTTTCAGGAGGCACATAAATAGCCCGTTTCCCGGAAACCTGCACGACCTCAAGCGTCATGGGATCGGGACGCATCAGTTGAGGCGCGCCGAATACAAAGGCGTGTGAAAAGAAATCAAACGGGGCGTCGCCCACGTTGGTTAGAGATACCTTGACCCAAAGGGAAGGCGAATCCACCCTGTAAAACGTCGTCGGCATGCTCAGCGTGATCTTCACCGGCCCCGAAGACGCCGTCACCGTCGCCGCCGCCGGCACGAGCTCGCGCGTGTAGCCGCCCGCTTCGGGCGCGCCGAGATTCGGCCCCGAGGGTTCGGGTTGTTTCTTGCAGGCGGCGAAGGCCAGCAGTGAAATCGCCAGTAGAAGTTTCTTCATGGTTAGTGGAGGTCCAAGCAGCGGCCGTTGATGCAGGGCTTCATGTAGGGGCGTTCGGGCTCGGGTGCCGGTTGCGCGGGGGCGGGTTGTTGGGGCTGAGCCGGCTGCGACGGGTAGGGGATGACCGGGAGCGGGCCCGAGCGGCGCGTGACGGATGGAATCGGTTTTGAGGGAGCGTGGAAGGCGTTGCGTTCGTTCGCCTCGTGCCGGACGCGTTCGGCCCAATGGCGGTCGATTTCGATGCGGTCGGCGTTCGGGTAGTCGGGCAGGGAGCGAATCAAGAGCTCGACGCATTCGGAGAGAGCGGCGTTTTCGGCTTTCGCGTATTCGAAAGAGGCGAGGCGGCGCAGGGCTTTGCGGGCATCGGGCTTGGTCGCGAGAAGGCGCGCGAAGTTGCCTTGGATGGGTAAAGACGGCGTCCCGCGGCATTCGTTGAAAATCCAATAGATCGCGAACCGGAGATCGTCTTGTTCCACGCGTGTCTGTTCCTCGCGGCGCTGCGCCTCTTGTTCGGCGAGGCGGCGGTGGTGGTGCTCGGCGGCGATGCCGTGCTCCAGGTCGCCCGCCTTTCGCCGGATCTCGGCTAATTGATCCTTCGGGATCGAGAACCCTTCGACGCTCGTCGGCACGGAGTCTGAGTAGGCGGAATCGAGAGGTTCCGACCGACCGAATGCGCGCCTCCAGAGCTCTTCGTAGAGTGGCGGCTTTGTTCGGTCGAACAGTTCCCGCTTGTTTTTCAAGGTTGCGTCCAACCGTTGACGTTCGCGAATTTCTTTCGGGGACCTGCCTCGGGGGAGCGCGGCGAATGCCTTCTCGATCCGCTTCAAGACTTCACCTTCCCGGTCGTGCCGCGTCTCCCAATCATTCCATTCCGCTTCCGAAAATAATTCGAGGTGGGTGTACTCATGCAGCAGCAATTCCGAAATAAAAATGCGTTCTGCCTAAATCCCGCGATGACCGTGGTGCCGTCCGCGGTCGTGACGCCGTCCTTGATTATTCTGGCTTCACCGATGAACTTCTTGGCCTTCGTAGGATCAGCATCCGGCCAGGTATAGGTCGAGCCGTCTGGCAAAGTGATGTTTCGGATGCCGATGGCGGCGTACACCGGCCGCCAGGCGACGGCGTTGTTCTTGAACGGCCCGGTCTGCATGTTCAGGGACCCGGTGGGGATTCCGTTCTGGTTCGGCGCGATGTCGTAGGCCTCGAGGGTCGCGTAGATCGCGTCTTGGTATTTCGCGGCGATGGTCTTTTTCCACTGAAGGATTTGCGGGTCTTGGATGTCCTGCCAGGGGAGGGTTTCCACTAGATGGTAGCGGCCCTTTTTCCTCAGAACTTTGATTCTTGCGTCAATTTGTTTATGTAGTCCTGCGATCTCGTTGAGCCGCTGATCGGCCTCCGCTTGTCGCTGGAGTTGCCGAGCGGTCTGCGGAAGTTGATAGCCGTAGGCCGACGACAGCGCGAGCAGCAGGATGAGAAACTTCATGGTTCGCTGACCGTGATGGTAATCCAGGGTGTCGCGAATGTGACATCTTCGGGACGTGGGGGGCCGATGTCCGCCATCGCCTTCTTGAATCCCTCGTCCCAGTCTTCACGGCCCATTTTATGAACGGCACGCAGGCGGTATTTCCCGGGTTTCGTTCCATAGATCGGAATTTCGCCGAAATCGCCGAGCGGCTTAGGGCTCGGCTGCTTCTCGCACCAGACCGAGAACAAGGTTTGGTACGCGTACGGCGGCGTCGTAATGGATTCCCCGGGTTTCAGCATGGGGCCCCACATCTTCGTCGGGACGCCTTCTTCAATGAATCGTCGGAGAGTTTGGGCTCCGCCTTGCTCGAATGCGTACCACAAGGCGGGATCGCGGTCCGCGAAGAAGCGTTTCCCCGAGTCCCCCGGCCAGCAATCGGCATCGGGGAGTTCCTCATCATTCGGATTCCAGTCATCCGGTGGTTTGTCCACCTCTCCGAACTCCAACTTGAGCGTCGTATGACGGTACCAGAGATCCATCGGGCCGTCTTCAAACGCTAGATCGACGACCGGAAAATGCGTCGTCCCGATGTTCTCGAGCGTCAACTTGATCCACAAAGAGGGGTACTTGGATGACAGCGTCGTTTTAGCGACCTGTAGGGTCATCTTCACCGGTCCCGAAGACGCCGTCACCGTCGCCGCCGCCGGCACGACCTCGCGCGTGTAGCCGCCCGCTTCGGGCGCGCCGAGCTTCGGCCCCGAGGGTTCGGCTTGTTTCTTGCAGGCCGCGAAGGCCAGCAGCGAAATCGCCAGTAGAAGTTTCTTCATCGCGTCATCGAACTAAAATAGAAGAGCCCCTTGGGCGCGCGTCGCGCTTCAGGGACTCCCTGGCTTTCGCCCGATTGCGGTCGGGCCGTGGATGCCCGCCGGCCGATCCCGGCGGTTACAAGGGTCCGTATACTAAAGGATACCTGCCCGCGGGATCGGCGCGAGGGTAATAAAGCCTAATCGCCGCTGGGCCCTATGCCTGCTTGCCGGGTTCCAATGCCGATAGCGTCAGTTGAGGTTCAGGCAGCGGCCGTTGATGCAGGGCTTCATGTAGGGCCGTTCGGGCTCGGGCGTCGGCTGCGACGGCGCGGGGGACGGCTGCGGGGTCGGTGATCTGGGTTGGGAAGGAAAGGGAATCCTTGGGGAAGGTTTCATCAGAGGCGTAGCCGAAG
>PFUL01000028.1 GCA_002790095.1 Elusimicrobia bacterium CG_4_9_14_3_um_filter_62_55 | reverse complement strand
TCGCGGTCGCCGCGGCGGCCTCGGTGGACGCGCTTCTGATTCTCGGCATTCGGGCCACCGTGATTTCGTTCGGCCGGGAACGCGGGGCGCTTCGCTACGCGCTGTTTCTCATGGCGTGTCTCGCCTTGTTTTTCGTCGTCGGATTTCGCAACGCGGCCGGGGTGATGATTTTCGTCGCGGCGCAGTTCCCGGATTTCTTTTTGGCCCTGCCTCAGGCGGAAGCCGTCGCCGTCTTCATGTTCTCGGGGTTGGCGTTCGCCGTTTTCGAATACGCGCTCGTCCGCCGCCTGATCGCGGCCGACGGATCCGTCTCGGATCAGTAAATCAGGACGGGCTGGGCGGGGCGGGCGCTGCGGCGTCGGCGCTGGTATTCGGCGACCTGCGACTTGCCGTAGCGGGGATCGATGAAGCGGCGGGTCCGGGGCGCCGGGGCGTCCGAGTAATAGCGTTCCTGAATCCGGCGCTGATAGCCGCGCTCGGCGGGTTCTGCGTAGCGTGGGGCCGGTTCGACGTAGCGTGGGGCCGGGCGAGGAGCGGGCCGGTAGGCGTAATTCGGCAGCGGGGCGGGGGCGTCGCGGAAATCTCTTTCGTAGCGAACCGGTTCGGTCTCGCGCGCCGCAGTGGGCGCGCCCATCGCCTCGTAGACCGCGTCTCCGTCTTCGGCGGGATTGCGGTAGGGCATTTCCCATTGATCGGGTTGTTCGTAATCGCCGAGCCGGCTCGCGGCGGGAATTTCCTCGCGCGTCGTGCGGTGGTAGATGAAATTCTCATCATGAGGCGCCGGGGTGAAGAAATCGCGGGCGAACTGTTTGACCCGGGACGGTTCTCGGTAGCCGGCCGCGTCGTAAGGCCGTACACCGGCCGCGCGGCCGCGAACGATCGCGCCGAGGCGTTCGATGAATCCCGTCGGGCCGTCTTCATAGCGCTGGGAGACCGGTTCGTAAGAGGCGTAGGAGGGTTCCAAACGCGGCGCGTCTCGGTAGTCGCCGGCGTCCTGAAAATTCTCATAGCGCGGCGCTTCGTAGGAAACCGTGCGCGCGGATCCGCCGATGCCGTAGCGGCGCATGATGCTCGCGCTGATCGCGGCGCGGCGGGGGTCCCGCGCCGCTTCCCGACGGGGTTCGGCGGCGCGGAAGGAGGAAAGCGGGTTGGCCGCGGCTTCGGTCCGGGCCGCACGCGTGCTCCCGTCTCGGGAAGTGGAATAGGTGCGGACCGGCGGCGCGTTGCCCAGGGCGTCGCGCAACTCCGCGGCGGGCGCCGTCGCGGGACGGTTCCAGGCCTTGGCGAACAGGGGCTGCGTCATCACCGGGGCGGCCTCATACGCGTAGCGGACCTGCGGCGCGGGTTGCCGCGGGGCCCGGCGCGGCTCGTCCTTTCCGCCGCGGAGCTTGCGTCCGATCGCCGCGAAGAAGCTGGTGCTGCGGGGGGTCCCATCGGAGTCGTAGCCGTCGGGGCGGCCGGGCGAGACGCCGAGTTCCTTCTCGATCGCCGCGAGTTGGGGTTCGATCTGTTCGCGCTTCTCAGGAACGAGCGCGAGGGCCTGTCTTAAATCCGAGAGCGCGCCGCGCTTGTCGCCGAGCGCCGAGCGGGCGAGGCCGCGGTTGGCGAGCGCGAGACCGTGCGTCGGTTCGACGCCGAGCACCTTGTCGAGGTCGATCGCCGCGCCTTGGTAGTCCTGGGCCTGAAACAGCGCTTGTCCACGCATGAACAGCGCGGTGGTGGAGTGAGGGTCGCGCTCGAGACAGCGGTTCAAATCTTCGACGGCTTCTTTCGTGCGTCCGGCTTGAAGGAGAATCCGGGCCCGCGGCACGCGGGAGCGCCAGGCTTCGCGGTCCATCGCGATCGCCGCGGTGTAGGCGCGCAGCGCCTCCTGTGTCCTTCCCATGTCTTCATACACCGCCCCGCGCATCGTATACGCGATGGCGGAGCTTTCGTTGGTTTTCAGAGCGATGCCGATGTTCGCGAGGGCTTCGGAGCGGTCTCCGGCGGCGCGGCGCTGCAACGCCATCCCCAGGTAGGCGGGGACGTAGCGTTTGTCCATCTTCGCGGAGCGGATGAAGTCGTCCGCGGCGCTGAGCGAATCCCCTAAAATGAGACGGCCGAAGCCTCGCGCGGCGAAGGATTCCGCGCTGTTGGGTGAAAGCCGGATGGCGAGTTGTGCGTCGACGCGGGCGCCGGCGTCGTCCCCGAGCTCGGTCCGGACGATCGCGCGAAAACCGGAGGCCGTTTTCCACAAGGGGAACATCCGCATCGCCCGAGTGATCACCGCCTCGGCTTCGTCCAGGCGTCCTTTGCGGTAAGCGTCCACTCCCCGCCGCATGACTCCCACGGCTTCCCGGCTCGGTTGGGGGGAAGCGTGGAGCGCCGGCGTTGCGGCTTGGATCAGGAGGAGTCCGGCTGCGACGGGGAGCAGGCGCTTCATCTCTACAAGGGTGGCGCCGGACTGCGGGTTGAACCACCTTCGAAGAGCCTAGGCCCGAATAGGCCTAAGGGCCTAGAAGCGAAATTTGGCTTGGAGGACGGCGGGGGGGGCGTGGGCGCGGCGGGGGCCCCCCGGAGCACGCCCGGCGATATGATGGCCCAATAGGCCCGCCGCGATGCCGCCGCCGTGGACGGCGAGGGCTTCGGCGTAGTCTCCGGAGACGTAAAACTTGATCCCGACCGCGGCGGCGATGAGGCCGAGGAACAGCCCGGAACCTGTGTTGATGTACTTATGGTCGAGAGCCGGATCCATCCACAACAGGAATCCGCCGCCGGGGACCAGCATCGTCCCGATGCCGACGAGGGTATCCTTCGACACGCGGACATCGTTCGGGTCGCGGCCGGGGTCTTCGTAGCTTTCCTGGTCGTAGTAGCGGCGGCGTCGCCCTCCGTCATCATAGTCGCCGGGGGGGAGTTCCCGGCGGTATTGGGCCATGCGCAGGCCCAAGCGGTCCCCTGCGGCGGAGGCGGTCAGGGCCTGGGTGGACAGGATCAGGAGCAGGGCGAGCCAGCGCATGGTCTAAGTATAGAGGAACGGGGGAATTTGTCCATACCGCGTACCGGCGGCCTCGCGCTGCCTGCGCGAGCACGTCGCCGCCAGCGGCGGCGTTCCCGCTCAGTAATCGAGGACGGTTTTCGCGCGGCGGTTGAGCCGCCAGCAGTCGCCGCGGGAATCGGTGCACAAAGGCTTCAACTCCCCATAGGCCACCGTCTTCATCCGCTGCTGGGGGACTCCCATCCGCTCGTAGTAGTCGCGCACCGCGATCGCGCGCCGCTCGGACAAGGCGAGGTTGTACTCCTCGGTGCCGAGTTCATCGGCGTGCCCTTGTATGGAGATCGTTCCCTCGGCGGCCTGGATCAGACCGGCGTTCTTCTTGAGGATGTCCCGGGCTTCCGGGGTCAAAGTATAGCTGTCGAGGTCGAAGGTGATCGTCTTGATGCGGCTCGCGGCCAGCGCGGCGAACTGGGCCTTGTCCAACCCTTCCATGCCGAGAGAATCCCGCATGCCGTCGGCGTTGAGTTCTCCGGCGTTGGCCGTCCAGGTGGTGATGCGGCCTGCGGATTTCGAGGTTTGACAGCCGGTCCCGAGAACCACGGCGAGGGCGGCGAAAATCAGGGATTTGGGCATCGTTTAAGACCTCCGGTGCGTTTTCCTTCAGATAGGATAGCACAGGTTGGACGGTTCCGAACTTTAAAGTGTTAGACTTCCCCGATGGAGGCGCTCTTGGCCGCGGTGATCGCGATTTCCCCGGCGTTCGCCGGTCCGTTGGCGGGCGACGACCTCTCGCGTTTGGAAGAGGCGCGTTCGGCGCCCGCATGGCCCCACGCGCGGTTGAGCAAGGACGGGGGGAGCTACCGCCTGCTCGGAATCGCCAAGATCGATGCTCCGTTGTCGGACGCGCTGGCGATCGTCCGCGACGTCGCCGGGTATCCGGATTGGGCGTGGGAGGGCATCAACACGCGGCGGGGGGGCGAAGGGGAGTACCTGGTCCATCTGGAACGCTTGGAGATCGAACCCGGTGAGAACTTGATCCGGGTCCGCTATCACCTCAACCGCTTCTTTAAGGGGGAACGGCGCTTCGCGATGCGCTACGCCGCGGCCCTCGACGGCAAGGAGGCGGTGCCCACTCTCGCGATGACCTTAGCCCGTCCCACGCCGTTCGTGCGCGAACTCTCCGGGGAAATCCGCTTCTACCCGGTGGAAGGAGAGGACGCGTTCTTCGTCCACTTCATGGGCCGGACGAAAATCCACTGGGCCGTGTATTGGCTGATTCCGACGGCGTTCGTCAGAACCGACGCGGAAGAACGCGTGCTGACGGTGTTGGAGAACGCGGCGAAACGCGTTAAAACCCGGAAGCGTTAGAGCCGCGTTTGCGGCGAAGTTCCCGGATGCGCTTGGCGCGGACGTAGCGCAGGCGCTTGCGGTCCTGTTCGACCGCGGGAAGCATGTCCCCGACGACGTTGAGCGCGGTCTGCGCCATGTCCAGGATGCGGTCGCCGGGCAGGATCATCGTGTAGACCTGGGTGACCTGACCGGAGGCGAGACCGGTCTGACGCAGGACGGGTTCCAACAGGGTGATGTTGGACGCGGGAATGCCGGGGGCTCCCATCGCGATGACGAGTACCGCGAGCGCGGTGTTGAAATACTGCATCATCGTCGGCGCGGCGCCGAACATGGAGAGGGCGTAGAACGCCGTCAGACCCATGTAGAGAGCCGTGCCGTACATGTTGAACACGCCGCCGAGCGGAACCACGGAGTTGCGCGTCTTTTTGGAAACGCCGATGGCTTTGAGCGCTTCCTTCTCCGTGGGCATCGTCGCGCTGCTGGAAGAGAGGCTGAAGCCGACGAGGGCGGCCTTGAGGATTTCCTTGAAGTCCTTGGCGCGGGCGCCGAACGCGAAGTAAGCGGCCAAGAGCGCGAGCAGGCCCACCGCCATGCCCGCGAACGCGGTGATGTAGTAGCCGCCGAACGAATGCAGAAGGCCGAGACCGCCGGTCGCCATCGACATGGACAGGAGCGTCGCTACCGCGGGGAGTCCGACGAGGTCGATGAAGCGCGGGAAGATCTTGTTGATGAGTCCCGTTGCCTTCTCGCCCAACTCTCCGGCCTTGACGAGGGCGGGCGCGGTACGGCCGTTGATCGCGAGCCCGACGACGGCGTCGTAGAACTTCAGCACGGAGCCTTTCCATCCCGGCGGATAGTCCCGCCGGGCCGAACCGTCGGCCGCGGCGCGCGCGCGTTTGTACAGCAGCGCGGCCGCGGTGAATATGCCGATGATCGGCAGCATGAACTGCATCGGGCTGAAGCCGCCCTCGGAAAGTCCCGGGATGGCCGCCGCGGCGAAGCTGGCCGGGTCGACGACCGGGAGCAGCGACGTCATCGCCATCGTGACCCCGGCCGAGATGGCCAGGCCCGCCAGGGTAATCACGAGGAATCCCACCAGCGTGCGGGATTCCTTTATCACACTGTGATGCGCGAAGGAGCTGTAGATGTTGAGTCCGATGAACGGGGCGGCCAGCCACGGCAGTACCCCGAAGAACAGTCCGGGCATGAGACTCAGTACCGGCAAGGTCCCGAGATTGACGCCCGCGAGTCCGAGCGCCGCTCCGGCGGCGGCCGAGATGAGAAAGCGGTTCTCCTTAAGAACCCGCCAGCGCGAGAGGGCTTTCTTCCCGGTCGTTGGAGCTTTGGGGGCGGGCGTGGAGGCGGTTTCTTCCGGTTCCGCCGAAAGGGGCCGGGTGAGACCGAATGTTCGGGCTGAGATCGGGTCTTTGGCGCGAACCGGGTCCGCCGCGTTCGCGGCCGGGAAGCCGCGGGTTCCGCCGTCGAACATCACCGCGATGCGCGCGGAGGACTCGGCGCCGCGCGCCCTTCCGGGGCGGGCGGCGGGGGAGTCCGTTCCGACCGCGGCGTTTAAGACGGCGAGAGAGGCGCGCGCCGGGGCCGGGACGGGTTTCAACGCAGGCAGTGAAATTCGGGAAGCGGAGACGGATCGCGCTTGAGCCGCGCGGGACGGGAGACTCGCCGAAGCGGGAATAGCCGCCGGGGCCGAGGCGGTCGCCGGAGCCCCCGCTTGCGACGGGAGCGCGAGGTCCAGGGTCGGGAGAGTTCCGCTCAGAGCCGGGGAGAGGGAGGGAGAAGCGAAGGCGGCTTCCAGGGACGGCGCGGCGAGAGATCCGGTTGGCGACCCCATCGGAGTCATCGTCGCCCCGATTCGAGTCGGCACCGTCGTCAAGACGGCGGCGCAGGCATCTTGTCCCTGGGCCGCGATCAAAGAGACGGAGAGGGAAAGGGCAACGAACTGTTTGAGCGCCGCCATGGCCCATTATAGTGGAGGCTTGCGGAATACGGGGTTATCCGAAGTGCCTTGGGTGGGACTGGTAATGGACCTAGGCCGGTTTAGGACGGCGTGCCCAAGACGCTGGCTCTTTGGCAGAAAGAACTCTTAGGGTTCAACTTGAGTTGGGGCCCGCCGTCCGTCGGCCGCGCCGATGGCGGCGGAGGCCGGGGGATCTCCCTCTGGAAACGTAGTCAATTGTGCAACGGACCGTTGCACGATTTGGCCACAGCCGGTGGCCAAATTGAAGATTCAAACGACGGTCGCCCAATTGTGCCGCAGGCTGCGGCCCAATTGGACCATGTCCCATTTGTCCCGTTTATGTCTCATTTCTGGGGCTCCGGCTTGATGGTCCTCTTTGAACGCCGCTTTGGAGCGGGCAGTTTTTTGACGGCCTCATCAAAATCCTTGTCCACCTGTTTCGGTCGTCCGGCCTCCCGCACGCGGAACTTCTCATACTCCAATTCCGCCTTGGCCAAGGCCGTCTCGTGGGATATCCGCCCGGCATGGGTGAGGATTTCGCGCTCGCTCAGCCGCAGGAAATCATCAAGTTTGGCGATCCAGTCTCCCATATGCATTGGTTTGCGGCTCCGGGCCTGTAATTCAGCAAATTCCAGATAGGCGGTGACTATGCGGTTAAGCGCCTCCAGTTCTTCGATGGCGAGATAATTCTTGGCGACCATCGCGTCTTCTTTGCGCGGGCGGCCGCCGGACCATGATGTAAGGCCCATATTCGGCCGGCCTGAGTCCGCGCGTCGGACGATGACCTCGGCGGCGGTCTGCCCATGCGCCGCCCAATGCATCTTGTTCTGCACCGTGGCGAAGAACGTCTGCGAGGCTTCCACACCGGGATCGTAGTCGATGCTGGTGGCGTAGATGTCGAGCACCTTGCGCCAAAAGACCCTTTCCGACGACCGGATATCCCGGATGCGGGCAAGCAACTCGTCGAAATAATCAGGAACGCCGGGACCGGGTGGGTTCTTGAGTCTTTCGTCATCCATGACGAAGCCTTTGACGAGATATTCCTTGAGCCGCGCAGCCGCCCACTGCCGGAATTGCGTGCCGCGCGGGGAATGAACGCGAAAGCCGACGGCAAGAATGGCATCGAGGTTGTAGTGGTCGATCGCCCGGGCGACCTGCCGGGCGCCTTCGGAGCGAACTATCCGGAAATTCCGGATAGTTGGAGCGGGAAGGAGTTCCCGCTCCTTGTAAATGTTCTGGAGGTGCTCGTTGATGGTGCGGACATCTTTCTGAAAAAGCTCCGCGATAAGCGCCTGTGTGAGCCAGATGGTCCCATTTTCGAAACGACATTCAATGCGAGTTCGGCCGTCCTCGGTCTGATAGAGGACGATCTCACCCGCGCCGCTGCTTGCCTTGGATTTCGACCGTTTTTTTGAGGACATATCCTGATCTGATTTTAACAAAAAGCCCCTCAGCTGGTCGGCCGAAAGGCTCTTCTTAAAATTCTGGCCGTGTAGGATTCGAACCAGTCGGCCGTTAAGACCTACCCGAACGGACCCCCTTCGGCCCTTGGGCGACGCCGCGTATGGGAGTACGCTATCGGCATGAAATTCCCGCTTTGCGCCCTCGCGGCGCTGCTCGCCGCGCCGGCCTCGGCCCAAATGAAGTTCGTCGCGCCCGTCGTTCCGATGACTCCGGCGCTCGGAAAACTCGCGCTCCCGACTCCGTCCCTAAGCCCCGGCCTGGGGTCCAGCCTGCCGGTGATCCCCTCGCTGACTCCGTCGATGGCCGCGGTTCCGGGATCCCTCTCCGTTCCTAAGATCGGCCGCGTGGTTGCGGTCGCCGCCGCCGAACCGGCGCGGCCCCCCGAATCCTTCCCGAGCGAAACGGCCGTTTCAGTCGCGGAGTCCTCGCTGCATCTCGCCCAACGAGCCGATTCCCTGGCGGTCGAGCGCGGTTTGCGGGTCGACTTGATGACCGGGGCGCAGTTCCTCGCGGTCGTGGAAGACGCCGCGCGCGAACGCACGGGGGCGGGTGCGGCCGCGGTGAACGGCTCGCTCGTGCGGGTTGTTCGGGCGCTGCTCGCTCCGGACGCTCCGCTGCGTCCGCAAATGGGGCGCTTGCTCGGGGTCTGGCAGGTTTTTAATCAGGAAATGGCGCGCGTCGCCGAGGAAACCGGAAACGTGCGGGCGGTCGTCGACGAGGCCGATCTCTTCGCCCGGCAGGTCGAGGCTTCGCTCTAGCGGCCCGGCGCCGGAACCGTTCCCGGAACGCGGAGCGGTTCCTTTGAATCCACCAGGCACATGTCCGCCTCGCAGACGCAGGC
>PFUL01000006.1 GCA_002790095.1 Elusimicrobia bacterium CG_4_9_14_3_um_filter_62_55 | reverse complement strand
TCGTTTCCCTCGTGTTACGGTACACGAAGAACGCAGCTTACGGCGTGACCTTCTCACGCTACGAGTGTTGCACTAGCCGGTGGAACGCGGGCAATAATTTGAGTGGCAAGGGGAGTGAAATTCGGTCAAAATGGGATATGGCGAAACGGACGATCTACGAACTGGCCAATCTGACGCTTAACGAGTCCTATCTCGGCATGACCGGGGAATCGGTCGAATCGCGCTTTGAGAAGATCAGCGCGGATCCGCCGCCTTCGCTGAGTCATTGGGAATTCGATTCCCACCGCATTGAGGCTCGGGCGATCGAGTCCTTCGACGCGGCCGACGCCGACGGGATCCGCTTTTTTTCCGAATTCTGCGCTTCTTTTCACAAGTCGAGCACCGCGGTGATCCGCTGTGAACTCGACTGCGATCCCGCGCCGCAGCACGACGAAGAAGGGACCCTGGTGCCCTGCGCGATGAACTGCGACGAGGTCCGCAAGGACCGGCCGCGAGGGCCTTGACAACCTAAGTAAGACGGAGTAAACTTTGGTTATGAATAAGACCGAGGTTTTCGCCACGAAGCTGCCGGTCGGACTCAAGAGCAAAATCGACGAGGTCTGCGCGATGCTCGGCATGCGCAAGAATTTCTTCATTGAAGAAGCCATCCGCGAGAAGCTTGAGGACCTGATCGACGCGCACGATCTCCGGCAGGCGATGAAGGAGTCCACGGGCTTTCATTCCTGGGAATCGGTGAAGAAGGGCTTGAAGTAAGTGCCGTTCCGGCTGGAGTTGGAGACCCGGGCGCTGAAAGAGTTTAAGGCCTTGCCGAAGGAACGCCGCGAACTGATCGGCGCCGTGTTCGACGATCTCTGCCGAGATCCCCGCCCTCCGGGGGCGAAGAAACTCAACGGAGTCGACGGTTGGCGGGTCCGCAAGGGCGACTACCGCATCCTCTACACGATCGACGAAGCGCGGCGTTTGGTTCGGGTGTATCGCGTCGGGCACCGTAAGGACGTCTATCGCCGCTGAGGGCGGGCCCAGATTTGAGTAGGCGGTTTACTTGGTGTCAGGCCGTCACTTTGTCACTTTTGCTCGTTTATTGGTGCTGCGAATACATCCGTGAGTCTTAATATTGACCCCGCGAATTTTCTCGTCGGGAGACGACAATCGACATTTTTAGCGCGCGCAGGCAAAACTCGCCAAAACGTGGGACTTCCTGAGTTTTATCATAGGGCCTGATGCGCAATGATCCGTCCATTGCCGGAAATTGGCGTTGTGAAAGCTTACTCGACCGGCTGGATACCGGGGATCCGGTAACGCTGGAGGCGGCTGTTCGGCTTGCCTGGGATGGTGTAGGCAATAGCCCCCCGACTGAGGAGGAGCCGAATAGTCTTATTCAATTGACCCGAAACGCGCTTTTGATCTAGATGCTCAGAAATTTGAGCTTTGCTCAGCGGTCCCTTTCTGAGAATCCGCAGAATTCGGGTCTCCAGCAACTCTGGCCGCGACTCTGGCCGCGACTCTGGCTGCGACTCTGGCTGCAATTCCGGCTCCGTAACCGTTGATTTTTTGAATGTAAGCCTAAAAGCAGCGTCCGATTCGAAGACCGGCTCTGGCATCGCGGCGGCGGAGCACTCGTCGACCATCTTCTCGATCCCGCTGCCCCAATGCTCGATGAGTCCGGCATAAAAGAGGGCCTCGGCGATCTGCCGGTTCCTGGGGATCGAATGGTGCGCCTGCTTGAGCGTCTCTACGGATAGGCCCGCCGGGAGCCCTCCGGGGTTCATAAACAGCACCTCTTTGTCATAGACGCGGACCTGGACATGGGCCGTGCTCAGGTAGTCCCGGTGGCAGACCGCATTAGTCACGGCTTCCCGGAGCGCCTCCAAGGGATACTCCCAGACGACATCACGCTGCGGTCTGCCCGTCATAACGAAACGCGTATCGAGCTTCTCCCGGAAGTAGCCCATCACCCCTTCGATCTGTTCGAAAATGGTGCCCTCGATTTCCCGGTCGTCAACGATGAGGGTCTCCGAACGAAACCTCCCGACCTTGACCAACGCCGAGCGGTAGAAATCCTGCGGTGCCTTGCCGAAAAGAAGAATCGCGGCGCGCGTCGGCCGGCCTTTGCGGATCAGCTTGAGTTTTTGCAATAGCTCCGGCGCGGTAATCCCGGAAGCCATCGGCCTTCGGCCCTTCTCGTTGGCCAATCTGATAAAGGCTTTGACCTTGGTCGTCGAGATATCCGACATTCCGGCGCGGATCTCCGGCACCTCGTCCCATGTCATGCCGACGCTGGAGAGGACGATGCGGGTGACTTCCTCCACGCCCATCCGACGCGTCGTGCTGCCCGAGCGATGATAGGCCTTCCCATGATACATGACCGGCCGGACCCGGCTTTCCTGTACTTGAATTTGGACGACGCGCCTGCTTTTGACCGTGACCGCTTCAACGGAAGGCTGGAGCCCGGTCGCTTGGGCGATCTCGTCAGCCATTCTCTTAAGCGTCTTCGCGCCGCCCAAAACCCCGAGAACAATTCCCTTATCGTCCACGCCGATGAGGAGTATGCCGCCCTTGGTGTTGGCAAAAGCGCAGACGGTTTCGATAGCTTGCCGGCCGAACGATTCCTTGAACTCCAAGGTCTCGGATTCGCCTTGCCGGATGAGTTTGAGCAGTTTCGCCGCGGTCGACGCCATGGTCTTTTTTTCCGTCGCCTTCCAGGATAACAAAATCCTGGGGGGCCTACTCATGTCCAAGAATCTCACCCAAAAAATCCGGTAAGCATCCGGTGGGCTCGAAAATCGGCGACGGCCTCGAATTGAAGGGCATGTTTCGCGGTGCGTCCGCGACGCTCGCGCTTTTA
>PFUL01000118.1 GCA_002790095.1 Elusimicrobia bacterium CG_4_9_14_3_um_filter_62_55 | reverse complement strand
CAACTCCCGCTCCTTGGCGGGATCGACGCGGTAAAACCCGGTCCAGTCGAAATGCTCGAAGGCGTGATGCAGCTCGCAGACGACGGTTGAGAGCATCGCGACCGCATCGGTCTCCCCGTCGAGCGCCGAACGCAATCCCTTCAGCAACTCCGCGTATCGGAGCGCGCGGCTACTCGGCGGCAGCGGGGGCCGCCTCTTTGGGAGCCTCGGGAACGGGCTCCGGCTTCGCCGCTTCGGCGGGAGCGGCTTCTGCGGGAGGGGTTTCGGCCGGCTTCGCCTCCTCGGGCGCCGCAGGCGCCAGCTCCTTTTTCATGGCGGCGAGTTGTGCGCGCGCTTCCTGAATGTCGGCGAGCAGCGAGCTTTTCGGATGGGACTTTTCAAACGCGTCGAGCTTGGCCCAAGCGCCGTCGAGATCTCCGGCCAGCGCAAGTTCGACCGCGCCCTCCAGTTCTTTGCGCTCGGCGATGCGTTCCTTTTCCAATTTTTCGGACCAGGTCCCCTTCCAATAGGGAAGCGACGGGTCCTCGTCCCCCTGCCCCGCGCCGCGCACCGCGGCGACCGAGGTGGTGCGGACCTTTCGATAGCGCGATTCGACGGCGGAACGCTTCAACGCCTGTCCCCAATGCGTGAACCAGGTCTTAATGGACTCGACCGCTTTTGAAACCTTCGCTTCCTCCGCGAAAGCGCAGGAAGGTGAAAACGCGGCAAGCGCCGCCACAATCAATATCTTTTTCATAAGGTTCTCCAATTCGGTCACTGCTTCAGCAAGGCGTCGACCGCCTCGGCGACGGAGGCATCCACGGCCGTCGCCCGTTTCGAATACTCCTCGGCCTTCGCCCGGTCCCCGAGCTTCAACGCCGTCCGCACCAGGTTCATCCACACCCCGGCGTCCGCCGGATCCGCCGCCGAAGCCTGCTCATAGCGCTTCATCGCCTCGTCGTACTTTTCCTGCACGAAGGCGAGACTGCCGAGATTGTTCAACGCCGCGGCATCTCCCGGCTCTTGAGCCAGCGACGCCTCGAAGCCCTTGCGCGCCTCGTTGTAGCGGCCGTGCTGCGAGTCGAGGATCGCGTGCCGGTTCAGGAATTCCGCGGATTTTTCCGCGTCGGCCATCGCCTTCTTAAGCTCCTCGCTCTTGAAGTCGTAGCGGCGCTTCAAATAGTGCTCGACGACCTTGTCGAAGGCTTTCGCGACCATCGGCTTCTCGATCGTCGGCAGCGCTTGGTCCGAGGCGGGCAAGGTCGCCGGCTCGAACTCCTCCCAGGCCTTTCGCGGATCGATGATTTTCGCGCGACCGTCCTTGTTCATCTCGTTGTGCGCGAAAATCGCCTTGCGCGAAGCGTCCTCGAAGGATTTCCCGATCATCGTCGCCTCGAGGGGAATCCAATAAGTCCCCTCGTAATCGATCATGCGTTCGGCCGGAAGCCCGATATCCATCAGGTCGTTGGAACCGGTGTCGAACATCACCGCGAGATGCCCCGGGTAATCGAGGATCGCGGTTCTCACCGTCGCGCCTTCGAGCATCGCCGACAGCAGCGTCACCAGGTCGTCGCATTCGCCGCTGCGCCGTCGCAGCGTCTCGCGCGGAAACTGCGTATAGTCGACCGGGAACGCCGGGTCCTCGGACATCGTCTCGAACGGATTGTTCGGACTCGGCAAAAACTTCACGCCGAGCGCGCCAAGCGCCGCCCAGAGCCGCATCGCGGTGGTCAGATTTTTATTGAGATATTCCGTCCCGGGGGGGCCCTTCGGAGCGTCGCGAAGGATTTCCCGCGCGAGGTCGAGCACCGGCGTGTCGCGCTGGGTGATGTAGTTGCCGATGCGCCGGGAGTCCTGCCATGTGATCGCGTTTCGCGAATAGACGTTGATCGGAGCGGTGATCGAGTACTTTTGCTCCTCCTCCTTGCGGAAGTAGGTCAAGGAGAACTCCGCTTGAATCGGAGTGTCCTCGGTGATCTCGAGGATCGAGTTGTTCATGGTCGCCAGCAGCGGAATCTCGACGCTCGCCTTGGGCTTGAGAATGTCGATCGTCTTATCGGTCGCGAAATCCATGTACTTCATGATCCTAAACGAGAACTTCACGTTTCGGAAAGCCGCATCGGTATTGTTCGTCACGACCGCCTTTCCGAACGCGTTCTTCCCGTACCATTTGTAGTTTGAAGAGAAAACGCTCGTGGCGGAGATCGTTGAAATTTCGACCGGCGCCTTATTGAAGGTCGAGGGAATCGTGACGGAGACCGCACGGGACTGGGGACCCACGTCGCCCGTATCCGCTTCGACGGCGACGCGGTAGTAGTAATCGCGGTCCGCCTCCACGTCGGCTTCCTTAAATACGGGTTTCTCGGTCACGCCGATCTCGGAAAACCCGCCGCGGGGGCGGCTCGAACGATACACGCGGTAGCGCGCCGCGAGTTGATCTTCGACCGCCTTCCATTCCAACGCCACCGATCCCTCGACGGCATTCGTTGAGATCGACAGCGGAGGGGCAAGCTGCGGAAGGAGACGGAAGGACGCGACGCGCGCCTTGCCGGGGTCGGCGATCATTAGCGTCGAACCGGAAACCGTCAAATCCTCGGGCGCGTCGAGACTGCGTTCATCGTCGCCGCCCGCGAAGAAATTGGTCACCCAATTGCCGTCCCCGTCAAAGACCGAAACCCTCCGCATGCCTTTGTCGAGTATGTAGAGGTAGCTGCGTCCGTCGTACGCGATCGCGACGGGATCCTCGAACTGACCGATTCCGCCCCCCTTCTCGCCCCACGACTTGATGTATCCGCCGGAGGGTTCGCACTTGAAGATCTTCTTAAGTCCTCGGTCGAGAATGTAGAGGAAGCCGGCAGGATCCCAGGCGACGCCGACCGGTTCGGACAGTTCGTAGGGCCCCACCAGCGGCCCGAAACCGAAGAGAAAAACCCCGTCGGGCCCGAAGGCTTCGATCCGACGATCCCCCGTGTCGGCCACGTAGATGCTGCCCTTTTCGTTGATCGCGATGCCGGTAGGGGAATTGACGGACCCCTCCTTGTTTCCGAAGAACCCTTCCTTCCTTCCGAAATTGAGCTTATGCTCGCCGGAAAGCGTGAAGTTCTGAATCTGTCCGCCCTTTCGGTCGCTGACGTAGAGTCCGGTTTGCTCGCTGACGGCGAGCCCGGCCGCCCGGCGCGTAACGGATTCTTCCTTGCCCTTGGAACTCCCGAAGCGCTTTTCCTCTTTTCCCGCCGCGTCGAAGACCGCGTACTGACCTTTATCCGCGTCGTAAACCACGGTTTTTTCACCGGCGGTCGCGATCACGTTCGCCTCGATGCGCAGAGAACGAACGGGACCGGTGACCAGCAGCTTCGTCCGCAGGCTCGGCCGGATCGGATCCGACTTGAGCTTGTTCTGCACTTCGATGCGCTGTACGCGGTCGTTCTTCGTGTCGGCGATCAACAGCTCGCCTTCGGGCCCCACGGCGATCCCGCGCGGATCGTTGAATTGGCCCCGACCGGAGCCTTTCGTTCCGATATTTCCGAGCACGAGACCCTTGGGGCTCAATTCCTTGACCTTGCTGCGCTTTCGATCGAGCATGTAGATGAAGCCGTAGCGGTCCACGGCGAAATCCTGCCCGTAAAGCCCGATGGTTGCGGCGAAACTCGTGTCCTCCTTGAATTTCTGAAGGCGGTCGTTTCCGCTGTCGAGCACGTAGATGTGGTCGGCGGGATCAACCTCGATGCGTCCGGGATCCTTGAACATCCCCTGCCCCTCGCCCTTCCCGCCGAAGCCGAACAGAAAAACGCCTTCCGCGGTGAACACCTGAATCCGGTGGTTGCCCGTATCGGAGACGTAAACACGACCGTCGGTGCCGAGCGCGACCGAAAGCGGACGGCTCAGTTCGCCCGGATCCGAACCCTTGGTTCCGATCGTGCGCAGAAATTTCCCCTCGGCGTCGAACACCTGAATGCGGGACCCTTTCGTGTCGGCGACGAACACGCTTCCGTCGGGCCCCACCGCGATCCCCCGAGGCCCGGAGAGAAAGCCCGGACCGGCGGCCGAGCGGATCAAGGTTCCGCCTTCATCGAAAATATGGAGCTTCCCTGATTTCTCATCGATCGCGTAAACCCGCTCTCCGGCCGACGCGACGGCGATAACGCGGGGAGAAAAGTCGGCCCGGATGTCTCCGAGGAATTTGATCATGTCGTAGGCGCGCGCCGATCGCGTCGCGAAGCAGCAGGCGGTGAATAGAGCGATGCGGAAAATGGCGTTCATGCTGTCTTCTCCTCGATGATCTTGTTGACCAAGGCCGGATTGGCCTTTCCGTTCGATTTCTTCATGACGGCCCCGACGATCGCCCCCGCGGCCCGCTTCTTTCCGGCGCGCAGATCCTCGACCGCTTTTGGGTTCTCGGAGAGCGCCTCCAGCACCCAGGCTTCGATCGCGCCGGCGTCCGACACCTGAACCAGGCCGAGTTCCTCGACGATAGCCGCGGGACTCTTTCCCGTTTCCCACGCCTTGGAAAAAACCTCTTTCGCGATTTTTCCGGAGATCCGCCCCTCGCGCATCAGACCGAGCAGTTCGCCGATGGATTCCGGCCCGACTGGAGAGTCGGAAACCGGCAATCCCGCCCCGTTGAGCTTGGCGAGCAGTTCCGATTGGATCCAATTGGAGGCCGCCTTCGCGTTCTCCTCGCCCGCCGCGGCGAGCACCGCCTCGAAATAGTCGGCGAGGGGGCGATCGGAAGACAGCACCTCGGCGTCGTATACGCTCAAATCAAACTCCTTGATAAACCGTTGCCGTTTCGCCGCCGGCAGTTCGGGCAGAGCGGCCCGAATACTATACAGGCGGTCCTCATTCGCCTCCAGGGGCGGCAAATCGGGGTCCGGAAAGTACCGATAATCATGGGCTTCTTCCTTCACCCGCATCGTCCGGCTGCGTCCCGCAGCGGCGTCCCACAATCGGGTTTCCTGAACGATGCGCTCTCCGGCTTCCAGCGCGGCGGTCTGTCGCTCAAATTCGTAGCCGATCGCGTCCTTCACCGCTTTAAAGGAATTGAGGTTTTTCAGCTCGACCTTCGTTCCCAGAGCCCCCCCCGGCCGCCGCACAGAGATGTTCGCGTCGCAGCGCAGTTCGCCCTTTTCCATGTCGCAATTGGAGACGCCGCAGTAGCGCAAAACCGACTTAAGGGCGCCTAAGTACGCGTGAGCACATTCGGCGGAGGCGATCACGGGGCGCGTGACGATCTCGATCAACGGGGTTCCCGCTCGATTGAGATCGACCCCGGTGGACGCCGGCTCGTGAACGAGTTTTCCGGCGTCCTCCTCCAGATGAATCCTTTCGATCTCGACGATCGCGTCCGCCGCTAAAAGACGTCCGTCCTCGGCGAACGGACGGTCGTACTGGGAGATCTGATAGCCCTTCGGCAGGTCCGGGTAAAAATAATTCTTGCGGGCGAACACGGAGCGTTCGCGGATGCGGCACTCCAACGCCAAGCCCGCGGCCAGAGCCAGTTCCACGGCCCTACGGTTCAAGACGGGCAAGGCGCCGGGCTGTCCCGTGCACACCGGACACAGCGATTCGTTGGGCCCGCCTCCAAACGCCGCCGGGCAGGCGCAAAAAAGCTTCGTTCGCGTCGCGAGCTGGACGTGGGTTTCCAACCCGACGACGAGTTCCCATTCCCCGCTCACCGCAGTCTCCGCAAGCGGGCGAGAATGCGCAGGTCGGCGGGATAGCGCAGCAAAGACGCGGCGCGCTCCACGGAAACCCAGCGGCACGCGAGGATTTCGCGGGGATCCGGGGACCCTTCGCGCTTGAGCGGCTCCATCAAATACCACCGAACCCGTTTGCGCGTCGGACGCCCGTTTCTAGAAAACGAGTACCGCACTTCCGCGAAGGTTTTCTTGATCGCGCACAGCCACCCGGTCTCCTCCAACACCTCGCGGGACGCCGCCCGGCGGAAGGATTCCCCGCGCTCCAGATGGCCTTTGGGAAACGTCCACACCGTGTCGCCCTTGCGCAGGGGAGACGCTCCCCGTCCGTATCCGGCGATCTCGATCTTGGGCTCGCCGCTCAGCCTCATTTGGACCAAAAGAGTCTTCCCGCCGCGGAGCACCAGACCGCCGGCCGCTTCCTCGAAGCGCTCCTTCACGACGCAGGCTCCGGGCAGCGCGCCGGCGGCCGCCAAGACTCGATCACCCGGCCGGCTCTAAACAGCGAGGTCTCGCGATGAAGAGGCGCCATAAACTGTATTCCGACCGGAAGACCGTCGGAAAGGCCGCAGGGCACGGAAATGCCGCAATGCCCCGCCAGGTTGCACGCGAGCGTGTAGATATCGGACAGGTACATCGAAAGGGGATCGCGCGTCTTTTCTCCGAATGCGAACGCGGTCGTCGGAGCGGTCGGCGTCGCGATCAGATCGACGCTTTCGAAAACCGCGTCGAAATCGCCGCGGATCAAGGAACGAACGCGCTGCGCCTTGCGGTAGAACGCGTCGTAGTAGCCCGCGCTCAGGGCGTAGGTTCCCAGCATCACGCGGCGCTTCACCTCGGGCCCGAAGCCCTCTCCGCGGGTGCGCGCATACAGTTCGTCGAGGGTGCCGGCCGCCCCGCTTCTGTGCCCGAAGCGGACGCCGTCGAAGCGGGCGAGATTAGAACTCGCCTCGCACGGGGCGATCAAGTAATAAACGCTCAGACTGTAGCGCGTATGCGGCAAAGAAACCTCGCGCAGCTCGGCGCCGGCCCGCTCGAGAGCGGCGACCGCGTCTCGGACCGCGGCTTCCACGCCCGGGGAAAGTCCCTCCTGAAAATACTCCCGCGGCAAACCGATCCGCATTCCGGCGACAGATTCTTTTGAGGGCGCAGAGGGCCGCTCCGGCGACGAAGTGGAATCCTTAGGATCGTGTCCCGCGATCGCACGCCAGCATAATTCGGCGTCATCGACGCTGGCCGCGAGCGGACCGATCTGGTCGAGCGAGGAGGCGAAGGCGGTGAGTCCGTACCGGGACACCGACCCGTAACCGGGCTTGAGTCCTACGACTCCGCAAAAGGCGGCGGGCTGCCGAATCGAGCCGCCGGTGTCGCTGCCCAGTGCGAGCGGAACGCAGCCGGCGGCCACCGCGGCGGCGGACCCCCCGCTCGAGCCCCCCGGAACGCGCGCCGGATTCCAGGGATTGCGCGTCGGTCCGAACGCCGAGTTCTCCGTGGAGGAACCCATCGCGAATTCGTCCAAATTCGTCTTGCCGACGATCACCGCCCCTGCCCGGCGCAAACGCGAAACGGCATCCGCGTCGTAGGGCGCGCGATACCCGCCCAGAATCTTCGACCCGCATGTCGTCGGCAGACCCTTCGCGTGCAGATTGTCCTTAAGCGCGACGGGAACGCCGGCGAGAGGTCCCGGGTCTTCGCCGGCCGCGACGCGGCGGTCGATCGCGCGCGCCGCCTCAAGCGCCCCTTCGGCGTCCACGCTCAGGAACATGTTGAGCGCCCCGTTCTGCGCCTCGATGCGCGAGAGGCATCCGGCGACGGCGTCCTCGGCCTTCTCGAGACCGGCACGCACGCGCCCGGAGATCTCGGAAGCGGGTCCGCGCATAGGCTCGGTCATCGGATGAACATGAAGTCCCCGCCTTCTTCGTCATCGGGGTCCGGGGTCTTCTCGCCCGGGAGTCGGGCCGGGGGCGATGGGTTCTCGGTACCGGCGGACTCCGTGGGGGGGGCCGCAAAACTCGGCCGGGGCGGCTGCCCGCTCAAAACGCCGAAACGCGGCTTATCCTCGGGAAGCTCTTCGGGGAGCGGCTCGAGCGATACATCCGCCGGAGCGGGCGGAGGCGTCAAATCCTTTCCGGGGGTCCCAGTAATCGAATTCTCCCCCATGGCTTCTTCTTCTCCGTCTTCGGCCCCCGCGTCCCCCTCTGCGCGCATCGCTTCGATCTGCGTCTGAATCTTCGCGGCCTTCTCCGGCAGAAGCGCCTTCGCGCGCTCGAGATCCTCGAGCGCTCCGGTCTTGTCGCCCAGGGCGCTGCGCGCGACGCCGCGATTGGCATAGGCCAGACCGTGCTTGGGATTGAGCTTGACGAGCCGTCCCAAGTCATCGACGGCGCTCCGATAGTCGCCGGTCAGGAAATAGGCGTTCGAACGAAAGTAGAGGGCCTTCTCGTAGTGCGGATTGCGCTTAAGAAACGCCGAGAGATCCGCGATCGCCTTGGGGAAATCCTTCAACTCGCGATAGGCGCGCCCTCGGTAAAAACGCGCCCAGTGAAAATCCGGCGCGAGCTCGACGACCTTGCTGTAATCGGCCGCGGCGCTTTTGAACTCCTTGGTCTTCTCGTATACCGTGCCGCGCACGATGCGCACGGCCGCGGCGTTGGGCTCGAGCTTCACTGCGAGATCCAGGTTGGTGAGGGCGTCGCGCAGCTTTTCCTGGGAACTCAGCACGCTCCCCATGCCGAAATACGCCGGTCCGTAATTGCGTCCGCGACGCGCGGCGGCGACGAAATCGTCGGAGGCCTTTTTGAAATCCCGAAGCACGAAGTACGCGAAGCCCCTTGCGGTATACGACTCCGATGAGTTCGGACGCAGCCGCACGGCGAGCTTCGCGTCGGCGCGGGCGCCTTCCAAATCCCCCGTCGTCCAGAGGCAGATCGCCCGAAATCCGGCGGCGGTCTTCCAGGCCGGACGCATCGTCAAAGATTCCGAAAGAAGGGAGACCGCGTCGTCGAAGCGAGCATCCATATAGGCGCGCACGCCCTCGCGCATCACGCCGATCGCTTCCCGAGAAGGACGACTTTCCTGAGGCTGCGCCCGCGCCGGAGCCGCCAAGAAGCAAAACGCCGCGACCGCCGGACGAATTCTCATTCCACCACCTTCGGGACGCGGAAATGACCATCGGCGAACGAAGGCGCCAACGCGGCGTAGTCCGCGGCGTTCGCGGCGGGGACGGGATCGTCCGCGCGCAGAGCCTTTCCGGCGGCGGACGCGGAAACGGCCTCTTCGACGCCCTCCACATCCAGCGACTCGAGCTCGCGGACATGCTCGAGCACGCGTGAAAGCTGGGCGCGATACAACGCGAGTTCGTCGGCGCTCAGCGCGAGCTTCGCGAGAGAGGCCACCTTGCGCGTCTCTTCTTCGGAAATCGCGTCGCTCATGGTCAAGCCGGAAACAAGGGCGCGAAACGCGCCAGCAGCTTCGCCGTCTTTCCGTTCCGGAAATGGATCGTCACCTTCAGCGCTTCCCCCGCGCCCGAGAAATCGACGATCTTGCCTTCCCCGAACTCGGGGTGGCGAACCAGCATCCCCCGCTTGATTTTCCGCAGCCGATCGCCTTGCTCAAAGGTCCGGTCGGGCTCGACGAACTCCTGAGTCCGGGGTTCGGGGGACTCGTCGAGTTCCCGCTTCGGTCCTTCCTCGCGGCTGAACAAGCGCGCTTCCAGGATGAAGCGCGAAGGCAAATTGGAATACGCGCGTCCGAAAAGCCGGCGTGACGCGGCATGCGTCAGAAACAGCCGCTTCTCCGCGCGCGTCATCGCGACGTAGCACAGCCGCCTCTCCTCTTCGACCTCCTCGGCCGAGGCGTTGCCCGCCTGAATCGGAAACAGCCCCTCCTCCAGACCCGTGACGAAAACCGCCGGAAACTCGAGTCCCTTCGCCAGATGCACGGTCATCAAGGTCACCGCGGGCTGAGACGCGTCGTAGCCGTCGGCGCCCGACTGAAGCGCCACTTCCTCCAAAAAACGCGAGAGATCGGCGTCTTCGCCCTGGGCCTCTTCGAATTCCTTCAGCGCGTTTAGCAGTTCCTGCAGGTTCCCCAAACGCCCCGCCGCCTCGGGATCCGTCTCGACCGCGTTTTCGATCCAGTCCCAATAACCGCTCCGCTGCATCGCGGCGTTCATCGCCTCGCTGGGGGAAAGGACCGCGAAATCGGCGCTCAGACGGTCGAGCACATGGGCGAGCTCCCGGGCTCCGCGCCGTCCGGAGGGCGAAAGGGTCGCGGCGGCCTCGGGATGCGAAAGCGCGTCGCGAAGCGTCAGGCCCGCGTCGCGGGCGAAAATCTTCAGGGCCTCTTCGGCGCTTTTTCCGATCCCGCGAGCGGGGACGTTCAATACCCGGGACAACGAAACGGAATCGGCCGGATTCAAGGCGGCGCGGGCGTATGACAGCACGTCCTTGATTTCCTTGCGCTCGTAGAACCGGACGGACCCGACGACTCGGTACGGCAGTTGGGCCAAGCTCAGCGCCTCTTCAAACGAGCGGCTCTGCGCGTTGGTCCGGTAGAACACGGCGATATCCTTGAGCGACGCCCCGTGATCGACGAGGTCCACGACGCGGCGCACGACGTATTTCGCTTCCTGCCGCTCGTCGGAAAGCTCCTCGACCTCGACCGGATCGCCTTCCGGCGCCTCGGTCCACAAGGACTTCGCGTGCCGCTGCCGGTTGTTCAAAATCACCGCGCCGGCCGCGTTGAGGATGTTCGGCGTCGAGCGGTAGTTCTGCTCGAGTTTGACGGTCTTCGCGTTCTTGAAATCGGACTCGAATTCCAGGATGTTGCGGATATGCGCGCCCCGCCAGGCGTAGATGCTTTGATCGGGGTCGCCGACGACGCACAGGTTCCGGTGCTTGGCCGCCAGCGTCTTGGTGATCACGTACTGCGCGTGGTTGGTGTCCTGATATTCGTCGACGAGCACTTCCCGGAAGAACTCCTGATAATAAGAGCGCACCCGCTCGTCGTTTTTGAGCAGATGGGCGGTTTTCAGCAGCAGATCCCCGAAATCGACCCCGCCGGCGGAGTCGAGCTTCTTCTGGTAGCGGGTATACACCTTCGCGACCGTCTCGCGGAACGAATCCGGCTGAGTCATCGCGTGAATCGCGTAGGATTCCGCGTCGAGCAAATCGTCCTTCGCGCGCGAGATCACGCTGACGTAAAGCCCGGCCTTGCTCTTTTCGTTGACGAGTCCCACTTCCTTAAGGGTCTCGGTGATAATGCGTTTCTGATCGGCGGCGTCGTACACCGTGAAATGGGGATGGAGCCCCGCCGCGGAAGCGTGCTTTCGCAGCATCCGGGCGGCGAACGCGTGGAAGGTATGCGCCCAGATCTTCGAGGCCTGTCCGGGCACGAGCGCGTCGATGCGCTTGCGCATTTCTTCGGCGGCTTTATTCGTGAAGGTCACCGCTAGAATCCGGTTGGCGGGAACCCCCGAATCGATCAAAGAGGCGATGCGGTGGACGATGACCCGGGTTTTTCCCGTGCCGGCGCCGGCGATCACCAACAACGGTCCGCCGCGGTATTCGACCGCCTGCTGCTGCTCGGGATTGAGCCCGGTTCCGACGGAGGAGGGCATGATCCAGTCATTTTACATGATGGGGACGGTGCGTGCCAGGGCGGAGATTTACGCACCTCAACATCCTGGGCCCTCATGCCCAAGCCGACCGCAGGCCTCCGGGGCCTGGCCCTTACCGCCCCTTAGCCGCAACACTATCCCATGCGACTCCTCATCCCCCTACTCGCCGCGACCTTGCTCCAAACCCCGCTTCACGCCGAAAACCCGTCCCCTCAAAAGAAAACCGATCTCGACCAATACCTGGAAAACCGCGGCCCCGCCGGCCGCGCCGAAGGTCTCGCCGCGTTTCTAAAAGAACACAAGCTCGAGAAGAACGCCGTTCTTTTAGGCGACCGAGAAGACTCCGCTTTGCTCGCCGAGGTTCCGATCGGTCCGGGCGCGCGCGCGGCGAGCGTCGGCAAGGAAGCTTCGGAGATCCCGTACCCGTTTCACGCCCAACTCTACAAGGCCGCGACCCGGATCGCCGCGAACCGCTCCGGCCCGGCGGGACGCGTGCTGACCGACTGCCTCAACGGGGTCTGTTCGGCGGGGGTCGCGGCGGCCAAAGAAATCCCCTACGGGGAGAAAACCCTCTTCGACGCGTTCGCGCAGAAAACCGCCAAGGACGGGCTCGACGCGCTGGAGAAGGCCTACGAACGGCGGCCGCCGGGCTTCGTCGCGAACCGGGTACCGTCCCGCGTGTACTCCCAGGTCAAGAAAGGCCTGGAAGACGAGACGATTCGCCGGGAACGGATCGAGCGGGCGGTGTTCGGAGCGATCGGAAACCCCGCGGTGCCCAAGCCCGACTACCCTTCCGACAACGCGATCGCCAACGAAGCGCTGGAAAGCACCTTGTTGTATAAATTGAGCAGAAAAAAGGATTGACGCCGCGGGGTCCTACTACAGAAGGTCTTTAGGAATGTCTGTTTCTAGGATGTTGATGGTGTGGGGGAAGAATTTCACATCCGTTCTGTAAATGTCGTAGATCGGCCTGTCGGCAGTAATGATCGTCAAACCTTTAGGCCCATGAATCCGGGCTAAATTCATCCCCATCGAGACGATCAAGACATCGAACGCGCTCGGGAAAGCGCCCTCCCGGAACGAGTGCTTCGCCGCCGCTTCATAGATTTCATCGGACCGGCGGATGTGTCTTCGCGAAAGTTCGTAGGAATAGAGGAGCTTGCTGTCGACAACATCGTCGAGGAACGCTTCGCGGAATTTATCAAACGCCTCCCTCGCGTCGGATGCGCGTCCGCCGTAAATCTTCTCCTGCCAGCATTTCTTCGCGAAGGCCTTCAGCACTTCCGCCACGCAGAAGTTGGGAACGAAGAGAAAAACCTTCTTCGCGGCGCAGCACGCCATCAACTCGCCGATTCTCCGCCGAACGCTCCTATCCTCCCCATCGTCGCAATAATAGGGAACGAGAACGTTCGCGTCGAGAAGGAAGTAGTGCACGACCGACGGCCGCTACGCGTGAGCCGTCTGTCGTTTCTTGGGACGGGGGAGGGAGTCGATCCGCCGGATGTGATCCTTCCACTCCTTAGGGAGGGTCCGGAACTTTCGTTCACCCAACTTTTTTCTGAATATTCCGCGGACTGTCATAGCAGGCCTCCCGAATCGGCCTTCGAACCGATTATAACTGCATACCGAAACGGCGACAAGGGACAATGGTCGCACACTTCAATACGATCGACTCCCCGCAATTGTTCCCAAGCGGTTCTAAGAAAACAGCTTGCCGATGAAGTGGCCCAGAAGGCCGCCGAGCAAAGCGCCCGCGATCGCGCCGATCGGACCCCCCAAGGCGCCGCCGAGGATCGAACCGGCCGAGGCGCCGAGAGCGCCGCCGTAATCGCCCTTCGCGTACAAGTAGCTGATCCCGAGTCCCATCGCGGCCCCGCCGAGCGCGCCCACCAGGCCGTAGCTCAACGCGCCCTGCAAGCCCCCGAGCGCGGCGCCCGCCGCATACGAGGCCCACTTGGGAAATTTGGACTCGCTGCGCCCTTCTTCCGAGGCCGGCAGCTGCGGTCCGGGGACGGCGACGGCCCCGGAATCGGCGATTTTCTTGGGAGCGATCAGGCCGGTGCCGCGATACTCCGTGTCTCCCGCGTAGACCGTCCCGTCGGCGGCTCCCCCCTCGAAGGCGCTGCGCGTGTTGGCCTTGGCCCCCTCTATAGAGGAGGCCTGAATCCCCGCCTGGGAGTTTAAATGAGCCGCGCCCGCTCTCTGGAGGATCGCTCCATCGGCGTAGGCAAACGCCGGCATGAGAAGCGCGCAGAGAACGAACGCGGGGAGGGATGTGCGTGTCATCCTACTGAAAGGATGGCCGTGGAATCCTTCCCCACCCAGGGTAGTTGGGGAAGGAGGGGTAGGCCTCCCGAATAGGCCCTATGGGGGTTACTCTTTCTTAAACATCGGGGCCAGCGGGGAGTACGACGGGGCCCCGGGGTAAATCGGGTTATGGACGAAACCGCGGACCCAGGAGCGCTCGACGCGCGCCCATTGTTCGGTGAACAAAGCGATAAACGGCAGCGTCTCAAGCCAGCGCCTGCGGATTTTCGCGTACAACTCTGCCCGTTTGTCGGGGTCGGGTTCCCCGCGCGCGGAATCAATCAGGCGATCGGTTTCCGGGTCGCCGAAGCCGAAGTTGGACTGGTAAAAACCGCCCGAACGGAGCATCGGCCGGGCCATGTTGTGCGGATCGGCGTAATCCGCGCGCCAGCCGCCGAAATAGAGAGGGATCGCCCTCTTCTTGAGCATGTCGGCCAAGGTCGGATAGGCGAACTCGCGAACTTCGATCACGAACTTTGGATTGATCTTCCGCGCGGCGGCCGCGATCTGCCGGGCGACGACGCCGTCGGAATCCTTCCACGACGCGTACGGCAAAACGAGATGAAAGCCCCGCTCCCAAACGCGTCCCCGGCGGGCGCTTCTAAACAGCGCCTCGGCCTTCTTCAGGTCGTACCGGTACGGGGGAAGCTCCGTGTCATAGCCCGGCATCCCGCGCGGGATGAAGCCGGTCGCGCGTTCGGCGTTGCCGCGGTAGACCTGATCGATCAACCCCTCGTAATCGATCAAATGCGCGAACGCCTCGCGGATGGCGCGGTCCTTAAAGAAATCCGGCCCGACGCCTTCTCCAGCGAAGCGGCTTTCCTTAGTGTTGATCGAAGCGTTGAAATAAAGGGCCTGCACGCCGAGCACAGGCAGCCCCTCAATAACGCGGACGCCGCCGGCGCCGCGCAGCAAAGAAAGCTGGGTAGGATCGGCGTGCATGGAATCCGCGTCGCCGTTGAGCAGCATCAATCGCTTGGTGTTGAAGTCCTCGTTCTTGATCAGACGGACCGCGGACAACTTCGCGGGCGTTCCCCAATACTGCTCGTTGCGCTCGAACACGATCTCATCTTGCTTGCGATCCCAGCGCGCGAGGCGAAACGGTCCCGTGCCGTTGGTCTCGAAATGAAACGGGAAGTCCTCCGATTTCGAGCCGTTAAGTCTCGGCCAGTCCTCTCGGGTGCCGTCCCAGTCCCCGCGCGCAACCGCCCATTCCTTGTCGACGACGACCCCCCAGCGGGCGATCACGGACAAAAACGGCGCGAACGGGCGTTCGAGCCGGACGACGACGGTATTTCCTTCCACGGAAACCGCCCGCGACACGCGCGCGAAGACATCGCTTCGCGGCGCTCCACCCTCGTCCTGCGTCGAACCAAGACCGGTGACGGCTTCCAACAACAGAGACGAGGGCCCGCCCGCGCGGTCGGCCAGCATAAAGCGCATCAAGGAATAGCGGGCGTCTTCCGGGCTCAACTCCCCTCCGTCGTGAAAGCGGACGCCTTCGCGGATCGGGAAGCGGAACACCGTCCCCCCTTCCTCCGGGGACGGCACCTCCGTCGACAGCAGCGGCCCGAAACGGGAGAGATCCCCGGCGGGGTTCTCGATCAAGGTTTCGTAGACGTTGTACTTGACGAATAGATCGCTCCCGCCGTAGGCCGAGGCGGGATCGAGCGACCGGGCGGTGATTCCGGTCAGCATCACGAGCGTATCGGGGTTTTTGACGGCGGCGGAGACCGGACCCGCGAGCGCGGCGAGCGCAAGTAAGAAGAAGCGCACTACTTCCAGTCGTCGGTACGATGATAGCGCGACAAACCGGCGGCGTCCCACTCGTCGCTCTCGGGGGCGGCGACGATCCCCACCGCGCGCAGCGCCTGGTCGACCGGCCGGTCCTGCAAGCCGGCTTCGCGCGGGTCCCAGATCGAATCGTCGATGATCGGTCCCTTGTCGATGCGCCCGTCCAGGTAGAGCACACTCGCTTGGTGGCTCTTGCCGCCGCCGTATTCGGCCTCGATGTACACCACGGGACCGGAGACCGATTCCTCCGCGGCGAGTCCGGCGACTCCGGCCGACAGCCGCAGTCCCTCGAAGGGAAACGCGATGTCCTCGCCGAGTTCGTGTTCGAACGCCTCGGTCAGCGGAAAAAGCCCGAGATCGTCGACTAAATCGACCACCCGCGCCGAGTCGAACTTATGCGCGAGCTCGGTCAAAATGACCTTCTTGGCGACCAGCGCCCGAATCTCGAACGGCATGGGCCTATAGTCTAACGAAAATTTCGATCCCTGCCAGCCCCCCCGGCTCCTTGACACCCCACGGGAGGCCCTCTATACTCGGGATTGAGCTTGATCATGAAAAGCGTCGTCTTTTCCTTGCTTCTTACAGCCGTCGCCGCGTCGGCGGGAGCGCGCTACCAGGATCCATGGGCGCGTCCGAGCCGCGAACCTGAAGACCCCGCTCCGGATGTCAGCACCCGCCGCTTAGCGCCGCTATGGCGGCAGTTCCTCCGCGCGGCGAACGGCGGCGACGTGGAAGGCAGCGCCGCGGCGTTCGGCCGCCTGGCCGACGAGCTTGGACGGCAGTCTCGGCCGCTGATTGCCGAAATCATGAAGGAATACGGCGGGCGGAACCCGTCCGACCAGGAGATCCGCCGCATGCGCCGCCGCCTGTGGCGCGAGTACGCGCTGAGAAACGCCGACGATCCCCGCGCGCATATCGGACTGGGAGACGCGTCTGTGGGCGACGACTATGTCTTCGCCGTTCTTTCCTACTCCCGCGCGATCGATTTGGGAGCCCAAACCCCCGGGGTCTATTACGGCCGCGGCCTCGCCGCCGATCGGGCCGGAGATCACGAGCTCGCGCATTTCGACGCGCAGCGCGCGCTCGCGATGGACCCGAAGGACGCGCGCGCCGAGGCGCTGGTCAAGCTCACGACGGGGCGCCCCTCCGACGTCCGCATCGACTTGAAAACAGGCAAGACCCGCGCCGCCTCCGGCGCGGGGCCGCCCCCCGGGCTCGTCTCCGCCGGAGCGGGCCGGCCGGTCGAGCCGGGAGCGGCGCGCGTAGAAAAGACGGTTGTCACGCCTGAGGGGCGCGCGACGACTCAAACGCCGGTCGCCCGTTCAGACGCGCTGTCGGCGAGCGCTCAGAAAAGCCTTCGCATGGGAGACGCCGAAGCGGCGCTGCGCGCGGCCATAGCGGCCGTCTCGCTCAACCCGCTCAACGCGCGCGCGCACAATCTTCTCGCTACGGCGCGCCTGCGCAAAGGCGACTCGAAGGGAGCGTTGACCAGCGCCGAACGCGCGCTCGCCATCGACCCGAACAACGCGGGAGCGCTGGTCACGAAATCCTGGGCGGAAAGCGGACTCGGGAAATACGACCGCGCGCTGACGGCGGCGGAACGCGCGCTCGCACAAGACCCGATGAACGCGTTCGCCCACGCCGGGAAAGCCCGGGCCTACGGCGGACTCGGAAAACGCGAAGAAATGGTCGACGCGCTCTCAAACGCGGCGCGGCTCGATCCGCGTTTTTCCGGCGTCGCCGAAAACGCGGCCCGCCTGCCGAAGGGGGCCGACACGGAATTGTTGTTCTCGGGAATCATGGACGCGCGAAAGCCGTACCGGGAAAAGAAGGACGCTGAAAGCGGGGCCGGACGGCTGCTGGGAATGATCCTCGCCACTCTCGCCGGAGGCGTCCTGATCGCGCTGGGCGTCTCGCATATCCTGAGCTCGGAGAGTCGCGGAAAAATCGGAAGCACCATTTCCAACCTGATTCGCAGGCGCGAAGCCTCCGGCGAACCGCCGCACGGAGGCTCGATCGACCAATTCGAACTCGGCAAGGTTCTCGCGACGGGAGGGATGGGCGTCGTTTACGAGGCCGTCGACACCGCGCTCGGGCGAAAGGTCGCGGTCAAGAAAATGCGCGGGGAGATTCGCGACGATCCGAAGCTGCGTGCGGCGTTTTTGAAGGAAGCGAACCTGCTCGGGCGCCTGCTGCATCCCAATATCGTCCAAATCTACACCGTCGTCGAGAAAGGTCCCGATCTCTACCTCGTCTTCGAATTCGTTCCCGGCCGCACGCTGAAGGAAATCCTGGCACAACGCGGGGCGCTCGAACTGCGGCAAGCGCTCGGGGTGCTCCAGGGGGTCTGCGCCGCGCTCGATTACGCCCACACGCGGCTGATCATCCATCGCGACGTCAAGCTCG
>PFUL01000016.1 GCA_002790095.1 Elusimicrobia bacterium CG_4_9_14_3_um_filter_62_55 | reverse complement strand
GCCAAATCCGTCATCGTCGTCCGGTTGCCCGCCGGGTCGTAGCTGTAGGTGCTCTTTGCCAAAATCAAGAGGCCGTCCTTATGCTCGATCCCCAAGAGCTGCGACGCCCCGTCGTAAGAATAGGCCGTCTCGACCCCGTTGGGAAACGACAGGCTCGTCCGCCGGCCTAAGGCGTCGTAGCCGAATGAATAGGTCTGCCCTCCCGCGATGATCGTCTTCAAGCGGTTGAGAGCGTCGTAGGTATAGTCGACGATCAGCCACGGCGTCGTCATGCGCGTGCGATTGCCGTCGGCGTCGTATTCATAGCCGATCGCCGCTTCAAACCCGCCCGGAAGCTTCTGGGTCGTCTGAGAAAGCCGGTCCAAAGCGTCGTAGCTCATCGTCAAAGCCGAACCGTTGTAGTGCGTCAAGGAAGTCCGGTTGCCCACGGCGTCGTAGCCGTAAGAGACCGCCCCGCCCGGGTCCGCCCCCGTCGCCGGGATCGTCTTCGTGACCAGCCGGTCCAACGCGTCGTAGGCGAAGGTCGTCGTCCGTGCGTTCGCGTCGGTCGCCGAGGTCAGGTTCCCCTTCAAGTCGTAGGCGAAGGATTTAGCCTGCCCCAGGGGGTTGGTAACACTCGTCAGGCGGGCGTTTAAATCGTACGCGAAGACGGTCCCGAATCCCGTCGCCAGCGCGTTCTGCTTGGCGTCGACGACCTTAGAGAGCAGCCTCGCCTCGCGTCCCGCGGCGTAGTCGTAGGTCGTCACCCCGCCGTCGTGGTCCGTCACCCGAGTCAGGTTGCCGTCCGCGTCGTACTGGAACTGCGTGATCTTGCCCGCCGAGTCCAAGCTTTGAGTCACGCGCCCCGCGGCGTCGCGGATCATGGTGGTTTGGCGCGAAAGCGGGTCCGTGACCGCGTTGAGTTGTCCGTTCGCGTCGTAGCCGAAGAGGGTCGTCTTGAGGAAGGGGTCTTGGACTTGGGTGACATGCCCCTGTCCGTCGTATTGAAACAGCGTGTTGAAATTCAGCGAGTCGCGAACCTGCTCCAGATTTCCGCTGCCGTCGTAGAAGAGCGCCGTCGTCTTGCCGCGCGGGTCCGTCAGGCTGGTCGCTTGGTTGAAGGTCGGTTCGTAGGCGATCAACGTCGCGCCATTAAGGGGGTCCGTCACTTGGGAGACATTGCTCGCGCCGTCGTACGCGAAGAGCGTCTCCCGCGTCAGCGGGTCCCGTTCGCGCGTGAGGTTGAGGGCGGCGTCGTACTCGAAGCCCCGTTCCCCGAGATTCGGATCGATGATCCGGGTGGTGCGTCGGAGTCCATCGACGATCGCGTACTCGTACTCGGTCCGGTGTCCGCGTGCGTCCGTGACGATCGTCCGATCGTCGAAGTATTCGTAGGTGAAGGCGTTGATTCCGCCGTTCTCCTGTTCCGTCGCGACGCGCCCCCGCGCGTCGTAGGTGTATTCCCGAAAGCCGCCGTTGGGATAGGTGATCTTCGTGATGCGATGCGCCGCGTCATAGGCGAATAGGGTTGTCCCCTGCGTGGAGGTCGCTTGGATTTTGTCGCCGTTAGCGGAGTATTCATAGGAGGCCGTCCGCCCGGCGGAATCGACGACCTGGGAAACGCGCCCCTCGGCGTTATAGGACAGAGTCTGCGTGCGCCCGTGAATGTCGGTGATGGAATTCAAGCGTCCTTGGGAGTTTCGGTCGTAGAGAAGCGTGTTTCCGTTTCGATCGGTCAAGGAGCTCAGCGCGAAGGAGGTGGTCGAGGGGAGGCGGGTGAATAGGCGTTCCGTGCCGTCCTTTTCACGCAGCGTTACGGTCTGAGGCTCGCCGTCCGCGTTGCGGCTCGCGATGGTCATCTTGGTAAACGACTGAGTTGGAGCGATCATCTCGTCGGGATTCGATTGGCCGTCCGCGGGAGGAAAGTAGGTGCGGACGGCGCCGGGTCCGTCGCGCCAGACCAAAGCGAGGCTCGGACGCAGCAGCAAGGAGGGGTCATGCTCGCTGCTCCAGCCGTATCCCCATGCGGAGTCCTCGCTGCCTTGGCTGTTATGGCTGAGAGTTATCGCGAGCGCGGGGGATGAGGGTGGAAGCGCGTTTTCCGAAGTCGGGAAGTTTACCTTCCCCGACAGCGGATCGGTCCCGACGCAGCCGACCGGATCGTTGTTTCCGACACGCGCACGGGCGCGGACTCCCGGATTGACGATCACCGTGGCGTCTTGCGAGGCGCTCTGTCCGAGCAGGTCGATCGCCGTCACTCGGATGTTGTATGCCTTCCCGGTGAACGGGGCTATTGTTCCCTCAAAGCCCGTAAATTCCCAGGAATGGGAGCTTTGCCTGATTCCCCCGAGGGGAAATCTTTCCCCGTTGATCGTCAGATAAAGATCGGCGAGTTCGACGTCATCGGAGGCCGTGCCGCGGATGGCGCCGAGCGTTCCGTCGGCGGCGACGGAGAGATTCTCCGTGATGTGTACCGCAGGCGTCGAGCGGTCGACGCGGAAGTCGATCGTTTTTCGAGCGAGGCCGCTGCCGCAATCGTGAGCTTCGAAGGTTAAGGGGCCCGTGAGGGAATCGAGGGGAAATTGCACTGTATGCTGTGTCGGCGCATTCCATATCGTCGCAAAGGCGTCTAAGCGGAACAAATTTTCTTGTATGTTCCCTACCTCATCGGTGCGATCGATGCTGCATAAACCGATGCCGTCGGCACCCGTGATCGTCACCGAACTGCCCGTTGGAACGACATCCGTTCCCGGCTGAAACGGAGCCGATAATTCAATGGTTGCCGGGGTCGAGTCGAAAATTAATCCCGCCGTACCTTGGGCCGAGCACGAGAAATCAGGGGTATTGGGGTCGCCGTCGCTGAAGGTCGCTGAATACGACATGCTGAGGGTCGTTAGGCCGGTTATCGCCCCGCATGTAAAGTCACCTGAATCCCCGTTTGAGGGAACAAAGCTGCATCCTCCCGCCCCCGTCACTGTTTCCTGGCATGCAACGCAATCGTGCGTTGATCCGTCGTCTTCAACGACGGCAAAGGACCCGATGCGGATCGAAGAAGCGGGAGTTCCGAAGATCAGTCCATCCATGAGGCCGGGGGATTTAATGAAAACACAATTACCGGAATAAGCCCGAACTGGAAGAAAGAGTAAAGCAGCAAGCAGAAGCGATTCGAATGCCTGAAGCCGTCGTTCGGTTTCAGGGCATCTCAATGGGCGTCGCGAAAAGTTCTTCATTCGTTCGATTTACACGCGTCCCGCCGAAGTCCAAAAATGGAGACCTTGGCGGCTCCGTGCTTAGTGTGGACCCAGGCCCGCAGGAATTCAAGGCGAAGCAGTGATACTTATCACGGGTCCAGTGATATTTGGCTGCCGTCCCGACGAGAAAGTCAGGAGGCAGATTTTGAGAAAAGGGAGCCGAACTCCGCGTTTTCGGCCTAAGCGGAGGAGGGCGGGCGCGTCGAAACGGGCTCCTCGTCAGGCTCCGGAAGGCGAAGCCGATAGCCCTTGCCGAACACCGTCTCAATGGCTCGGGCGAGAGCGCGGGGAAGTTTCACGCGGAGCTTATGCAGCATCTCGTTCATCGCGGGCTCCGGCGCACCCGGAACGCTGTCCGCGAATACCATGTCGAGGGCGGCCTGCCGGGGCAGCACCGCGCTTCCCGCCGTGCTGAGCGCTTCGATGAGCCGCAATTCGCGCTCGGTCAGCTTCTTGGACCGCCGCCCGTTGAAGATGACGACGCGCTCGCGCCGGTCGACGAACAGCCCCGGTCCGACGAGCTTGCGCGCCTCGCCGTCCCAGTCGTGCCGGCGGAGCAGACCCTTGACCAGCGCCTCGATGCGAGCCGGGCTGCTCGGCTTGAGCCAACATGTGTTGCCGCCGACGGCCAGCCAGGTATTCCCCTCGGCGAAGGACTTGTCGCCCGTCAGGAAGGCGATGAGGACTCGCCCGGAAGCCGGGTTCGCGCGTATGCTCTCGCACAGCGCCCCGCCCGAGCCGTCCGGTAACTGCTGGTCGAGGATAATCAGGTCGGGCGAAAAGCGGCGAAGCTCCTCGCACGCTTCGCCGATAGTGGAGGCCGCGCTGCAGCGGGAGCCGGCGTTGACCAGGACTCGCTGGAGGAGATTCGAGTATTCGAGATCGTCCTCGACAACGAGGATGTTTCCTTCGCTTATCGGCATTTTCTGGCCCCGGCCGGACCCGCACGAAGTTTAGGCCGCACTCAAAAACCTGTCAAGGTCCTCAAAAAAAGGCATGTGACGATGACGGCACCTCCCGATGACGCCACCGTCAGGTGATGCGCGGAGCTGCGCCGGAACATCCAGGCCATGGTCACGCCTTTCAGCAGCGTCGAAACGGCGATGCAGGCATAAACGCTTTCCACCCCGAACCCCGCGACGCGCACGAGCAGCCACGCCGCGGGATAGCGTCCGAGAGTCAGCGGGATCGAGACCGCCATGTACGGCCGCGTGTTGCCCAGGCCGCTGAATCCCCCTTCGAAGACCATTTCCCAACCGAGGAAGATCTCAAGCAAGCCCACCCAGCAAAGATAGGAGGCGCCGGAGGCGATCACCGCCGGGTCGACGCTCACCAAGGAGATCAGAAATTCCGGGGCCGCCACGAAGAGAATCGAGGTCGGAACGAGGAAGTAGGACACCAGGCGGCGGCTCTCATAGGCGGCGTGTTTGGCGCCCTCGAAGTCGCCGGCGCCGACGCGCCTTCCGACCACGGCGGCGGTCGCGATCGAGAATCCGATGCAGGTGAAGTACGCGAGGCTTTCGAAGCGGTGTCCGATGGTCATCCCCGCCAGCGGCGCCATGCCGAAGGGGGTGATGATCGTCGTCAAAAGAGGAAACACCGAGGTCCAGATCAGATGGGAGGCCGCCGTCGGCGCCCCGACGCAAAGGATTCGATTTAGGAAGTCGGCGCTGGGCGCGAGAAACTCCTTAAGCGGCGGTATGTACCCGCGCCGTTGCAGGAAGAGTATCCGCAGGGAGAGTCCGAGCAGCCAGCCGGCGATCGTGGCATAGGCCGCGCCGCGAATGCCTAAAGCGGGGAATCCCCACCATCCGAACATCAGGATGGGATCGAGACAGGCGTTGAGCGTCAGCGCGACTCCCATGATGACGACCATCGTTTTCGTGTCGGAATTCGCGTTGAAGATTTGATTGCCGAGCAGGATCAGGTGCAGGACCGGGAGATGGATGAGGAGGATGCGAAAATACGTCCATCCGGCCTCGAGAGAGGCGGGGGAAAGTCCCATCCAGCGCAGCAAGGATTCTCCGGTGAACAGCCCGGCGGCGGAGAGGGCGATCGCGATCAGAACGCTCGCTTGGGCGGCTTCGCGCGCGGCGGTGCGCGCCCCGGCGGGGTCGCCCGCGCTGAAAAAGCCCGCGATCGCGGGAAGCGCGATGTTGAGCAGTTCCCGCCGCGTGGGGTTCACGAAGTCGGCCCGACGTTCCAATTCTCGAACGCGCACGAAAGAGCCGTTTCCCGGCGGAGCACGCGGCGTCCCCGCAGAAAGCGGTCGAGCCGGTCTTTCGACGGGTCGAGCCGGTCGATCTCCGCCCGCAAGGATTCGCTGAGGAGCACGGGGTGCCCTCCGCGTCCTCCTCGGGTCCACACCGCGGCTTCCCAATCCCCTTCGGGAGGAGGTTCAAACAGCGCCGGTTCCCAGACGGGCATGTCGACGTGGTGCAGCGAGGTCCATCCTTCGAGCGGCCGGTCGCTCAGAAGCGCCAGGAGCGACGCCAGAGGCGGGGCCTCGGGATCGACCGCGACGAATCGGGTTCCCGGCGAGAGGCTCCGGCAGCGTTCGAGCCAGGATTCCTGGACGGCGACGCTGACCGCTTCGGGGGAAACCAGAGAAGTCAAAAAGGAAAGCTGCCGCTTGATCAGGGGTACGCCGTCCGACGCCAGCCAGGCCTTCGGCCCGCCCGCGCGCCTACCGCGCCCGGCGGCCAGCAGGCAGCATCGCTCTAGTGGGGCGCAAGCCCCGCTGTGCCGGTCTTCATGGGGGTTAGAAGACGACCGGCCGGGCGGCATCGCGAAGGCCCCAATGTTCAAGGAGTTCCGCCGCGATGGACACGGCGATGATTTTCGGGTTCTTGCTGTCGAGGCGGATGCCGATCGGACAACGCATCCGGCGGTCCCAGCGCGCGGCCCGGTCGCCGCCGTCTGCGTCGAGGGTGACGAGACGGGCGCGAAAAACCGCGGCCTTATGCGCGGAGCCGATCAATCCGAGATACCCGGCGTTCGAATTGAGCAGGAGCAGGACCGAAGCGAAATCGAGTTCGTGGCTGTGGGTGAGGACGCAGGCCGCGTCGTCTTCCGTCCACGCGACGCGGCGGGCGTACGCGGCCGGATCCTCGCGGAGGGCTTCCACCGAATCAGGCAGCCCCTCGGAGCGGGACCATCGTTCGCGTCCGTCGATCAGCCGAACGTCCAGCGGCATTCCCGCGAGCGTCGCGGCGAGCGCGCGGGCGACGTGTCCGCCGCCGAGAAGGTGAACGCATTTGCGCCGCTTGGCCGTCTCGAAGAACACCTGGACGCGCCCTCCGCAGCATTGGTCCATCTCGCGGGAGAGGGAGAAATCCTTGAGTTCGGGGGGGGCTCCGTTTTCCAGGCAGAGGCGCGCTTCTTCCAGCACGCGGTGCTCGAACGTTCCCCCGCCGAGCGTGCCGTAGAATTTTTCCGCGGTGACCCACATGCGCTGTCCGACGCTTTGCGGAGCGCTGCCCGTGATCTTGACGATCGTGCATAAAACGGCGGGACGGGGATACTCCCCGGAAAAGTCGACGATGTCCATCCCATAGATTCTACCAAGGAGGGTGGCGGAAAATCGCGACTTCCGTTATTCTTTCGGGGTCGCGGCCGAAACGGCCGGGAGGCACTATGGCTCATTGTCCCAAATGCCGCGTCATCGAACTGGAAGAATTCGATTCCGAAAAGGGCATAAAGCTCGACCAATGCCCCGAGTGCGGGGGGCGGTGGTTCGACATGGGCGAACTTGAAAAATCGTCCGCGCACCCGGAAAAGGTGGCTCAGGCGAAGATCGACGGGCCCCTGCGGCCGCGGGAGACGGACCGGAACTGCCCCCGCTGCGACCGAGCGATGTTGAACGCGGGATTCATCAGCGAGTTCCTGAGGGCGGATTTGTGCCAAGACGGCCACGGTTTGTGGCTCGACAAGCACGAACTGCATCTCGTCGACAAGCTTCTGGCCGAATAGGCCGCCGCCGCGGGCCTAAATTTCAGCGATGAATTCGCGCAGGAGTTCGCGCGCTTCGAGGGGGCCCGGGCCGGCTTCGGGGTGGAACTGATACGCGAACACGGGTCTTTTGCCGTGCCGGAAACCTTCGAGCGTCCCGTCGTTGAGGCTGAGATGGGTGCGCTTCCACTCCTTCGGGAGCGTTTCCGGTTTGATCGCGAAACCGTGATTCTGCGTCGTGATGAGGATTTTTCCCGTACGCTCGTCCTTCACCGGATGGTTGATGCCGTGATGCCCGAAGGCGAGTTTGTAGGAACGCGCGCCCGCCGCGAGCGCGAGCAATTGGTGTCCGAGGCAGATTCCGAGCACCGGCCGGGAATAATTCGCGAGCAGGCGCTTGATCTGTGCGATCGTCTCCGGGAGCGCCGCGGGATCCCCGGGACCGTTGGCGAGGAGTATCGCGTCGGGCTCCGCTTCGAGGATCGCGTCGGCGGAGGTCGAGGCGGGAAACACCTTGGAGTAGCAGCCCGCTTGGCTCAAAACTTCCAGCATCGAACGCTTGACGCCGAAATCGAGCACGGCGATCCGGTGTCCGCCCTCCCATCGTTCCGACCGGAAGACATACGGCTTGGGCGTCGTGACCTGTGAAACCAAAGCGCGTCCCTTCATCTGCGGAGACCGCCGGATTCGGGCGAGCCAAGAGGAAAGCGCGCTTTTGCGGGTGGTCAACAGCCCGCGCAGCGACCCCTTATCCCGCAGCTTCAGCGTGATCTCTCGGGTCGGAATTCCGGTGACGCCGGGAACGCCGTGCCGCTCCAGAAAATGTTCCAGCGGCATGCGGCTGCGCGGATGGCGGGGCCGGGGGCTGAGATCCTGGACGCAGAACCCTGAGATCGACGGGCGGGAACTTTCGAAATCCTCGGGCTGCACGCCGTAATTGCCGATATGGGGCTGGGTCATCACGACGATTTGCCCGGTATAGGACGGGTCCGTGACGACCTCGACGTAGCCGGTCGTCCCCGTGTTGAAAACGACCTCCCCGAACGACTCTCCGGAGGCGCCGAACGCCGTGCCCTGGAAAACCTCGCCCGTTTCCAGGATCAGCCACGCGCTGCGCGGTCGTTTCGTCGAAGCGGCCATGGCGCGATCATACCAAATGGCCCCCTCCAGACGGGACCGGGAGACCCTGGGGATGACGGTCTTCGGGGGGCATCCCATCGAGGATGAGGGGTTGGATCGCGTTCGCCGCCTTCGCGCTGGCCCAGACGGCCAGCGCCGCCGGCTTTCGCGCCGCGCCGGTCAAGGCGCCCGCGTCGTTTGAGTTCGTTCCCGCTTTCCTCGGGTCGATGTCTCTTTCTTTGTCCGAGCGGCCGTTCTACGCCTCGGAACTGCTCGGGGCGTTCGATCGGCAATTGAGCGCGATCGAATCCTTGCCCGATCCGGACGCGGTCGCGCGAACGCTGCAAAACGGGATCGAAGGGGCAGGGCGCGAGCGCAAGACGATGGCCGTTCGCGCGGGGGAGTTGGGCGCCGCCCCGGTGCCGAGCGAGCGCGCCGCCGCCATTCTCGCGGCGAACGCGCTGTCCAGGCCCGATCAGTTTCAGCGCGTCGTCAACGGTTTGGAAGAGTTGCAGCCGGGGCTCGGGACCCGGGTTTCCGAAGCGCTTCGCGAGTCGGGAAGGTCGGCGGGCGCTCAGCCCGGTTTGGTCCGGCTGCTGCGCCAAGCCGGCGAGACGATCACGCCTCAAATCACGAACGGCCTCTATAACGCGAAGGGCGAGTTGGAACGCCTCTTCGACGGACGCTGAGCGCCGCTTAGCCCGTCGACAAGCGGGGAAAGCGCATGACGCGCGTCCCGCGGGAAAGCAGGAATTCTTTTTGGCGCCGCCAAAGGGCCGTGTAGCCGTAAAACGGCACGCCGGGATGCAGATGGTGGATCAAGTGGTAGTTCTGGAAGAGAAAGAGCGGAGTCAAAAGGGGTTCGTCGATGACATGCGAGGCGCGATAGCGGTCTTCTCGCGCGGGAACCGAATGCGGCCGATGGGGCAGATAGTCAAACGAAAAGGCGAGCAGCGCGGAGGCCAGCTTCGCCGGAACGATCCAGTAGAACAAAACTCCGGGCGTGAAGACCAGCACGGCTGCGATCGCCTGAGTTCCCAGCGATAGAATCAAGGAGAGACGCTCCGCACGAGGGCGCGAACTCCAGCGCGCGAAGTACCACGCGTAGTAGTGGAGTTCCTGAGTCAGCCAGCGCAGAGGCAATTGCCACGACGCTCCCGTTCCCGCCCAAAAATCCGGGTCCGCGCCCGGCTCGTTCGTGAAGCGGTGATGCGTCAAATGGAGGTGCTTGAAGCAGGCGAACGGGCCGTTGAGCACGAACGCCGCCGCGTGCCCGACCGCCCCGTTGATCCACGCGCGACGGGACACCGAGCCGTGCGCCGCGTCATGCATCGGGGTGAAGGCCCAGAACGCCGCCAAGGCGACGATCGCAAAGCCTGTCCAGGAGCCGATCCACGCGCCCAGTCCCCATAGGGCGTAGACCCCCGCGAGGACGGCAAGAGTCGGCCAAGCGACGTCGGGGGTATGGGTCATGGCGGCGGGGGGATGGGACTCGAGCACGCCTCATTATATCTACTTAGCGGTAGATAATTAATCGCTACTGGGCTTCCAGCGCCTGCCGGTACAATTCATCGACGACGCTGTCGTTGGCGACGGGTTTTTTCACCGGCACGACCGGCTTCTCAGTTCCCGTCGCTTGGGCGGCGGGGTCGGGTTCGGGGGCCGCGATCGCGGCGGCTTCAAGTCCGTTCTCAAGGCTTTGCAGGGCCTTGGTGAACAGCGCGTGCAGCATGTCGTCGACGGCCGCCCGCTGGCGCCGTGCGTCCTTGGCGTCGACGCTGCATTTCCCCGACTCGAACAAGTCGGCCCGCCAAAACGATTGGTCCTCGCCGGAACGGCGCGCTTCGAAATTGACTCGGATGCGCAGCAGGCAGACGGGTTCTTCGATCAGGTACTGGGCCTGGACCACGGTTCCCCCGAGTCCGATCTGCCCGCGCCGATCCTGGGAATCGCCGAAGGCGAGGCCGATGCCCGCGAAGGTCTTGGAGTGGGTGAGAAATTCGCCCCAACTCCGGGCGAGGGTTTCGCCGTCGACTCGGGGGATCGCCAGATGGCCCTTCTTCAGGAAGTTGACCGAGATCTTCGTTTTTTCGATCACCGTTTCGTTCTTTGTGTTGTCCTTAAAGGGAAAGAGCAGGGCGCGGATCGGCAAGGAGGGTTTGTCCTTCTTGATCGTCGCGGGGGGCGTGTAGCGGTACGGCCCGGCGGCGCGGCGAGCGGCGGAGCAGCCTGCTAGCAAAAAAAATGCGGACACTGATATGAGTGCGAATCTTCTAGTCACAGTTTGCTTTGGGTGATTCTACAATCCTTCGAATCGTATCCAAGAGAACCCTAAAGCTATTGGAACGATTATTTTCTCTCGAGATATGGGTTGCCATTAATCTCGCACCGGAAAGCTTTTGGAATTTGGGTTCCAGTCGAGACAATTCACGGGAGGGAGTCGCAACTGTGTCAGGGTCTCGATACCGTGCCTTATCCCCGATGGTAGAGAGTGCGGGGTTCTCAAACGCAGCAGCTAACGCATCGGGATCTCCCAAATACCAAGCTTCTAATTCTCGGCAGGCGATTCGAACGATTGAATCCGGTTTGCCGCCCGTTTTGCAAAGATCAAACAAGCGCTCCTTGAGTGCCTGACAATCTTCAGTATCTTGGTCGCGAATGATTATGAAGACATCAGGATGGTTCCACGCGCGTAGTTTTCGTGGAAGGCTTCTCTCGAGGTCCTGTTTCCCTTCATGCGTTACACAAATGAAAGATTCATTTAGTCTTGTCCCAGGAAATATCCGCGGAAGAAGTCCTTCGAGGAAGAACTTCATCGATCTTTCTTCGAGGAGAAAAACAATTCTTCTCGTCAAGGGTGGGCGCCTTCAAATAATCCTTGTTTCCAGAGTGCTCCGGGGGAGTCTCCCTCTGCGACCAAGTTCCTTAGGAGTTCGCTTTCTGATGCGCGACGAATTTTAGTGAACCCGTCATTTTTGACAAGCCAATAAATTTCATCAAGCGTTGCTCCACTCAAAAAATCCGGGGAATGCGTGGAAACAAAAACCTGTCCTCCGCGCCGGGCATAATCACGAAATTCCTCTATCAACTCGCGCAACAGTTCGGGATAAAGTTGATTCTCCGGTTCCTCGATAGCGAGCAAGGGGTGTGGTTGCGGATCGAATAGGAGCAACAGATACGCAAACATCTTGATCGTTCCATCAGAAACGAATCGGGCGATGAAAGGGTCTTTAAAGCTGCCGTCCTGAAACCGTAGGACGAGCCTGCCGTCTTCCGTGGTCTTTGCCTCCACGCTTCGGACGCCCGGCACTCGAGATTTCATTGCATTCAGGACTTTATTGAATCTCTCCGGATGGTTTTCAAAGAGGTATTGGGCAAATTGCGCGATATTATCTCCCCGCGTTGAGAGATGTTCGGCATACCCTGCCTCGCCGCTGGTTCGAGCGTCACCAATGTGAAAGTCGGAGATATGCCAATTTTCAATTAGGCTCCTAAATTCAGCGACAACTCGAAACTCCTTAAACTGCCCTAAACCTTTGATCGCTAAGGTGCTGGCATCATCAAGAACATGCTCCTTTCGTTCCGCCTGAGCTCCTTCAAGACCATACGCGCTCTCGTTGGTGATGGCGGTTCCTTTGCCCAGTGAAAAATCAACGAAATGCCATGGTTGTCCGTATTGACCTCTTCGAAATCGGAGGATTTCCCTTTCGACAACAGGACGACCTTCTGATTCCGAGACATCGAGCTGGTAGGTGGCCAGCCGACCGCTGCTCTCGCGAAACTTAACGGTAATTCCGACGGGACCAGTTTCCCCGCGGGTGACGAGTTCTTTGAACCCGCCCCGCCTGGAAACCGCGGTAGCGACGTTATTGGTCAGGGAGTCCTTTAGAAAGCTGAGGACATCAAATAGAGTCGACTTCCCTGTGCCGTTGGCGCCGACAACGATCGCGAGGCGAGAAAGATCCTTCAGTTCCGCAGATTGGAAGGAACGATAATTTCGAATTTCAACATTCTCAATTTGCATAGGTTCCCCGTGAGTATAGCGCTCATCTTATCTAATTCCAACCTGCGGATTTGCCGAAGAGTGAGGCCTTGCGCGGCGCGTAGGGAGACCTTATACTAGCGCGGGTAGACACCTTTCGGGGCAACTAATAGGAGGCGGGCTCATGGCCGAAGAAAACGCCAAGTCGGACATCCTCAGCAAAGAGATCAAGTACGACGGCGAAGGCTATACGCGCCAAGGGCTGGAGTCGATGCTCACCGACAACCAGAGCCGCCACGAGGTCAATCTCAAGAAGTTCGGCGAACTCTCCAAGGCCTACGACAAGCTCTCGACGGAGATGACGGCCGACATCGCCGAAAATAAGTCGGCGCTCGAATACCTCGGCAACATCATGACGCTCGACGAGATCGGCACCAACATCAAGGGCCTGCTCGCGAAGATTCCGCTGATCCGGGACATCGCTCCGAGCCGGGATCTCAAAGAGCTGCTCAACGAGAAGATCGAGATCGCCCAGAAACGGGTGCAGGAAGTCGGCAACTACATCGACACCCTGCAAAACGACATCAAAAACCTTCAGGAAGACATCGTCCGTCTCAACAAGAAGATGGTCGTCGCCGCTCAGAACGAGGAGCGGGCGGCTAAATACGTCTTGGAGCTGGAGTCCTTCCGCGAGAAGCTCGAGGCCCAATTGCAGGGCCTCGCCGATCCGAAGAGTCTGGAAGGGCGCGAATTGTCGGCGAAGATTTCCGACGTCAAACGGGCGATTTGGGAGCACGGCGCGAAACTGCGCTTGTACGCCAACGCCGAGGATCGGTTGATGGCGATCATCAACATGAACAACAACTTCCTCGAGATCATGACGAATCTGCACGGCAACATGCAGACGCTCTATGACGCCGGCAACGAGGTGCTCAACGAACTGCACGGGAATCTGGCCGGCCTTTCCTCGATCTCCGCGGCCGGAGAGCTTTCGGTTGAGATGCACAAGTCGATGCAGTCTCTGAAGCAGAGCGTCAATCGCCTCGCGGTGCTCGCCTCGGAGACCTCGCTGTATCTTACGCAGAACATCGACCGGCTGACCTCGGAAATGAAGATCTACGACAAACAGACCGAGGATCTCGTCGCCCAAAATCTCGCGGCGGAGCGGGAGATCAAGGAGGAACGCATCAACGAAACAATCGAAATGGCTAAGAAGGAGTACGGCCAATTCGAAACCGCCCGCACCGATGAGCCGTGAGGCGGTCGCGACCAAGGGGAAACCGCCTCAAAACCGCTATCTGACGCTCGATTCCGAGGCGCTGGAGGCGTACGCGAGACGGGTCTCGGATCTGATCCTCGCGGCCCGGCTTAACAAGTGGTATCCGGATCCGTTCGGCTGCTCGGATCGGCTTCGCTTCTTGGCGCCTTCGATCCGTTCCGGCGTTTACGACGGCGTGGGGATCGACCGGACGAACGGTCTCCCGCGCCATCAGGACGTGCTGACGGTGCAGGTGGATCGGCAGATCGCGGAAGAATTCATCGCGCAGCAGGAGGCGCGGCTCGCGCTCGGGCGGCGGTTGACGCCGCGCGTCGAGGCCAAGCTTCGCTACTACCGGGAGCTCGTGAAGGTGCCGGCCGTGCCGATGACCGATCTTCAGGTCAAACTGCGCCGAGTCTATCCCGAGCGAGGCTCGGCCGCCTTCGAAGTCGTCTTCGACCGTTTTGATCCGGGAGAGGGCGTGTTCGTCCGGTACACGCTTCTGATCGAGCAGACCGATTCGATGTGGGGCGGCGGATTTTTGGAGCGCACCGGGGACTACACGAAGCAGACCAACACCTTCCGGTCCGCGATGGAGAAATTCGCCCAGGACGAGAGCGAGATCATGTTCCTGCTTCTTGGACGCCTCGAGGGGATTCACGTGGAGGAAGTGGCCCGGGGGCGCATCGGACCGTTGTGGTCGCCGTGGACGCCCGCGCCGCAAGGGTGGTTTCCGCCCGACGCCTCGGACGCCTTTGTGCTGCATTGTCCGCTCGACCGTGCGTCGACGGGGCATGAAATCGATTTGGACAACGACCCTTTTTCGACGCTGTACGTCGACTTCCTCTCCGATAAGGCTCGGCCGATCATCGAGGAGGCGGCGCAGCGCTACGGATACAGAGTCCACAAGGAGAGAAAGTTCGCGTGCACGAAATCGGCGCTGGGGCCGCTTCAGGCGAAGCTCAAGAAGGCCGGCACGAAGAACGTCATCTATTCGATATGAACGCGGCACTCGAAGAAAAGGAAGTGGAGAGGGAAATCGCCGAAGCGCGCGCCCGCGTTCGCACGAGCGGACTGCCGGCGATTTTGGCCCGAGTCGACGCGGGCTCGTTCGGGACGACGCCGTTGAATCTGGAGTCGCTCGACGCGCTGGTGTTCGCGGTCGCCACGGCCGTCGCGGCGATGCGGCTGCCGCGCTTGGAGGCGGCGGGACCCGTGTTTTTCGCCTATGTCTTCGCGGCGGAAGCGACCGACCGCCTGCTGGCGATCGGCGGACCGGAGAAACCCGAGGGACCCGACGGTTCGCTTCGCGCCGACCAGTACCGGGACATCCCGAAGCTGACTTCCCCGGAGGGGCTTTTTTCGACGATCCTGCGCGACTGCGCCGGATTTTTAAAGTTCTACGGGGAGCATCCGGATTCGAGAAAGCGGGTGAGCCGCGACGCGGAGGCGCTGCAGTGCCTGCGCTCGTACTGCGCGCTGCTCGCCGCGACGCTTAAGAAACTCGGGGCGGACAAGCTCGAGGTCAAACTGACCACTCCGCGTCAGCGCTACGACGGATGGGCGGTCTCGCCCGCCGAGATCGGGGAATCCAACAACCTGATGCCGGTGGCGTTGGACGACATCGTCGGCAATGAGGAGTATCTGAAGGCCGCCAAGCGTCTTGCGCGGGACGTCGCCGGGTTCGACATGACGCTCGATCAGAACCCGAAGAAGGTCCGCAACCAGATCCTGTTCGTGCTGGGCTCTCCGGGCTGCGGGAAGACGGTCACCGCCCACGCGGTCATGCGCTATTTCCTCGAATTGTGCGAACGCCACCAACTGCCCGCGAAAACCCGCATCATCCGGCGCACCGATTGGGCCTCATCGTATCAGAACCAAAGCGCGAACCGGCTCTTGGAAATCTTCCGCGACGAAGTCTTCAACGCCCCCGCGGTGGTCGGGGTTTATTGGGCCGACATCGATACGGCGTTCTCGGCGCGCGGCGACTCGCAGCTGCGTCAGGAGGAGAAGTCCAATCTGGGGACGCTGTTCGGGATTCTCGACGGAACCGTCGGACCCAAAAACGGGAAGTGGTTTCTCATCTGCGACGCGAATACGATGCACATGGACGAGGCGATGATCAGCCGATTGGCCCAGACCCCGCTTCAGGCGAAGGGCCCGACCACCCCCGAGCATTTCGTTCGGCTGCTGCGGGACATCAAGCTGCGCGGAAAGCAGGCGTGGCTGCCGATCACGGAATCCCAGTGGAAGAAGATCGGAAAGCGCTGCGTCGAAGAGGGGCTTTCGGGCCGTTCGGTGGACGCGATCGCCGGCCGGGTGTTGACCGCGATCGAGGATTTCGACGAACCCGACGAATACTTCAGCCTGCCGTTCGAGGAGAAGCGGAAACTCGTGGCGGAGCTTTCGGTGAAAGTCGACGACAAGAGGATCCAGGGGTTCTTAAGCGACCACCTGGCATTCGAGAAGGGGGCGCAGGAAAAGAGCGAGGAGGAGCGCTTCCGAAGGCGCGTCGAGGAAATCAAGCTGCACCTCTCGGCCCAGCGGGCCGCGGTGATTCAAAGCGCGGCGGGGCGTTCCGATGGCTGAGCGTCGCGTCCGCCCGCGCAAGGAACGCCGCTCGGGCGCTCCCGCCTCCTCGGTTCCGAGCCTCGTCAAGGATCTCGTCGATCAGTTTGATCGTCCGCTCGATTTCTTCCGCGAATTGATCCAGAACGCGATCGACGCCGGCTCCAACCGCATCGACGTCACCATCGAGCGGGGGGAAGGGGACACGGTCATCCGGATCGAGGACGACGGCGAAGGGATGGACGAGTACATCATCGACAACTTTCTGCTCGTGCTGTTCCGTTCGACGAAGGAGGAGGATTTTACCAAAATCGGCAAGTTCGGAATCGGCTTCGTCTCTGTCTTTTCGCTGCGCCCGGAATTGGTTCGCGTGCTGACCGCGCGAAACGGAGAGAGTTGGCGCGTGGATTTTCCGAGCTACCGGCGCTACGAGAAATACAAGCTTTCCTCGGCGCGCGAAGGTACGATGATCGAAATCCGCAAGAAGCAGAGCGAAGCGGATTTTGAGAAGCTGGGTCGGGAAGCCCGAGAAACCATCCTCTATTGGTGCAAGCACTCCGAAGCCCGGATTTTTTACCGCGTCGGCGATCAGCGGCCCGAGGCGCTGAGCGAGCCGTTTGGACTCGCGGGGGCTTCCTTGGCGTACACGGAGGAGGGGACGGAGCTTCGGCTTGCGTTTTCGGCGGCGGATAAGCCCTTTTTCGGCTTCTACAACCGCGGACTGACGCTGAAAGAAGGGAGCCACGACTACTTCCGCGGCGTTTCCTTCAAGGCGAAATCCCGCTACCTCGAGCATACCCTCACCCGCGACAGCGTGATGGAGGACGAGAATTACCGCAAGCTGATGGGGATTCTCGAGAAGCTCGTCGAGAACCGACTCCCCGAGAAACTCCGTTTTGAACTCAAGGAGCTTTCCACGCGGATTTCCAAGATCGCTTTGCAGCGCACTCCAGACGGCGACGGGCTTCCCGAGGGGATGGGCCTCGAAGCGCAGAAGGCGGTCGAGGAGTGGACGCGGCGCCTTCCGTTTCTCCATTGGCTGCTGTCGACCTACTGGTCCCGCTGGCGCCGGTCGGACTGGAGAATCTTTCCGGGTCTCTGCGGGGAGACCGTCAGTCTCGAGGAACTCAAAGACGGCGTGCGCTGCGCGCCCGGCAAGAAGCTCTACTTCGATTCCTGCCGCAGCCGCGTGACGCAGCGGCTCGAAAAGGAAGGCGCCGTTTTGCTGTGCGAAGGGCCTTGGGTGGAGGCGGTCGCGGAGTGGCTCGGCGTCGACGCGGTGCACGCCTCGAAATCTTTGATTCTTCCGGTGCTCAGCCCGGATCAGAAATTGGCGTCGGGCATGCGCGCGTTTTTGAACACGCTTCGGGAACTCGACCGAAAATCCGGATCCAAGTACCGGGGGATCGCCGCGGCCGACCTCGCCTATCCAGGATCGCCGATCCGGGGGAAATTGTTCGTCACCCAGCGGGAGGCCGGGGAGATGAGTCCCGTCGATGAAAAGCCGGTCTCCTCTTTGTTTGTTTTTCGGACCCGGCGTTGGGCGGTGCTCAATATTTCCCATCCGTCCGCCGAGAAATTCGCGCGCCTGCACGCGGCCCGCCCCGGGTTCGCGGCCTTCCTCTGCCTGAAGATGATGCACCTGCACGACGGAGAGGTCCCTCCGGAACGCGAGGGCGAGTATTCCAACCTCGCGGAGAAGGTCGAAGGGAAGCTGTTGGAAGGGGCTCTGGAACTCGACTCGGAAAGGGCGTCCTGATGCCGCCCGAGGACGCGGGGGAGTTCGTATCGGCCGGGCGCTTTAAAGTCGATCGGACCCGCGCGCTCGAGAAGCTGATGCGTTTTCAGCTTAAAGACGCGACGATGTTCGCGCTTCCGTGGGTGCAGGCGGCCGTGGCCGGCGGCGCCGCCCGGATCGACGTTTCGACGACCCCCGCGGGATTCGAGTTCGTTTTCGACGGAAGGGAATGGGACCCCGAGGAACTGCGCGATCCCTACCATCACCTGTTCGACTCCGACCCCCGCGGCACGCGGGCGCGCAACCGCGAACTCGCCGTGGGACTGCTCTCTGCGCTGCGCCTTGACCCGAAAGGGATCACGGTGCGCGTTCGCTCCGGCGGCAAGGAATTCGCGCTTTACGTGGACGGGCCGACGGAAGAGCGCTTGCGCGAATTGGAAGGGAGTCCGCTTGAGGACGCGCGAACGCGCTACGGCGGGAATCCGGTCGTTGCGCTCTGGGTCGGCCGCGTCGGCGGATTCAAAGCGACCGAGGCGCATTTGAACGCCTTCTGCGGGCGTTGTCCGATTCCGATCACCATTCATAAGAACGGAAGGCGCCACAGCGTCGTCCAAAGCGCGGAAACGGATCTCGTGGACTCGAAGCGCTTCGGCCGCGGAGAACTCACGGGGACGCTCGGCCTTTCCCCCGAGGCTCTCGGCGGCGGGACGATCGACTTCGTGGTTCGGGGCGTCACGGTGCTCCGCGAACGGGTGCAAATGCCGGGCGTGCCCGTCACGGGATTCGTGCGCGACGACGGTTTGCGCAAGAGCCTGTCCCAAATCGAGATCGTAAAGGACGAACGATACGAAGCCGCTCTCGCGGCGATTCGTTCGGAGTCGGTGGCTCTATTGAAGGAAAGTTTGCGCAAGGTCGCTGCGGCGTCGGGCCCGGCGGGAAAGATGCTCGCGCGGGAGGAATTGCGGCGCCACTGGCTGCATTGGGAGGGATGGTCGCTTACGGATAAGTTCACCGATCTCGTCGAATCGGGCGGCGAGGTGGAGAAGCGCAAGGCCTCGCTGCTGCGGGAAACTTCCCTGCGCGTTGCCGCGCTGCGGGCCGCGTGCCTTTACCACCGAATATCGATGACGCGCGATGAGCGGGGAATTGGGCAGCTGCTTTGGGACGCGCCGATTCTCTTCGATGAGGCGGGGCGTCCCCTGACGCTCAGGGCCTTGCGCGAGCAGGCGCGCTGGCTGACCACGATCCCGTTCGTCGGGCGGCTCTCCGCCGCGCCCTTCGCGACCCATCGCGCCGCCTGGATCTGTCATCCGGCGGATCTCGCGTTTCTTAAGCTGTTTTTCGGCGAAGACAACGTGCGCGCGCTGTCTCCGCAGGAAATCGCCGCGCCGGTAAAAACCGACGCCGTACTCGACCAGGAGAATCTCTTGATCAAGCAGGCGATTCTCGCCGGCCCGGTGGCGGGGGAAATCGGGTTGTCGATCTCGCCGCACCCGCGCGAGTCCCGGATTCAATGGTTCAACCACATTCGCTCCATCGGACGATCGCGCTGGGATATGCGGGGGCTGCGGATCGAGGCGGCGCTCCATCATCCTCAGTTGAGTCAGGTCGCGCTTCCCGGAAAGGTCGAGGCGCCCGCGGCGGAGTGTTTGGCCGCGGCGGCCTCCGGCGTTCCCGCTCTTTATGAGCGGCTCGCGCAGGACTACCGGCCCGAGGAGCGGTCGCCGCGCCAGGCCATGATTCGGGAGCATCTTCTCGATTTTCTCCGATCCTATTGGAAAGCGGAACCCGAAATCTGGCCGAGCTTCTCCTGGCTCGCGGGTCTGGGACTCTTTCTCGACTCGGACGAGCGGTTCCTATCGATCCGCGATCTGAACGCCGCCTGCCATGCGGGCCGGAAAATCATCGTCGAGCCTTCCGCGCATCCGAAGGCCCTCCAGAGCTTGGCGATCGGGTATCCCGACCACATCAAACTTCTCTTCGAAGGGTCGAAACTGGTCGCGGGGATCCGGCGGGAGCGCCGCGAAGAGCCCCCTGCCCCGATGCCGAAACGGACGCCGGCCCCGCGTCTTGAGTCCGCCGAGAAAATAGAACCCAAAAAAGAAGGGGAACTGAGTCTCCCCCCGGAGATGCGTCGTGCCGTAGAGACGCACGGCGTCGAGGATCTCGTCGCCTCCGATCCGACGGGAGAGGTGCGCCGCTGGCTGAAGGCCCTGAAGGGGCGGGGGGCGTGTCCGTTGACCGACGAATCCATCGACAGCGTCGCGTTCGACCCGCGCCACCCCCTTCTGCGCTTCCTCGGCGAGCGCGGGAATTTGATGCGCTTGATGCCGTATGCGGTCTCGGTTTGCTTTTCCGACTTAAATCGCAGGGTGCGCGAGTTGACCGACGTTCAGGACGCGTGCTTTTCGTTGTCGCTCGCGGAGTTGGTCTTGGAAGCCGACGAAAAGGGGGAATACCGCCGTGACCCGCCGATCTAGAGACGCCGACGAAGACGGCGTGCTCGTTGAAGAAGGCGCCTTTCGCATCGACCGCAAGCGCGCGATCGTCGAACAGGCTCTCAAGAGGCAGCCTTGAGCGGCGATCCCTTGAAAGGGGAGTTGGTCGAAACCGGAAGTTTTCGGATCGACCGGCGGCGCACTCTCGACAAGCTGCAGCGCTATCAACTCCCCGGTGGCGAGCGCGGCTTTCTGGCGTGGATCCGCACGGCGGTCGCCGGGGGGGCGAGGGAAATCGAGGTGCGGGCCTCGGGACGGGATTTGCGCCTGGACTTCGGCGGGGCCCCCTTCGAAAAGGCGGCGATGCACGACCCCTACGGGGCTCTCTTCGAGCGATCCGGGAAATTCGGAGAACGCGACCGTCATTTCGCGCTCGGCATGCTGTGGGCGTGGCGCTCCGGCGCGATGAAGGTGACGGTCTCCTCGGGAGGGCGGTCCCTGAAAAGTTCCGGACTCGCGGAAGACGAAGTCTCGCCCTGCCCGGAGAGCGCAAGAACCTCCATCCGCGTGCGTCTTTTACCGCATTGGCCGCGGTCGATGGTGACGGAGTCGTTGACGGCGGAATTTTTCGCGCGCGAGTGCGCCTTGGTTCCCGGTCGGCTTACCCTTAACGGAAATCCGCTGCCGCAGGAACCGATACCGGACTGGAATTCCTATCGCTTCGCGTCCGGAACGGTGCGCGGTGTGATCACCGTACCGGAACCGGGATGTACCGGCAAGAACCGGCTGGGATTGTTTGTCTTCGGCGTGCGGGTCTGCGATCACGAGGCACCCGGAGCCGGATTGCCGTTCGACGGGGCGATCAACGACGACGGGTTCGGCCTCAATGCGTCGTTGACGAAGGTGGTCGCGAACGCGGCGCTCAACGCGGGGTTGGCCGAGCTCCAGCGGCATTACGGGAGATTCCTCGCCCACTGCGCGAAGGAGTTGACGCGCCGCGCAGCCGGGACCGGCAAGATGCTGGTCGGCAGTCAGCGCCTCCGAAAGGAATGGAAGCGCCTTTTTGATTTCGACTCGACCAACGACGGGGAACCGGAGCGTTCGTGGCTGCCGTGGAACGCGCCGTTGTCCAAGCGTCTGCGCGTACACGTCGACGCGCGCGTGACTTCCTGGCTGCGCCTGGTGACCGAAACGCTGAGCCGCGGATATTCGCGGGAGCCTTTGGAGTCCTTCGAGCGGGCGCTGTGGCGGGCGCCGTTGATCTTCGATGTGCGCGGCCGTCCGGTAAGTCTGGAGCGGCTTCTGCGCGAAGATCGGGGACCCCGCATCCGGTTTTCGACCAAGCGGCGCTCCGCGCACACGCGGGCCGATTGGATCGTCTGGGCTCTGACCCGGCGCGACGCCGCGTGGCTGCGCCGGGTCGGCAAGCGCGTCCCCATCGACGTCACGCAATTGCCCGAACGGGCTTGGTAGCCTCGTTCGCCGTCAATTCGCTAAACTGGGCGTATGGAACAGATTCAGGCCTTCGAGAAGACGATCCTCGCGGTTTTAAAGTTTGAGTTTTTCAGCATCACGATGGGCCAAGCGCTCGTCGCGCTGGGGTTCATCTTCGCGGGATTCCTGCTGAGAAAAATCCTCGAACGGGCGTTCGAGGGATTGGAAGCGGCCGTCAAACGAACGACAACGATTTACGACGACTTGCTGCTGGAAATCGTCCGCAAGCCGCTCGCCGCAGCCTGCGTCCCCCTGGGAATCTATTTGGCCGTCCGCACCCTGCCGTTGCCGAAGACGCCGGTCGACGCGGCGGCGGTTTTGAGCGCCGCGTTTAAAACCGTCAGCATCGTGTTCATCGTCTGGCTGGGTCTGCGCTTCATCGACGGGACGTGCAAGGTTTGGGCCGGGTACGCCAAGCGAACCGAGTCCTCGATCGACGACATTCTCGTGCCGATCGTGAGCAAGTCTCTGAAGTCGTTCTTAGTGATCGTCGGCGGCATTCTCGCGCTGCAGAACATGGGCTATTCCGTCAGCGGGCTGCTCGCCGGCTTCGGGCTCGGAGGCATGGCGGTCGCCTTGGCCGCGAAGGAGAGCCTCTCGAACATCTTCGGATCGATCGTCATCCTGCTCGACCGCCCGTTCAAGGTCGGGGACTGGATCGAGATGAACGGGCTGGAAGGGACGATCGAGGAGATCGGTCTTAGAACCACCCGCGTGCGGACTTTCGCCAATAGTTTGATTACGGTCCCCAACGCGAAGTGGACGACGAGCGCGATCAACAACTGGTCGCGGATGCAGAAGCGCCGGATCTCCACGAAGATCGGCGTCACCTACGACACGACGCCCGAGCAGATCGAGGCGCTGGTCGAGACGATTCGCGGACTGATCCGCTCCGACGAAGGGCTGCGCGACGAATTCTTTCTGGTCAATTTCGACGGCTTCGGCCCTTCCTCGTTGGACATCTTCATCTACTGCTTTACGAAGACGACCCAGTGGGGGGAGTACCTGACGGTGAAAGAGCGCTTCTTCCTGAACATCGCGCGGGAAGTGCATAAGGCCGGCTTGCAGTTCGCTTTTCCGACGCAGACGGTGCATTTGGCGGGTTCGGGAGAGGCGGTGAAGGCGGGTTAGTCGGGCCGGAGCAGCGGCGAGAGGCGGCGGAAACCGAAGAACAACGCGATTCCCAGCACCGCGATCGCGTGCCACACCGCGTCGGGCCCGACGTGTTCGTAGAGGGCCGTTCCGACCAGCGGCGCGAGGATGTAGGCGAGCGAGAAGGTCATGGCGATGGTCGCCATGTAGGCGCCGCGGTGCGCGTCGCTCGCCCGGTCGGCGACGACCGCCATCGAAATCGGCATGGCGATCATCTCGCCGAACGTCCACACCAAGACCGTCAGCACCGCCCAGGCGCGGGAATCCCCCCACGGCATCAGGCCGAATCCCGCGCAGATCATCAGCGCGCCGAAACCGATCAGCTTCATCCGGTCGACGCGCTCGAGCGCGCGCACGATCTGCATCTCGAAGAATACGATGCACAACCCGTTGAGCGCGAAGAACGCGCCGATGCCGTCTTCCCGGTAGCCGTACTCGTTTCGGAAGTACAGCGGCCAGGTCGAGAACAGCTGGAAGAACACCATCGCCTGAAACAGCTTCAGCCCGCAGAACGCTAGGAACGGGCCGTCCTTGAGCGGACGCCGCTGTCCGGGGCGTTTGGCCGATTCGCGAGCGGCGCGGGCTGAGGTCTCCAACGCGTCGCTGAGGAAGAACCATAACAGACCCGCGGCAACCGCGCAGGTGGCGCCGTCGACGATGAACAGCCACCGGTAGTCGCGCACCGCGAGAAAGCCGCCGAGAGCGGGGCCGATGGTCATTCCGAGATTCGCCGCAAGGCGCATCAGCACGAATGAACGCGCGCGCACCGGGGGAGTGGTGACCTGCCCCAGCGCGGTGGAGGCAGCGGGACGGTAGCTTTCCATGAGAAACGCCAGAACGAACATCGCGGGCACGATGGCTTTCGGCTCGGAAAGAAACGCGAAGACCTGAAATCCGACGCCGGTCGCCAGCAGGCTCGCGATCATCACCCAGCGCGGGCCGATCCGGTCCGCGACCCGGCCCCCAAAGTACGCGCCGCACATCGCGCCGAGGCCGAAGAGCGCGAGGGCTCCTCCCGCCGCGTGCACGCTGAGACCGCGCTCCCGGGTGAGGTAGAGCGTCATGAACGGCATCACCATCGTGCCGGCGCGATTGACGAAGACGGTGGCCGACAAAAGCCAGATCGTTTTGGGCAGTCCCGCGTAGGCGGAAAGGTAGGCGGATTTCAGACGTCGGAGCCGGAGCGGTGATGACATTTGCTTTTAAAATATTACTAAAATCGAGATCGCGATGCCTCTCTACAAGATCCGGGCCGATCTTCGCGTCAATGACGACAACCGCAATCTCGTCCTCGTCGCGATTGAGAACGAAACGCCCGCGCATTTAGGACTTAAACTCGCCGCCTATCTTTCGTTTTGGGAGCAGGATCTCACCCTAGAGGCGAGCGCGAAGCACCCGGCCCTGGCGGGGTCGGCGTTTCGGCCGGACCTGCTCGGTACCGACATCGGCGGGCAGGTCACGCATTGGATCGAATGCGGGAGAACGTCGTCGAACAAGATCGAAAAAGTGCTGCGCAAATGGCCCGACGCGGCGCTCATCGTGTTCAAAGAAAGCGAATTCGTCGCCCGGCAGTTTCGGCGCGAGGTTCTCAAGGAGATGCCCCGCGGCGAACGGGTGGCGGTTTACTGCTGGAAAGACGGCGGTTTCGCCGAGTGGATGGATTGCCTCGCCGAGAAAATCGACGTTTTCGGCGACTGCGGCGGAGGGAAGTTCAACCTCGTGATCGGCGAAAAAATCTACACCCAAGACCTCCTGAAAATTTAGGTCCCTAGACGGGGGGGGTGGTGGGGTTGCCGCGCTTGTCGCGGTAGGGGTAGAGGTCCCAGCGTTGGCCGGACTTGTTGGAGGCTCGGTACCAATGGGTCCCGGAACTGTTGAGGCGCCAGCGGCCGGGAGCGCGCTTGGACGGGGCGGCGGAGGTCTTCGTTCCCTCCAGCGCCGGGACTTTCTCGGCGTAGCGGACGACCCCGTCTCCCCTAAAGCCTTCGTTTCGGTCCCAGCGTTGGAGATCCTGGTAGGATTGCGCGGACCACGCGAGCGCCTGACGGGATTTGAAGTACTTTTCGCGGAAGGCGCGGGTTCCGGGGTCAAAGCTCGCGTCTCCGGTCAACTGGTAATAGCGATAGGCGGCGCGCGTCACATGCCGGACCGTTTCCTTGATGTTGGCGACCCGCTTCTCGCGGATCATCGCGTCGTGCCACTTCACCTTGGTGTTGTAAAGCGCCCAGGCCAAAACGATGTCGCCGTCCGCGCGGTCGAGGCGCCGCGCAAAGACCTTCTCGGCGCAGGCGATGTTCTTTTCGCGGTTCGCGAGTTCCGCGCGGGAGAGCCCGCATTCCCATAGCGCCGTTTCCGGCGTGATCTGCAGCACGCCCCGGGCGTTCGCGTGGGAGGTGCCGGCGTTGACGCCTCCCTCTGCTTCGGAAAGCGCGACCAGCGCGTTCGGGTTGGTCTGCCACTTTCCGGTGGTCGCTTCGGAGCGGATCGCCTCAACCAAAGCTTTCGGAACGTTTCTAAACGAGTCGCGGCGGCCGGTCGGCGGCTCGCCGCGGACGACCGCGGTGCCCTCCTCGCGAATGCGGCGCAAAATCGCGTCGACCGGGGAAACGGGCTTTTCCGGCTCGATTTTTCGGGCGACGCGGGGGGAGGTCGGTTCGATGGCGCGGCGCACGCCTTGTTGATGGGCGAGCTGGAAGCGGCCGAGGTAGTTCTTCGCGTCCGGCGGGATGCCGCCGTGCTTGCGGACGTTGCCGGCTCCCACATAGAACGCGGCGACCGCGCGATTCAGATTTCCGCCGAATTGAGATTTGAGGCGATCGAAAATGATGGAACCGGCGAGGATGTTCGCTTCGTCGTCGTAGACGCCCTTTTCGAGAATTTTCCGCTGTTCGGGCGTCGCTTCCTTCACCGCCCACTTGAACGTGGCCTTGCTCAGGCCCATCGGCCCGTACAGCCCGCTGCCTTTTTGAAATCCGCCCTCATAACCGCGGGAGGCGTAGATCAGGCCTCGCAAAACATCCTGCGTTTCGGCGTCTTCGGCCGACCTCAAAACGAAGCCGTCATGCTGCAGCGGGGGCGGGGGGGCCTTCACCGCGGGATCGGTGGTCGATTCGGAGCGCGGTTTGGCGCGGGCGAGGGCGATCGCCTTCTCGATGTCCCCGGCGCCGCGCGGGCGGCCGGTCGCGTCGAACAACACGCCCGCCGCGTCGAGGCCGGGGGACGCCCCGCGGACGGCGGAGAGGTCGAACGCGGCGCCGCCGTTTTCAGAAGTCAAAAGTTCACGCGGGAACGAGGGGCCGAAGCGTTCCCGGTACCACTCGTGCACGGCTCCTGTGTCGGACTTTAGTTTTTGAGCGATCTCGGTCGGATCCCGGAGTTCCACGGTTCGGCGTTCGATCGGGGATAGGACGATCGAGATCTTGTCCTCGGGCTTAAAGAGCTTTTTTGCGGTTTCGACCTTCTTCTGCGCCTGGCTGGGGGTCCACGCCTGGACCGTCCAGCGGATGACCTGGTGGCCGTCCAGCGGCTGCTCCAAGCGGCCTTCCAGGACTTCCTTTTCCTCGTTTTCGCGCAGTGCCGCCTCGATTTTTTGAGACAGGGATTTACGGCGCGCCTCTTCGGCTTCCGCGGCGGCGCCCGTTTGAGGCGAGATGTGGATGTACAGATGAAACGCTTCCGGCTTTTCCGCGGGGGCAGGGGTCTCGGCCGAGACGCAGGGAGCGCCCGCGATCAGCGCGGTGAACCCCATGGCAAGCAAGATCCGGGACCTCATACCTAACAGCTTATAGGTCTGGCACCGGGTTGACTAGAATCAACAGGCCCAGTTCTTCATAGGCCCTATGGGCCAACTACCGATTCTTTACCATCTCCGCTATACTCTCGGGGTGGCGGAACCTACTAAGGAAACGGTGCTGATCGTCGAGGACGACAACGAGATTCGCCACATGCTGCGCGACAGCCTGGCGCTGGACGGTTTCCGCGTCATCGAGTCGGACAGCGCCGAGCGCGGCTTCCAGCTGTTCGTCACCCAGGAACCCGATTTGGTGGTGCTCGACATCCAATTGCCGGACGGCAACGGGTTCGACGTTTGCCGGAAGATCCGCTCCGGTTCGGGCAAAGCGAAGACCCCGGTGATTATGCTGACCGCCCAGGGCCAGCTTGAGGCGAAATTGACCGGTCTTTCGGCGGGCGCGGACCAGTATTTGGTCAAGCCGGTGCACCCGCTCGAATTCATGCAGTGGGTGAAAGCGCTTTTGCGCCGGGTCGAGTTCGAATCCGGCGGCGGGACCAAGATCGTGCTCGGCGAATTGACCTTGATGCTCGAAACTCGGGAAGCCTGGTTCGAGTCGATGCCGCTCACGCGTCTGACCCCGAAGGAATTCGAGCTTCTGCACTACTTGGTCAAGCATCGGGATCGCGTCATCAGCCGCAAGGAGATTCTGTCCAAGCTTTGGAGAACCGTCGCGGTCGACCATACGGTGGACACCCACGTTCTGAATCTTAAAAAGAAGCTTCCGACCGTGATCGCCGACCGGATTCAAAACGTTCGGGGAAAGGGATTCCATTACTTTTACGCCTGATACGCCCGATTCGCTGAGGATTTACCGGAAGGCGAAGGCGTCGGGGATCGGGATGACGCTGCCGCTTTAGAGCGGCAGCGAGAAGTTCCAGCTGACCCGGTGGTCGACGTGCGCCGCGCGGCTGAGCGTATACTGCAGATTCTGCCGCGTACCGAGCGGCAAGGAAATCGCGGTGCTCAGCGTTCCATTCGAAGCGTACGAGGCGTTGAGGGACGCGCCGTGGGCGCGCAGGGAGATCTTAGCGGCCGGCGAGCCGCCGAGCGCGTAGTCCGCGTCCAGGTCAAAGCGGCCGTGTCCGCCGAGAGAGGAGCCCGCGAGATGCTTCGAGAGACGGCGGCCTTTCAGGTCCACCGTCAAATCAGGCACGGGAACCATTCCCTCAAGGGCCTTCCCGGCTCGGGTCATCGCCTTTTCAACGGCCTTAAGCGCCTTGACTTCGGGAAGCGGAAGCGAACGGAGGGCTTCGCGGACTTCGGACGGGATATCGGCGCCGTTCGCTTCGGCGGTGCCGAGGCCGTTTGCGGCGAGAAGAATCAGGCTGATCGTGATGCGTTTCATGATTTCAGGATACCCCGATCGCGCGCGGGTTCCGATGAAAGATTTCTTGAATAAGAAAACATAAGGAAATTAAGGAAAAGTTACGGTGATCCGAGCCGTCTTGATATTTCCTTGAAGCCGGGCTATCCTGCAAAAGCGAAAAGCCATGGGAATTCCACTCAATTTCAATTTGCGCGGATTCGGCCGGAAGGCCCCGGGATCCATTCTTCCTAAGCCCGATTATGTCCCCGGTTCCGGGCGGCGCGTCCTGATCGACAAAGGCGACACCGCAGCCGGAGCGATTGTCCCGATGGTGTTCGGGGTTTTGTTCGCTTTCTTCCCTGGGTTCATCCTCTTCTCCACGCCCCGGGGCGATGCGGTGTTGGATCTCGTCTTGATCCTGTTTGTTCTGGTCGGATTTTTCCTCTTTTCGTTGGGAATTCGCGCGCTGTGGATCGCGTATCAATTCTCTCCCGGCATGTTGACGCCGAGTTCCCTGCCGGTTCGCTGCGGGGAGACCTTCTCGATCGAATACCAGCGCGGATCGAAAACGGGAAGCGTGATCGACATGATGAGCGCCCGGCTGTATCTTCAGGAAACGGCGATCTATCAGCGCGGGACCGATACCGTGACCGACGTCGAAGTCGTGCGCAGCGAGGATCTCGGCACGGTGGGGGCGGGACAGGACGGCGCGGGCGTGTATCGCGGCAATTGGACGCTTCAAATTCCGCCCGAAGGCCCGTCCTCCTTCGACTCCGCCCGCAACAAGGTCAACTGGATGCTCGAGGTGACGATGTTCTCCCATGGGCGGGAAATCGACAAGTCGACCTTCACATTGATCGTCATCCCCGAACTCGCGGTCGCGCGGGACGCATGAGATGATGCGCATCGAATGGTTCGACGAAGCCGAACTTCCCGCGGGAGGCGGGGTGCGATTGGCGTAAAGTCGGCGGATTGCTGCATCGCTGGGCGGCCGACGCCGCTCGGGATTGTGAAGATCGTTTGTACCCGCTACACTGATTTTGGAGGTATCCCCATGATGCGAAGCGCAAACCCGACCTTAAGCGACAAGACGTTCCTCGACGCGGCCCGGATGCTGCGGGAGGCTCACTCCGATCCGATGACCATCGACGGGACGGTTAATAAGTCCGGACTGCTCCTGGCGGCCCTTCTGCTTACCGCCGGCTTCACGTGGAACCGGGCCTTCACGGGGGGAGCCGCCTCCGTGCAGGGGTTGATGCTGGTCGGCGTCTTCGGCGGGCTGATCTTCGCGATCGTGACGATTTTCAAGAAGGAGTGGGCCCCCTTCACTGCTCCGGCCTACGCGTTGCTCGAAGGACTCGCGCTCGGGGGCATTTCCGCCCGGTTCGAAATGATGTTTCCCGGGATCGTGATCCAGGCGGTGAGCCTGACCTTCGCGACCTTGTTCGCGCTTCTCATGGCCTATAAGTCGGGTTGGATCCGCGCGACCGAGAACTTCAAGCTGATGGTCTTTTCCGCGACCGGCGGGATCTTCGTGCTCTACCTCGTGAATTTCGCGATGCGGATGTTCGGCGCGCGCGTGCCGTTCATTCACGAAAGCGGCCTGTTGGGCATCGGCTTCAGCCTCTTCGTCGTGGCGATCGCGTCGGCCAACCTGGTTCTCGATTTCGATTTCATCGAGAACGGGGCCGAGCGTGGGGCGCCGAAGTTCATGGAATGGTACGGGGCGTTCGGACTGATGGTGACCTTGGTCTGGCTGTACCTCGAGATCCTTCACCTGCTCGCGAAACTTCAATCCCGTCGGGACTGATGGCCTGGCTGCTGGCGGCCTTCGCGTTCGCGTTCCCCGTTTCGGCTCAGGGCGTGCGCTCGAACGCGGCGGTCGAGGATGACCGTGATGCGGCAAGGGAACGCATCGAAGCGATCGAAAAGGACATCGCGCGCCGGCGCGAAGCGGTTCTCTCTTCCGGGTCGGACTATCAGCGCCTGAAAGCTCAGCGCGCGTTGGAGCAATCCGAACAGGCGCTTCGTGAAGCGAAGGACGCCTTGGAAACGGCGAAGCGCGCCCTGAAACCGGGAACCGAGGCGTGGAATCAGGAACTGCTGATCAAGGACGGGCGCCAATTCCGTTCGATCCCGGGCCGGGACAAGAAGAAGGAGGAAGACGAGTACCGGTACGGCGTTTCCGTCCCGGATGTGGGGCCGGGAGAGGCGCTCGACCCGCGTGTGCACCAAAACAACTGGGTCGGGGAACCGGGGTCCTCCCGGGCGGGCGGCGCCGAGCCGATTCGATTGCCGACGGTCCCGACCGCGGAGGACGGGATCGCCGGGACTCCCGGCGTCGCTCCCGCGGGAGAGGTTCAATACGGTCGTCCGGCGGGCTACCGGAACAGTCCTCTTGGGCCGATCCGGGATCCTCGCGAGGGGTTGTCTCCCAAAAAAGAGAAGGAGAACGGCCTGCGCTACGCGCCGCTTCCTCCGTCCACGGCGACGGCGGGAGGGGAGCTCGAGAAGCCCGACGAAGGGGGGCCGATCGCTGCGGCGGCGGCCTTCGGGGACCGGGGGAGGCCGCTGCCGCCTCTGGCGCTCGACGGTTTTACCTTCGACGCTCCGGAAGGGGAGCTCTTGAAGCTGTTTCCGAAACTCTCCCGATCCCCCGAGGGCGACCGGCGCATCGGCGTGAGACTCGTGCGCGAAGCGGGCCGTCTGCTCGCGGCGGGCAATCCGGCCGGAGCGCTGCGCGAAGCCGACCGGTTGGCGGAACTCGCTCCCGCCGACCCGGGGGTGCACGAATTGCGCGCCCGAATCTTAAACCGCTTGCAACGCTTCTCCGACGCGGAGCGCGCCGCGCTGCAGGCGCTGCGCTTCGAACCCGGAAGGGTTTCCGCCTGGAAAGCGCTTTCGTGGGCGCAGTTGCACGGCGGAAAACCGGAGGAGGCGCTCAAGAGCGCGGAGCGCGCTCTCTCGTTGGACCCCGACGACGCCGCCGCGGCCGCACTGCGCGCGTACGCGCTGGAGCGCCTGGGACGCCGCGCCGAAGCGCTGCGCGCGATCGCCAAAGCCGCGGCGCTGCATCCCGCCGGCTACGGCGCAGCCGCGGCGAACGCGGCGGCCGGTGCGGCCGTTTCTCCGGGAGGCATGGCGGCTTCGAAACCCGGGCCGGCGCCGCGTCCGCCCGATGCGCCGATCCGTTTTCCTTTCGCGGCCGGGGCGGCCGGGGCGGCCTTGGCGGGCGGGATCGCGCTTTCGGCGTGGTGGCTTGTCGGGAGGTGGAAGTAGGATGGCGGCGAAAGCCTCTCGCTTCGATGGACCTTCTCTCGAGGACGCGCCGCTGGGTTCGCGTCCGTTTGCGTTCGTGCTCTCCGGCGGGGCCGCGCTGGGGTCGTGGCAGGGAGGGGCGCTGTTCGCGCTGTCGGAGGAATCGGGATGGCGCGCCCATTCCGTGGTCGGAACGAGCGCGGGGGCGATCAACGGCGCGGCCTATCTCCAAGGCGATCTTCCCCTTCTACAAGAACTCTGGCGCTCGATTCCTCGCGCCCGATTTATGAAATGGTCGTTGGGATTTCGGCCCCCGCGGCTTTGGTCGCTTGAGTCGGTCGGCGAGTATCTTTCCGAGGTGATCTCGGAAGAGTCCTGCCGGAAGAGCCGACGCTGCTGGTTTTACCCGGTGTCCTCGGACGTCGCGAACGGCGAGACGTTTCAGGCCGAATTCTCTCCGGATCCTGCCGGGCCGTGGCAGGGGCCCCTGATCGAAAAACTGCTGGGATCGATGGCGGTTCCGTTTCTTTTCCCTCCCGCCCGGATCGCGCATGAAACGCCGGGGTTGCCCGCACGGGTTTTGGTGGACGGCCACGTGACCTCGAGCTTGTTTCTAGACCGTTTGGCGCGCCGGGGCGTGCGGGACTTCGTTTTCGTCAATGTCATCAGCGAATGGGAGATGAGACGGCCCCTGTTTTCTCCGCGCGGGTTGATCGGGACCTTGATCCATCAACTGCTTGAGGCGCAAATCGAGAACGGCCTCGAACCGTTCCGGTTCGGCTTCCAGGAACTGGGCGTTCGCGCTTTCGTGCTGCGGCCCTCACGGCCGCTGGAGGTGTCGGTTTTTCGTTTCGACGCAAACGAATGCCGAGCGGCTTTCGACCTCGGGATCGCCGACGCCCGGACGTGGGCGGCAAATCCCGGTCCGACCCGCGTCCTATAGGTATAATACGGCGATGCCCGTTAAGAAAAAATCGGCCGAGAAAAAGCCCTCCGTTAAGAAATCTCCGCGCTCCGCCGCGGACGAACTGGCGCTTCTGCTCGACGCGATTCCGGACGTCGTGTGCTTGAAGGACGCCTCCCGCCGGCTCGTGCGCGTGAACGCCGCCTATACGCGCCTCCTCGGAAAAAAGAGTTCGCAACTCCTGGGTCGCCGTGAGGACGATCTCCTCCTTCCAAAGCAGGCGGCTTCCCACCGGGAGACCGACGAGCGGGCGATACGAACCAAGAAAACCGTCCGGACGCGGGAAGTTTTTGAGCGCGGGACGGAGCGCATTGAGTTCGACACGCTGAAAGTTCCTCTGCTTGATGAGAAAAACCGCTGTACGGGCCTGATCCGAGTCTGCCGCGACGTTACCCGAGAGCACGCGATGGAGGATGAACTCCGTTCCACCGCCCTGCGGCTGCAGCGGGTAATTTCCGAGGCGCCGGTCATTCTTTTCGCGCTGGACGCGGACGGGGTCTTTACGCTCTCGGAGGGGAAGGGGTTGGAGCACCTCGGTTTGTCTTCGGGGGAGGTCCTCGGTCGTTCCGCTTTCGAGCTCTACGCGGGAAACGCGCCGATCATCGATAGTCTCACGCGCGCGCTGAAGGGAGAAGAATTCGCCGCGACGGTGCGGACGGGAAAGACGGTATGGGAAACGCATTACGCCCCGATTGAATCCGCCGCAGGCGCGCCGGCCGGAACGATCGGCATCGCGATCGATGTGACCGACCGGGTCGAGGCGCAGGCCGTCGATGAGGAGCATCTGCGCCGCGAGCACAAGCTTCGCCTGGAAGCCGAGGCCGCGAGCCACTCCAAGGACGAATTTTTGGCGTTGCTGTCCCATGAACTCCGCACGCCGATGACGGCGATGCTGGGATGGACCTTTCTTTTGCGCAAGGGCGACATGAAAGGCGCCGAATATGAGAACGCGCTCGACGCGATCGAGCGGAATATGAAGGCTCAGGCTCAGATTATCGAGGATCTCTTGGATGTTTCGCGCATCGTCACCGGAAAGGTACGCATCGAGACTCGCCCGATCGAAGCGGCGTCGCTGATTCAGGCGGCGGTCGACGTCGTGAGGCCCGCGGCCCAGGCCCGCGGGGTCGTCATGTCCATCGAATTGCGCGATCCCGCGGCGGTCGTCGCGGGAGATCCGGAGAGGCTTCAGCAGGCGATCTGGAATCTCGTTTCCAACGCGGTGAAGTTTTCCGACAACGGGGGCTCGGTCAAGATTTTCCTGGAGCAGACGGAGCAGAAGGTCCTTATCCGGGTTTCGGACCGCGGGGCGGGACTGCATCCGAGTTATCTGCCGCACGTGTTCGATCCATTCACGCAAGCGGAGGAGTCTCTGACGCGCGAACACGGAGGCCTCGGCCTCGGGCTCGCGATCGTTCGGCACATTATCGAGCTGCACGGCGGCACGATCCGCGCGGAAAGCGACGGCCCGGGGAAGGGCTCGACCTTTACGGTCGTCTTGCCCACCGCCGAGGGGGCCGGCGAGGTCGGGGTGCCCGCGGAACGAAGTTTTCCGGACCGGAAAACCCTGTTCGGTTCTTTCCCGGATTTGTCGGGTGTGCGCGTCCTTGTCGTCGACGACGAACCGGATACCCGTTCGATGCTGAAGGCGGTGCTCGAATACGCGAAAGCGGAAGTCCTGCTGGCCTCCAACGCGGCGGAAGCGTATGCTCTCTTCGAGTCCCGGCATCCTCATGTACTGATCGTCGACATCGCGATGCCGGGCGAAGACGGACACTCGCTGCTGCGCCGGATTCGCGAGAGAGGAGAAGCGGGGAGAGGAAGCGTCCCCGCCGCCGCGCTGACCGCGCGGGTCGCCGTCGAAGACCGGACCGCGGCCCTGCGAGCCGGGTTTCAGATGTATCTCCCCAAACCCGTCGAACCGGCGGAGCTTGTCGTCGTGGTTAAGTCGCTGGCGGGCGAAAAGCCCTGACGAGCCCTTTGTCCCCCGTCAGCGCAGCGAGTCGTCGGCCTGGAGGCCGGTGACCGCCGCGAGATTGACGATGTCGTCGACCGACGCCCCGCGGCTCAAGTCGTTGACCGGTTTCGCGAATCCCTGAAGGATGGGTCCGATCGCCTCTGCGCCCGCGAGCCGCTGCACCAGTTTGTAGCCGATGTTCGCGCTCTGGAGATCCGGGAAGATCAAAACGTTGGCCTTGCCGGCCACCCGGCTCTCGGGGGCTTTTCTCCCGCCGATTTCGGGAACGAGCGCGGCGTCGGCCTGCATTTCTCCGTCGATCGCGAGTTCCGGCGCCCTCTCCTTGGCGATGCGGACCGCTTCCCGGACCTTGTCGACGCTTTCGTGTTCGGCGGAACCCAGCGTCGAGAACGAGAGCATCGCGACGCGCGGCTCCATCCCGCACAGGGCTTTGGCCATCTTCGCGGTCGAAATCGCGATCAGCGCGAGCTTCGCCGGCGGCGGCGCCGGGTTGATCGCGCAGTCTCCCATCAGGATGACGCCGTTGTCCCCGTACGAGCAGTTGGGGACGACCATGATGAAAAAACTCGAGATCGCGCGTACGCCGGGAGCGGGTTTGATGATCTGAAGCGCGGGTCGGATCGTGTCCCCGGTCGCGTGCGCCGCGCCGGCAAGAAAACCGTCGACGTGGTCGTGGTGCAGCATCATCGTGCCGAAATGGATCGGGTCGTCCATCAGTTTCAGCGCGTCGGCTTTTTCGATTCCCTTATGCTTGCGCTTTTCGTAGAAGCTCTCGGCGTAAAGTTCCCTGCGCGAGTCGGAGGCGGGGTCGATGACGGTCACGCCGTCGACGGGTTCCGTGCCTAAAACGATCGGCTCCGCGATTTTTTCCCGTTTAAGGATCGCGGCGGCTTCGAGAGTGCGTTTGTCGGCTCCCTCAGGAAGAACGATTTTTCGGGGGTTCCTTTTCGCGGCGTCGCGCAGACGCTTGATGATGTCTTCGGCCATAGCTCCTCCTGCTGAGGAGACGCTAACAAACTTATCGCGGGTTCGTCAGCGGGAAAGCGCGACGGGGAGGCCGAGCCCGTTATCGAGCATGCCGTCGGTCAGGAACTCGCTTTGGGCCTGGACGCGCAGCCGGGTGACGCCGTTCTCGGTGAGAACGCGAACGACGCCGTTCATCTCACGGATCAGATGCTTCGGGTCCCGGCTGTAAATTAGAACGAGCGTCCCATCCTTCTCGTCGGCGCGCATCGCGGTGATGGAAATTCCCTTGGCTTCCCGCACGCATTTCCCGAAGGCCTCCACGAACGCGGCGGCGTCGGCCACGGAACGGGGGGAGTTCGGACAGCGATCGACGATCGGCTGAAGCGAACTGGTCTGCCGGTCGGACGCGGGACGCTCCAGGTCGAGCAGCGCCGAGGGGATGCCGAAGAGTTTCCCGTTGCGAAGCTGCAGCGCCGTCGCAAGATCGGATTTTACGGTGCTTCCCGGAGGGATGAGTCCGCTGACCATGAGGACGATGCCGGTCCTTCCTTCCGCGGCCGTGATCGCGACGCCGTAGCGTTTCGAAAGGGCGCTCAAGCAGTCGGAAAGGCTTCCGATGGCTTCGGCGGCGGACGGCTGGCGGAAGTACATGAAGTCGACCGCCTCGCAGGATTGAATCTCTTTGAAGACGTCGCGATGCTTGTTTAACGCTTCGATCGGGACGCCTTGAATGCTGGGAACTCCCCAATCGCCGGTGTTCGGCGCGGGCATGGTCGGCGGGGGGGACACTTCGAGAATATCGGCCCGCTTGCCGTCAAAAAGCCCGCCGAGGCGGCCGAGGTCGCCGAGCAGGTTGAACTCGCCCGCGAAGGCGGAGGAGGCGCTGAGAAGAAGTCCGAGAAAGAGGGAAAATTTAGTTTTCATGGTCGTTTTTGTCGTGCCTCTATGATACGCGGAAGGGGTCTATGGGAGGTATGACGACCGCCAATGCGCCCGGTTGATCACCGTCAACACTGCGCGCCTAGGCCATCGGTCCCCTCGGGGTCTGGGCCCTCCTTGACGCCCCGAACTCCGGCGGCTACCGTTCGGGAATGATCGCGAGGGAGCCTCGCGAGAGGGAAACCTGCCGGTCTAGGCGAAAAACGAGGAACCGGCGACGGCGAAGTCGATCTCCAGCGGATTGCCTTCGGCGATCAGCCGTCCGCGCAGTTCCGCCAGCGCGGAGCCCAGATGCTCGCTTCCGTAGCGGGAATCCGCGTTGAAGAGGATCAGCTTGCGCACCCCCGCGTCCGTCGCCGCGCGAACCGCGGCTTTCGGGCAGGAATGGCCTCGGTCCTTGTAGGTCGGGAAGTCGGCGTCCAGGTAGCGGGCGTCGTGGATCAGCACTTCGGCGCCGTGCGCGAAGGACTTGAATCTGATCCGAAAGTCGTCGGAGATCGGATCATCGACCAGCGGATACTCGTTGTCCGGACAGTAGACGATGCCCCGGCCTTGAAAATCGATCCGGTACGCGAGCGCCGTGCGCGGATTCAGCGTGAAGATCGCCGAGGCCCGCACGCCGGCCCACAAATTGAACTTCGATTCCGAGACCGCGAAAACCTGGATCGCGGCGCGGGGAGCGCCGCCCTTATAGAGCCCCCGGTTGAGGATTTGCTGCAGCGGTTCCCGGTGATCGTTGGGTCCGACGATATTGATCGTGTACGCCTCGCCGAACGCGCGGTTCAGGTGCTCCAGACCCGCGATCCGGTCCGGTTGATAGTTTGAGAGGAGCAGCCAGAGCTGCTTTTCGATCGGCTTTTGCTTGTTCGCGACCAACGGCCGCATTCCCGTTCCGGCGTCCAGGATGAGCAGGTGCGGCCCGAGGTCCACCGATACGCAGCTGGTCGGCAGCGAAAGCTGCGGGCGGTCTCCCGAGGAAACGGCGCCCCAGATCTTCCCCATCGACGCGGCGGGGCGCGGGGTGAGCGCGGGGCCGGCGGTCGGCGCGCCCGGTGCGCCGATGAGTTGGGCGATCTTGGCCCGAAACCCTCCCAAATCGATCGGTTTCCCGAAAAAAGCCGCGGCGCCGCACAAAAAGGCCTCGTCTTGGACTTGCTTGTAGCGCTTCCCCGAGGTGATCACGACGTGGATCGAGGACGTTTCGGGGTTGGTTTTCACCGAGCGGCAGACCGTCAGGCCGTCGATCATGGGCATCATGACGTCGACGACGACCAGGCGGGGGCGTTGGCGCTTGATTTCGAGAAGGGCGTTTTGTCCGTTGTAGTGTTGTTCGGTGCTGTACCCCTTGCCGCGCAGCGCTTCGGTCAGGAGTTCCGCTTGGGCGGGGTCGTCGTCGAAGATGAGGACGTCCATCCGGTAAGAGTAGGCGTCCTCTATGGGAGTGTCAAGCCCGGCCTCTATTAGGGTAGGCTTTCCTGATGGCGAGACTTCTTGTCGTGGGAAACTACTGTCACGACACCGTTCATACCCGGCGCGGAACTCATCGTTGGGCGGGCGGCTCCTCGTTTTTTATCGGAGCAGTGCTGGCGGCGCTGGACGCCGATTTCGAGGTGCTCGCGAAGGTCGGCGAGGATTTCGCCTACGAGGGCGCGGCGGCGCGGCCCGCTCGGGTGGCCGAAGGGCGCCGGACGACCTCCTGCGTTGATGATTACCGCGAGGGAGCGCGCAAGGAGTCGTTCGACGCGCTGTGCGCGCCGATTCGACCGGAGGAACTTCCCGAGCGCTCCGAGTTGTCGCTGGCCTGCGCGGTCGCCGGGGAGATTCTCCCGGAGACCTTCGCGGCGATGCGCGATCGTTCGGAGATCCTCATGGCCGACGCGCAGGGGCTGCTTCGCGCGATCGATGAGAGAGGGCGGGTGCGTCTGCTTCCGTTGTCCGAAACCGGGTTCGCGGAGACCGCGAGCCGTCTGAATTTCCTGAAGGCCAACGAAGAGGAATCGAAATTTCTCGACATTGAAGCGCTTCGCCGAAGCGTCGGCGTGATCGTCACGCTGGAACGAAAGGGCTGCGTGTACTATGGGAAGGACCGGGAGTTAAAGGTCGCCGGCTACCCGGTCGAGGCGGTCGACCCGACCGGGGCGGGGGACTCGTTCTTCGCCGGTTTCGCGTTCGGGCTTTCCGAGGGCTGGTCTCTGGAGCGTTCGCTGAAGCTCGCGAACCTCTGCGGCTCGGCCGCCGTCCGCGCGCCCGGTCCCGCCGAACTCTCGCGGGCGGATTTGGAAGCACTTTAAGGCTGGGCAACGGAACGGATCAGCAGCAGGCCGGAGGGGTCGGCGTGCAGGATGCGGAAACCGTGGTTTTTACAGAAGGAATCGGTCTTCCCCTTGTCCTTGAGCAGTTCCAGCCAAAACGGAAGCACCGGGAGTTCTCCGATGCGCAAGGTCGAGAGAAAAACCGAGCCGACCGGGACGGCCTTCATCAAGCGCTCGAACCCCTCTTCCGAATCGGGAACCAGCACGGCGCGCTTTCCGGCGTACCAGCCCAGATGCGCCGGGATATTCGTCGCGACGAAGGTGTCGTTGCCGGAGGCCCGCAGCGCCGCGATTTCCGGCCAGTTTCTCGGATGCCCCGCGGGGTGTCCAAAGCCCGGGTCTGGCATCCGGAAATAAAAGGCGTAAACGATTCCGGCGGCGAGGACAAGCGCGGCGAGCGCCTCGCGCTCCCGATGGAATCGGGCGGCGAGTTCCCGGACTCCGAGAACGGCTGCGAGCGCCAGCGTCGGCGCGAACCACAGGTAATACCGTCCGGCCGCGACTCCGCCGAGATTCTCCTGACGCAAAAACGAGAACACGGCGATCTGCAGCGCGAGCAGCGCGCCGTTGAGCCGGAACCATCCGCGCGCTTCCCGGCAGCGGTAAAAGCCCAACACGGCGAAGGGGAGCAGCAGCGACATCTGCCACAGTGTGGGAATCGCGCCGAGCGTTCGCAGAAGTCCCGAGACCCCCTTCACCAGCAGCGGCAAAGCGTGCGCGAACCCGAAATCCCCGAGGGAAAAAATCCGGAAATAATGCCAGCCGGGCCGCTCGACGAGAATGCCGTCGGCCAGATTCCAGATGAAGTTGGGATTAAGCAGCGAACCCGCGAAGAAAAGCTGATAGACGCAGTACGGAAAGACCACCATCAACAGCGCGATCGCGGCGCGGCCGAAATAGAGAAAGGTCTCCTCGCTGCGAGGCGCGCGCCTCCAAGCGTGCAGCGCGTAGACCGGAAGAAAGAGCAGAAAGTTCGGACGGGCAAGCCACGCGAGGCCGGCGAGCGCGCCCAAGAGACGGGCGGAGCGATTGCGCAGCCAAGCGTCGTTAAACGCGAGCAGCAGCGCGGCGAACAGCGCGTCGGGATAGCCCCAGAACGCGAAGCCGCGCAGCACCGATGGGCTGAGCGCGAAGAGCAGCGCCGCGGCGAGCGCCCCCCAGCCGCCGGCCAAGGGGAAAAATACGAACGCGGCGACCGCCGCGGCCGAAGCCAGTTCAAAGCCTTGAACGGCGAGCACCGCCCCGTCGCGCGCTCCGAACGCCTTGACCGAGAGCGCGACCAACGCCGCGTGCAGCGGGAAACGGGAGAGCACGGGGCCGGGCCCCGTGACGGGCGCGGATTTTCGAGCGTCGAGAACGGCGATTTCCGCGGGAAAGAAAACGCCGGTCCGGTAGCCCTCTCCCGCGGAGAAGCGGCGCCCGATCTCCCCGTAGTGGCAGAATTCGAAGCTCTGGCCGCCCGTGAAGGCAATCTTCTGGAGGACGCCGAAGAGGATCGCGACGACCGCGAACGCGGTTAGGGCGCTGCCGAGTCGACCGCTTCCCAACAGCGTGCGGATGCGGCACTTCCTCGCGATAACGCTCGGTCGGTTCACCCGTTCAATTTATCATAAGCTAAGGCGGTGAAGAGCCTCGGAGGGTTCTGGATTTCGTGCTGGGTCATCGGCGTCGCCGTGACCGGGTACTTCTCTTTCCAAGGCGCCCGGTCTTTAAGAAACGTTTCTCCTGAGGACTTCGTGTATTACTACGCGGGAACCGGCGCGTATTGGGCGGGGGAAAACCCCTACGACCCTGAAGCCTACCAAGCCCGATTGCGTCCTTTGCTCGGCGGGGAGAATCCGTTCCCTTCCAAAGAGCACGCCTGGCTGTATCCTCCGCAGATGGCGTTTGTGTTTGCGCCCTTCGCGCTCCTTCCCGGCAATCCGCTGCTCGCCTACCGGGTGTGGTCCTCCGCGCTTGTCGTGTTCGCGCTTTTGCTCTTTTCCCTGCTCGGACGGGACCGCTACGGGCCTCCGATTCTGCTGGCGCCGGCGATTCTGTTCGCCTCTCCCGCGGCCGACAACGCCTTTTGGACTCATCGCGTCGTGTGGATGACCTTGGCCGCTTGTATCGGCGGGATCGCCCTCGTGTCCCGGGGCAAGCAGAAATCCGGCGGGGCGGCGCTGGCGCTTTTGGGCGTACAGCCCCAATGGTGGTTGGTTTCGGCCGCCTGTCTCGCCGCGGGACGCAAATGGATCGCGCTCGCCGTCTCCGCGGGACTCAACGCGGCGGTGTACGCGGTCTATGCGTTGGGGTTTCGCCCTCTTTCGGAAGTGGGGGACTATGTCTCGCGCATTTTCGAAATCGGAGGGACGGTCCTGTATTCCGGGAATCAAAGCTTGGCCGCGGGCGCCTACCGGATCGCGCTTTTCCTGCGCGAAGAGCCTTGGATCGGCGTTCTCCCCGCGACGGGCCCTTTCGGCGCGTTCCGGACCGCTTCTGCCGTCGCCTTCGCCGCGGGAGCGGTTCTGCTTTGGCGGTCGCGTTTGCGCTGGGAGGAGAAGTCCCTACTGACGGTCGCCTTCGCGGTTTGGGTTCAGCCCTACACGCACGGTTCCGAGGCGTTGTGGGCGATCCCCGGACTACTCGCCGCGATGTCCGTCGCGTTCCCCGAAGAAGGGGAATTCTCCCGGGCCGCGCTCACCGTGCTGGCGGGGACGGTCGTGATGCGCTTTGTGCTGGACTTCCCCGGCGGGCGGGGATTCGTCGCGAGCGTCTATCTGCTCGCGACGCTGTCTCTGCTGCTTATCGCGCGGCGGCGCGCGCGGGCTTCTTCGGCTTGTCCCGGTTGATCAGCGGATTTTTTCTGCCGTCCTCGGCCATCTGATCCACGCTTGTCTTCATGAATTCCGATTGGGCGAACCATTGCCCGCCGTAGTAGACGCCCCACAGGCAGATCGAGCCGCCGAGCACGCATTTAAACAGGTAGTTTTTCGACCGGAGGAAGAGGATCGCGGCGATGAGAACGACGTAGGACGACTTCGGCGGATTGAAGTTATGGAGATCAAAACCGCCGAAATCAATCCCGCCCTCGGCCTGCTGGCCGGTCGTCGTGTCCTTCCCGTCTTTCTTGGGTTGTTCCTCGACGCCGATCACGAGGACGTTTCCCCGGTATTCTTCCGGGACCTTGTAGATGTCGTCGACCCTGTGGGTCTTTTCGTTCTTATCGACGTATTCGAAGATCGCGTCGGCCATTTAATCCCCCGATTCGGTGGGGACGCTCTTGGCGGCGTATATCCCCTCGAGGATTCGGCGGGCGCGCCATTCCCCGAGGTGACGGCGCGGTTTCGGGAGAATCAGCACTTGGCACTCGAGCGCTTTAAACGCGCGCTCCCAAGTGGACAGGCGAGCGTCCGTCTTTCCCGACTCGAGCGCATGCCAATGCGTTTGCGCCATGCCCGCTCGCTCTGCCGCTTCCGTTTGGCTCATTCCGATTTTCACGCGCGCGGCCCAAAGGAGTTGTCCCGGCGCGGTCCGCGCAGCTTCCGCAGGAGCGTCGCGGGCGAAGAGCGTGAGCTTGTTCAGCGCTCGTCTCAATCGCAGCGGCAATGCGTGGAGTTTTCCCATGCCTTAAAAGTTTATCTATTTTTCTAGATAAATTTAACGGGAGGGGCGCGCCGCGC